>JACKNY010000003.1:0-340393 GCA_024234615.1 Pseudomonadales bacterium
CCCCTC
Organism: Pseudomonadales bacterium; assembly: GCA_024234615.1. Lineage (NCBI taxonomy): Bacteria > Pseudomonadati > Pseudomonadota > Gammaproteobacteria > Pseudomonadales > Pseudomonadales bacterium. The sequence goes on from JACKNY010000003.1 coordinate 7, forward strand.
CCTCACCGGGGCGTCGCAGACAAACTGCAGGTACTTGAGCATGCCCCTTGCGTTAGCAAAAGCGGCATGGTCGGCCATAATTTGATTGGGAAACCAGTTGGCAATATCAGCGGCTAACGCAGCACTGCCACCGCCGACGAACAGCACACGATCCAACTCCACACCGAGTCCAAGCTTGCGGCGGGTTTCGGTATAGAGTCGCTCCACCAACTCGCGTTTTGCTTCCGCCACCATGGCCGAGACATCGTGATCCTTGCCATGCAGGCGCAACCGATGTGTATCGACGGCCCGACTGATACTCTGCTCGCCGAGCTCGTTGATATCGAACTGTTCCTGTATACGGTTCGCCACGCGAATCTTGACGTTCAGCATGCCGCGATTCAGAGAGCCGGAGGAACCGTGCACAATGCCCTGGTCCTGAACCACTACATAATCCGTGGTGCGGCCACCGATATCGACAATGGCGATGGGCGCGTTGACGCGATCCGCGTCCAACGTCACACCATCATCATCGGTCATAACAATCACATAGTCGTACCAGGCAGCCAGCGCCTCCGGAATAACTTCATGAAAGGCGATGCTCACCTTTAGGAGCCCCTGTTGCGCTGACCTTTGCGATGCTTTTCTGGCAACAACAGGCTCAACCGCCAATTTCAAACCATCCCTTTTGGCCTGGATCGCTTGTCGTCGTTGCTGACCATCGTTGCGGTAAAAGGCGGAGACCGGCAACCCCGTCACCACATGGACGGATCGGCCCGACAAACCCGCCTGTTGCAGTGCATGCTGGACGATCACCCGATTCAGGGCCGAGCCAGGGTATTCATCGAATTGGGTGGGCTCACCATCGACCGCACCGACGGAATACACACTGCCACCGGTTTCGTACTCAAAAATTTTCTGTTCCTCATCCCGTATCCAGGTGACACCGGCCGATCCCATGCGTGCCCGCGAAGGCACCGCCAGGAGGCGACCATCCGGTAACGCCACTTTGGTATAGGCATAGCCGTCATCGAGACCCACCTGTCCCACCGCCATGGGATTAGTGGTCACGGGAGGTTTGTCTTCGTCAGAAAATTTCTCATCGGTCAGTTCTGTCATGGTGCGATTCCTGATATCGGGGTTAGCTGTCTTTACTCACCGATCACTCGTCTCAGGTGCGTAAAGGGTTTTCTGGTGTCGTTTGGGGGAGCAAGCCTGGCGCGTTCGCTGTTGTGTGAGCTGCCAGGTGACCGCGCAGCGTGATCGACCATCGTCTCGGTTGTTCGCGGCTGGACGGAACCCGATCCGCGACTTCCGTTTATCTGGGTGGATGTACACGGCTGGCTCATAGGAATTGTGTGTGCCGGCAGCGCTTGCTCAGATCTGATGGCCTGACACTCGCTTCGAAATCCCACCAGCAACAGCTGCCGCAACCACTCGTTTTGTCTGCTGTTAGGCAGGCGGCGTAAACGCTGAAGCACCATCGCTTCGAGTGGAATTCGCGTATCGAGCGAGATGACAAGCTGCTGAAGCGTGCTGGTGGCCACGGCGTTCAGCCCTCGTCAGAATCTGCGATGGCGTTGTTATTCAGCTGTTGAAATGCCAGGGGACGCAGAGACGGCAACCGCTCACCATTGAGGATGTCCTGGGGAATCTCGCCCATCCGCTCTCTCGCTTTGATGGCTGCCGGTGTTCCTTGCCGGATATCGGAGCGACGAACGTCCAGGCAGTGATACCCCTGGGGCAACGCAAACACCCGGCGCACCCATCGCCCACTAGCCGACACCTGCTCAATGAGGTCAGTGGGCATGTCGAGACCTAAGTGATGCAACGTCATGTCTGCGCACATCAACCGGTCGTACTCACCCAGCAACTGTGCAGCGCGGAAGGCGTAGGGATTGGCGAACTGTAACGATACGCGCTGTGGTCGACTCGATTGTGCGACGGTGAATTCGAGCGCACTGTTGGATTCAGTGATAAGGGCGTCCATCCTTTGCTGCAATCCCTGCAGCTGTGCTCGGATATCGGCAACGCCCTCTTCCACTTTGAGCAACCACCAGTCGGCATAAGGGTCGTCGAAGCGGACGGCCTGCCATAGCGACTTCAGCCGATCTGCAAAACCGATCAATCCCATAATGGCAGGCTTGCCATCGGCTGCACGGCGGCCGCGGATCAGGCTCTGGGCCTGATAGGTCTGAATCGTCAACCAGACTTCACCCTGCAGGGCGCCTGGCACTGACTCGTTTTGATTTTCGGCTGTACTCTCGTGTGACTGCTCTGCGTCTGAATTCATTTGCGTCATTCCCTTCAAGATCAACTCTGACGTGCTATGAATCCACGAATGGGAAAATGGCACCACGGAATATCCATCCGACTGGTGCAGTGTTTTGTGTTGTTGCGATCAGATGGTTCCAGTGGAAGCAGTGCGGGGAAGTAACGACAGAGAGATGTCACATCGTGTGTGACAACGGGCGGCAGCGCTATTTGTCCATATTCAATGATGCTCGTAACTTGGCCAGCTGCTCCAGCCCATAGGCTTGGTTTCGTGCTCGCTCTTCAGCCGCTTTACTTTTCTGTTCTTCGTTTTCTGGCGGCGGGACGTGATGTGCCCGATCGTGTCTTGCCTCGGCCACCTTGATCCCGAGGTTGGGCACAAATTCGCCTTGTTGTGCCGCCTTGCACAGCGAATGCAAGAATCGCAGCTCGTCATAAACCGGCTTCATGCCTTTTTGCTCAGACTCCAGACGACCCTGAAGTTCGTCGAGCACCAACTGCCGATCATCAAGATCGATCATGGCAAGATACCCGTCCGCCAGGTGTTTCTGGTTCTCCGACAAGCGCGGCGGATAGATCAGCGCTCGCTCTGTCACCGACGGGACTGATGGATTGGATTCAGAAAATGTTTTCTCTTGATGGTTTGTATTTTGTGTAGTGGTTGTTGTAGTTGTTTTTTTATAATGACTACTACAACGACTACTGTAGTGTTCCTTAGCCTCCGCCTTTGAATTTTGGTCCTGGACGGATTGTGCTGATGCGCAGGCCCCGGACGAATTTTTCAGTTTCCCGATGGTCGCGGCGTGAAAGGTAAAATAACGACCGCTGTTGCCGTGGTTTCCGCTGGAAACTGACAATTGTTGGGCGGCCTGCAGTCGACGCTCAATAGTTGACTCCTTCCGTCCTATTAACCCGGCATTCAAATAGATATTATGCGGCATAGCGAATGAACTCAGCGTCAAAGTATTTGGCAACTCGCCCGGGCAGCTTTTGCAATTTCCGCAGGTGGTTCAATGCTTTCGCCTTGAGTTCCTTCTTGTTGCGTGCCGGCTGCCCCTTGTGAACGCCTGCCTTCAAATCACAGTTCAGATATTCGTCGGGATTCAGTTCCGGCGAATAGGCCGGCAGGTAGAAGACTTCTATTTCATCCTCATGCTCAGCCAGCCACGCCTTGACCTTGCGGGCGTGATGAACGCGCAAGTTGTCGAGAATCAGGAAAACTTTGCGCTGCGCATCCTTGATCAGCCGCTTCATGAAATCGATCAGGAGGTCGGCATTCATCGTGCCGTCGAAGAACCGAAAGCGCACCTTGCCCTGGTTGGTCACCGCGGAAATCAGATTGATCGACTCCCGCTTGGCATTGAGCCGAATGACTGGAGTTTGGCCCCTTGGTGCATAGCCCCGTGTATGCTGGCAGTCGTTCCTGAGACCTGTCTCATCACCCCAGTAAATTTCGGCATTCTCTGCCTTCGCTCGGGCGTGAATCGAGGGGTATTCTTCGTCCAGCCAACGCTGGACCTCAGCAGGGCGCTGCTCATAGGCCTTCTTCTTCGGCTTCTGAACGGTAAAACCCCAACGCCTGAGATACTCACCCACGGTGCGGATGGCGAGTTTCAAGCCCGCGACCTGCTGAATCAGTTGCTGCACTGCTTCACGGGTCCACAGGGCGTAGCGCAACTTCAGCTGGTCGGGTGTCTTGTCGATCAACTGTTTCTGGATCATCGCCTCCTGCTCTTGGGTCATCCGCCGACCAGAACCTTCCCGGCGCCCCCGAGCTCGGGCCTGCAAAGCCTTTGCGCCGCCGTCCTGGTATTTCTTGATCCAGCGACCGACTGTGAGGTAATGGACGCCGACTTGTTCACCAATCTCACGATGGGTGTATCTGCCGGTTTTCCACATTCGTACGGCCTGTTTGCGTTTTTCCTCCTGGGCCGCGGCAGGGAGGGTGCGAGCGTCTTCATTCATGCAGCCATTATATCATATCTATATGGCTGCCGGATTAATAACGACTCACCTTCCTGAATATCCTTATCCAGACTCTCCAACACAGCTTGCGCCACGCGCCGGACGCGGGCGTGATGATGCTCCTGGGATTGGGTAACGAATGCCATGTAGGACTCATCCAGGTACAGGGCATCGACCAGAGGCAGGGGTTCATCGTGAAGACTGTAGACATTGCCGGTGAAACGGCCGCTTTTTTGACGCACTCTGGCACACAGCGTTAGCCAACGCGTCAAGCGCAGAATGGCAATAGCACGAGAGACAGTGGAGGTTGAGGAAACGTTAGTTTTAGCCGCAATGGTATCGTAATCGGGGAACGCCGTTCGTCCTCCAGTCTCCCTGGCATGGAGCATGATAACCATCCATACCAGTTTATCGACGGGTTCCAACACCGGATCCTGGATGACCATGGCCGGCACGGCCTGATGCCAATTCCCCATGAACAACATGGCATCCGGTAACGATGGATCACTCTGGGCACGAACCTTGGCAACAGTTGCCTTGATTAAAGCGTCGAGAGCAACAGTTTCTGGTCGCAGCGCATCCGCTTCATGAGCCATTCTCGGCAACCCGCCCGGACGTCGCGGCACTGCTTCCCACGCCGTAGGTTTCCCAACGCTGCACCAGCGCCCAAATCGATCGCAATCCAATGCCTGTCTGTTGCTGTAGGTCGAGATAGTCCTCTGCAGTTAATGTGGATTTGTCATCCGCCTGTACCTTATCCTGCCAGGCATACCAGAGCGCGTGGGTATCGGTTTCATTCAGTTCGGGAGGCCGGCCCACGGCCGGCGCCAGCGTCAACAATCGGCGCCATCGCGTGTACTCCCGAGAACTCACACCAAACAGCTGCTGCATCATCTCTAACGGTGCGTCCGCGACCAGCAATGTTCGCTGCAGATCCTCAGATTCCCGCTGATGACGCAGGTGATCGAGCATCGGCCAAAAAACATCACGATTGAGACCAATCTGCAGACAGTGCACACGCAGTGCATCGGCCCGATAGAGATCGGCCAGATTCATCTCTTTCAGGGCGTCCAGTTCTTTGGGGCCAAAGTTCATGGCGCGCAATGCCTGCTGATCCCCCTCTGCCAGACATCGCATGGCGTACAACAGCACGGCGGTGGTGAGGTCGGCTTCCTTATTGGACGACATCGCTTTCACCTCCTTGTTGCGCCCAAAGCTCGACCCCGGTATCGAAGGCTAACCGTTTAATGCTCCGGTAGGACTCCATCATTTGCAGCAAACGCTGCCAGTCTGGCGGGTTCAGTTGTTGCCAGAGCTGGCTGTTGAGATGGCCGGGATCAGGCGTCCAGACACTGCCAAAGAGCAGACCGGCATCATGGGATGCCAAGGCCTGGTATAGGGGCGAGTCTTTATCCAGGTAGGCCAGGACAATGTCCGTCGGAGCGACGGTCAACTCTGAGCTCGCAGCCAACTGCCACCAGAGTGCGGACACTAAATCCAGCATGTCCTGGTCAAGGGATTCCCGCAGCTCCGGTGAAGGCACATCAATCAGCAGAAAGCCCAAGCCCTGATCCGGCAGATGAATGACTGTCTCGTGCAGTCCGTGGGATGTCGCCAGGGTTACTGCGCAGTCCCACAACTGGCTCCGCAAAACCTCAAGATTTCTTTGCTGACCACCTTTTTGGGAATTCGGCGCAGAGGTCAACTCAGCTGCCATGTTCGGTTGGTCTTTGCTTTTGTCGCGACCACTCGCCGGTGAATCGATGCCAGCGGACTGTTTTTCCAATGTCATCGTATTCGATGACGGCCCACTATCGGAATGCTCCGGGTGTTCCGGGTCCCTGTCCGCCCCCGGCTCTGTATCCTCTTCGGTATGAGCGGGAAGGCTGAATGCGCGGCCCGATAGTTGTGCCTCCATCTCCAGATGAATCACCTGGCGATTCAGTTCGGACTCCACGGCGATCTCATTTTCCAATGCATCGCGCAGTGGCTGAATGTCCCATTCGGCGCCATCATGACGGCGACACAACTCGGCAAAGATCGCATCGAAGACGGTGTTATCCCCCAATTGGCGACGATCCCAGATCGCTCGGGCAGCGCGTTCAAGGGCTCGGATCTTTTCCACCTGTGGTCGACCCAATCCGGCAGCTAAGGCTTTTGGCATCAATGGCCACAAGGTCTCAACGGCATATCCCATTTTGGAAATCATGCTGTGGCTGAGCCCGAAACCTCGCTCTCTGAACAACTCTTCCAGTTGGCGCTGAGACAGGCTCTCAACCCCCATCTCGCTTTCGAGGAGAGACTTTGCTTCGAATACGGCCAACGCTTTATCGATGAAAGGCAAACCGCCGCGCAATTCGTTTTCCCGGAGGTGGGCAAAAAGTACATTGGACTCCTGCGACCAGGGCTTGACGACGCAATCGATCCAGCGAAATCGCTCATCGCCGGTTTCGTCCAAAAGCTCCTTCAGTATCCTCAGCCGTGTATTGCCGCCACTGTGGAGCACATAATCAGCAGCCCCCGGCTCCTGTGATAGCACCAATGGTTGATCCAGGCCTTCAGCCTGGATCGACGCCTTTATTCGATCGTATTCAGGGTTCTGCTGCCGACGGGGATTGCGGGAGTAATGGTGGATACGAGTGACGTCTACACGGGTGATCTCGTGGGCGGATGGCGATCTCTCAGGCGTCATCGTTGCCACCTGCTTCTTGTGCACCCGATTCAGGCACGACGCCGTAGAAAATCTCTGGATGTCGAACCATGCTCGCCCGAGGCACAGGCTCCAGTCGACCATCCGAAAGGTCCGCCACAGTACGGGTGTAATGCTCGATTTGCGTCGCCATCAATGGACTGGCATATCGATGCTGGCCGGCAATCTGATACAAGTAGGAGACTGAGTCGCCACACGCCGCAGCGACGTCGGCCCGCTCCCGCTTGGTTGCCATCTTGAGGAAATCCTTTAGCTCCATGCGCAGAAACATTAGCACCGTGCGAATCATTGAACAACGCTCAATCACCGCTTTTTGTTTATCACTCTGCTAAAAATCATGCTAAAGTGTTTCGCATGACGCTAAAACTTAACCAGATCCGGCTCCACAATCTTGAAGTTCTGATTGCCGAAGCGGGCTCAGCTGCCAAGTTGGCGCGCGCGGCCGGGACCAATAGCTCCTACCTCAGCCAGGTGCGCAACCAGCTCCCCACCAAAAAAGGAACGCCCCGCTCTATCGGAGATGAGCTGGCGGAGAAACTGGAAAAGGCCATGAATAAAGACCAAGGATGGATGGATACCCCCCATGCGGACGGGGCAAGACAAAAAGAACACAACGCCCACGATGGCCCGGATTTGCGCAGTCTCCACCCGCTGATATCCTGGGTCCAAGCGGGAAACTGGTATGAGATTTCTGAAAGTTTCGTGCCGGCCTACGGTTCAGAACTTTTACCCTGCCCGGTGTGCTGTAGTCCTGAATCCTTTGTACTTAGGGTTCGCGGCAGCAGTATGGAACCCAAATTTCATGAGGGCGACCTGATTTTTGTTGACCCCAATGTTTCACCTGACCACGGAAAGTACGTGGTTGTTCGACTCGATGAATCCAATGAAGCCACGTTCAAGCAGTTAATTATTGAAGAGGGCAAGCAGTACCTGAAGGCGCTCAACCCTGATTGGCCGAATCGCATTATCGAAGTGGATGAAGAAGCGACAATCTGTGGAGTCATTGTCTTCAAGGGAGAAGTTGTCTAAACGCTGATCGTAGAATAAGACTCCTACCCACATAAGGACTAACCAGTGATCAGCACAAACAACAGTAAAAAAATAACTACCTTGATCAACCGAAAAACATTGTTGGCAATGATTCCACTTTCGGACCGCGCCATTTACGACATGGAAAAGCGCGGAGAATTTCCATGCCGCATCGTTTTGACGAGCCGTAAGGTGGCCTGGGATTTAGCTGAAATAGAGCATTGGATAGAGGAACGAAAGCAGTCCAGAGATAAAGCCATCAGACCTGGCTCTGCTGCCACGCCAGGGACTCCATCCGGAACAAAGTGACCGCCTCCACAAAGGCTTGTTTAGCTTGCTGATAAAAAGATAGATTCGATTCTGACTTGTAAGAACAATTAGCTCAATGCTAATGTTTTTCCTGGCTTATATGAGCTTTTGACTCTATCGGACATCAAAACATGGATGACATCGCAGCAGCTAATAATGATCGTGAACTCACAACCAAAGAAGCGGCTTCGCTACTTGGCTTATCACCCAGCACACTGAGAAAATGGCGCTGCACTCATGAACACCCCGAATTAACCTGGAGAAAGCGATTTCGCCATGTATTCTATCTCGAATCAGACGTTCTTGAATTCAAAGAATTGAGCACCAAAATCTCATCTAACGAAATTTACATTTAGAACTTTATAACCTTACGTTGCTACCAGCGGCTCGTGAGTTCGTCGATCAAATCAAACCCTGCTTGTTTAACCATGTAGTCAGCAATTTTCTGACTAGCATCTCGAAGCCTTGTCATAGACGGGTGAATATAGTGAGCATCAACACCCTCCCTTGCGTGACTCAGTAACTCATCTACAAGTACGGAATTAATGTCTAGTTCCGTCCCAATAGATTTATACGTTCGTCGGAGGTCATGATTGGTAACAGATATACCCGTTTGGTTTTTAACGATATCACGGACTGCCTTGGTATCTCTGTAATATCCTCGCCCTCCCATGCCAGGGAACAAGTACTCAGTGTCTTCAGGCAAATAATCTTGACGGTTACGAACGATTGCCGCGGTCACTGTATTTAGGGGTAGCTCTACTTGGTCGCCCCCTTTTTTAATAATGTTGAACACTAATCTATTGAGATCAATTCCCTCCATTCGGACAGTCATCGTCCCAGTTCGTCTTACACCGGAAAATAACATGAATAACAATGCATCACGGCCATTACGATAAGCGGATGTATGATCATGCTCTCGAAGTGCTAAGACAGACTTCAGATATGGCTTAAAATCAGCATCATCTAACCGACCAGTACAGCGATTGGTACGATTAATATTTACACCCAGTTGCTTCATTGCACGGCTAACCGGGTTTCGGATAAAGAGATCCGAATCATCGTATTTGGTCTGCGCCCAATTCCAAATCGACCTAAGAATACGCATAGCGCAATCGAGCTGAGTTTTACCACGACCTACTTTCTGGAGATAAACAGTTTTTACCTGCTCTGGCGAAATACTGTGTAATGGCAGGTCTAACAGGTCAACTAAGAGAACCTCGCATTTATTTCTGATATCCACTAAATAACGCTGACCTGGTCGCCTCTCGGCAATAAATCCATCTGGCAGGCATTCATCACTTTCATCAACCGGTGTTCCGTAGATCATATCTTTAAATGAGCGCCTTGCCTCTATCAGGCCTTGATTATCAGCCTGTTTTGCAGCTTCTTTTTGAGCTATTACTTGAGGGTCCCGGCCCTCCTGAATTTCCAAAAATAAGCTATCAACCTTCTGCCGTAGTTCTGAAATGGTGATCTCAGCATTACGAGCTTCCCCGACCCTCATTATTTGGCGTTTATACATCCGACTCTTACATTCACCACGAACTCGAATACGAGCATACATACAAAAAACACTATCAATATAGGAACGGCCAGGCCTTGCTCGAACAGCCAGATGACTATCCGCATCATAAATGTAGGTTTCTTTGGTAAACTCTCCTCGATTAATACGATTCTCGATGGCTTTCAGATTCGGTTTATTGAACTTGATTCGGTTGTCAGATATAGCTCCCATGAGATCCCCTTATGTTCATCCTCACCGGCAAAATCTGGGATGCATCTGGGATGCAAATGGAAGTAATTTTTGCATCCCAAGAGAAATCTTGAGTAACACCAGAATTGCCTACCGCAGACAGAATATAGATACAAAGCCTTTTATATCAACAACATAGAGAGCTTTAATCTACTTCGCGGAACGTTATTCAACGTCGAGAAATGAGTATAAAGAGTGAATTCAAAATCCACCGCCCTTAAAAGCGTGCCGGTTCGAGTCCGGCCTCTGGTACCAACCTTAACCTAAACCCGCTTAGAGCGCTGTTTAGGCGGCTTCAGTGTCATTTCTTCTATTCAAGTGTACAACCTGATTGTTCCACTTTGAGGGCTCTACCCCATTATCGGGGGATAGCACTCATCAAACCCGGTTGATAATACCATCCCACCCGCAGTGGGCCAGCACTCTTAATCGGTAATTCTCAAAGTTTCTAAAACCATACGCTCGTCTCGAGATCATTTCCATCTTGTTGTGGAACCCTTCGGTTATGCCATTGCTTTTACTGAATCGCCACATGGCAATGATCGGCCCCATCCAAGACTTTAATGTCCGAGCCAACGCCCGTAAGGGGCTGTCTTGTAGTTGTTCTAGAAGCTTCACATAGCGCGGTAATTTCTTTTTTGCTCGTTGAGCGGTTAGCGTTTTCAAAAGCATCAAACGAATCAGTTTTTGTTTGACGACATACAGCGTTTGTAAAACCGGATATTCAGCGAGATAAACCATAAGGTTTGCGTGTTGCTCATCGCTTAAATGCCATTGATGCCGGCGCATCAGACTGATTAATCCGCGGTTCTTTCGGCCCTCTGGATCGTATTGTTGCCACACCTTTAAGAAGTGTTGATTGATTAGTCTTACAACGTGAAACCGGTCGGCCACAATGGTTGCTTCGGGGAAGTAACGTTTGGCAATACGGCGATAGGTTTCGGACATATCCATTACCACCACCTGCACCTTATCGCGCCCCTCCAGTGCCCGTAAGTAGCGGCGTAAGCTGGATTCTGATCGTCCCAGCTTCACATCGAACACCTTGTGATTCTTCAGATCCACGAAGGTGGTCGCGTAGCCTTGCTTGCGGGTAAAAAAGTGTTCATCAATGCCTAACACCCGAGGACAGGGCCGATGGCTCATCTCGGAGCACTTCTGGCCAATATGGTGCTGATACCACCGCTCAACCGTCGCCGGACTGATATGGTGTGTTCGGGACAGTTTTCGCTGAGTAATACCACCATCATGCGCTTCAAAAACTTCCAGCCGATAGGCTTCAGACGCACGAAAACGAGGGCGAATTCCGGGAAAGGCATGACGGAAGTATCTACCACAACACGGACAATGGTATTTGGGCACCCGCAGGTGCAAGGTCATCACCTGGTTACCCTGGCGAGTGTGCTTTACTGTCCGGCGATGAGTAGCTTTAATCTTCAAATGATTGCCGTGGCAATGCTGACACAACGGCCTGCGAGTGGGCTTTGCCCACACCTCTATGCCTTGATTTCGGGCTACCCGTTCAATCTCTAGGCCAGGTAGGCCTATAATGTTTCCTGCGTGGGACATCGGTGTTCTCCATTAAATTGATTGTCGCAAAATCAGTTTAATGAATGCCGGTGTCCCCCGTTAATGATGAAGAGCCACTTGCTTCTGATCAAAATAGCCACCGACAGGGTTAACTGTGGCGCCTTTTTGTTCTAACTCTTGCTCAGCTTCAATTACACCATCAACAATTTGAACCAATGTATTTTAATGAAATCTTTTAGTTCCACCCAACTCTCCTTATGTGCTGACACATAACAGTAAATTCAGAAGCCTATGGCTTGTAATAATTATTATCGGGCCAGAGTTTATTTTTTCCGCAACAATTGCGACGCCAGCAACTTATTGAAAACAAAATCGACATTTATATGCCTATCATAAATTGTCGTTTTTTTTCGGTAATGACTAATAGCTTCAGTTTGATTTAAAGAATAATGGCAGCACTTCACCTATAGCCAACTCATCCAGCAGGTCTATTCAGGCCTTAGCTGGCTTTCATATAGCCTGTGTGCTGTTTGGATTGCTCGATTTCCTTGAGCATTTCCTCGCCACGACCACGACGATCAAAAGCTGCTGGAAACTCTTCGGTCTGTGTCGGCTTTTCTAAGTTTGTCTCATCACCAGTCGGGCACTCCAGATAAAGGCAGTTATACAGGTTAAATGCTGCCGCATTACCGCTCGCTAGTGCACGGGAGAGGGAGTGCTCGATGTGCACCGGGGCAAATCGACTAATAGCCAGGGGAGCGTTACTTTCCTGGGTTGGCGAGATTGTTGCTCCTGCTTTAGCCTCAAAAATCAGACTCAACATTAAGGCAAACTGCGCCCCATTGGTCGTTTGAGCAGCATGCTGAAGCGGTTGCGCAAGACTTGCTGAAAGGTTGTCGGTAATTGCTAATTTCACGATTGATCCGGCAAGCTGAGGGTAACATTCTTATCGGCACTCTAAGCCGCAGCTTGAGAGATTATCTCCGGTTACTTACACCTGAGTTTTAATCGCAAATTCCGTATTCAAATCAAGTGGCAATTTGGCTACCTGAAATACCAGTTTTTCCTATGTATTTATAAAATTGAACTATACTTATTCAATAGTATTAAGCCTGAGCTTTGTATTTTCCAGACAAATGATACCACCCGAAAAACAAATTGAACCCATCGCAAGTTATAGAGAACGCCGAAAGTATGTGCGCTATAACGAAGGAGCCATGCAGGTTTGGGTAAAGCGTCGCAGTCTACTGCGCGAATTTATCAAAGGCGAAGCAGTAGAGTGGCTTAACTTTAATCAGCATGGCATGGCGTTCGCTAGCAACATCCATCTCAACATCCATGAAGAAGTACTAATCAACCTCAAAATAGGTAATTTTTCAATTCATGCCCTTGTTGCGGTCATACATAACGCCAGACGACAAGCTGGCAAATACCGCTACGGCGTACAATTTAGTTTCGGCGCGAATAGCCATATGAAATCGCATGAAATCAAAGAATTGCTGTGCGCGGTTGAGCAATTATTGATCTAACCTAGCAAGTTAGTTGCGCTAACCATATGCTGTTTTGTTAGAATTATCGCATCTAACAGATAGTGGATTACCCTTTGAACGCAACTAATGAATTAATCAGTCCTAGCTTAATGCGGCGTTTAGCTGCCATTTTATACGACGCCCTATTAATCACCGCTCTTTGGATGATGACTGGCGGACTGCTGATGTTTATTAATAATAATCAGATAATCGAGTCACCCCTGCTGCCTTTGCTCTTACCCGTTCTAATTTTTGTATTTTTTACAAAATTTTGGATGAGTAATGGCCAAACTCTGGGGATGCAGACATGGAAAATTAAACTCGTTTCCATCGACGAAAGTCCGGTGAGCCTCAAACAAAGCGCAATACGCCTAATAGGTGCTGCCGTGTCATGGGCTTGCTTGGGTTTAGGCTATTGGTGGGCGATATTCGATAAGGACAGGTTAGCTTGGCATGACCGCTGGTCGGATACGAAATTAGTTATCGTTACGCCACAGATCGACCAGCGATGACTCTAATTACACATCAACCCCGCTCTTAATCGGCAAGCTTAACCTGATTCCGACCATTTTGTTTAGCGCTATAAAGTGCCTGATCGGCGCGATGGATCAAATTTTCTCTCGTTTCGCCAGGCTGCAACTGAGCGACACCTATTGATGCGCTGATATTATCAATATATTCGTCCAGTTGTTTAATCCGAATTTTCTCTATCCTGGCGCGAATCATTTCAGCCAAATGACTGGCTTCCTCCAGTGTTTTTTGCGTTACGATTACCGCAAATTCTTCCCCGCCATAGCGAGCCACTTGAATGTGCTCGGCCTTAAAGGAATCTAACAGCTGCCCTATTCCTGTCAGAATCCGGTCTCCCGTTAAATGCCCATAGGTGTCATTACATTTCTTAAAATGGTCAAGGTCGATTAATAATAGGCTCAACCTTGTATCCGAATCGGTCATTGCCCCGACTAATGCCCTATCAAAAGCACGGCGATTGCCAATTTTTGTAAGGCTATCAACAAAAGCACTTTTTTCGGTATCTTTCAATTGTTGCTTCAGTGATTCGATTTCTTGCTTCGCGGAGTCTATCTCTTTACTAAACTGTCGTGTTAAATGATCGACTGTTTCCGTATCTTGCATCAGCGAGACCAGCGTTTTTTCCATTTCCTTCGGATCCGTCTCATTTTTTAAATCATTTAGCCCTTTTTGCAGAGCTGTACCATATTCACGAGTGCCATCGGCTGTCCGTTTCGTACTCTCAAATAAATTTGTTAACAACGTCACCATCGCATCCTGCGCCGTTTCGTGACCAGGCATGTAGGATTTAACAAAATAATCAAAAAATAGTTCTTCGCTCTTCTCGGGTGCATACTGAGCATTGTTTGAGAAGCTAGAATCTAACGCCTGCTTCAAATTTTTATCTTTATTGGCAGCGTAAGCGTACCAGAGGGCGAAGTTACAGGGATTAGTAGGGATTTTGCGTTGCACCATCAGTGGGATAGCTTGCTTTAGCAATTCCGCCGCAGCTTGAGAGTCCTCTCTAAAATACATAACCTTCTTCTTTTTTTAACTTATTGTTTTAATTATACATATTTTATTATAAAAATAGTCAATGAGCTTTTCGCAAAAATTATTTTGCGTCGCTTAATCGATGCTCAATTGTGATTAATTTTTTGACAAACGCCACTCAACAAAAGTAAGCAATTACAAGAATTATGTGTAAGCCATTTCCTACTCTAACCAAGATATTACCCAACTCTTTTTAACAGCACCAAGGCAAGCACGAAAAAAAGCAAAATGGGAATCAGGCTTGCGAAGATCGGATCAAACCCAAATACGATACTAGCTGGGCCCAAAAAATCTTCGACATATTTAAAGAGCAACCCCAAAATCACACCCGAAAATATACGAAAACCCATAGTAACCGAGCGAAGTGGACCGAAAATACAGGACAGCGCCACTAACACCATCACCACCGTCGCCAAGGGTTGCAGTATTTTTTTCCAATAGGCAAGGAGGTATTTTTTTGCATTTAAACCCTGCTCCACTAAATACAAACTGTAGGTGTGCAGCCCTTGAATTGATAAGTCTTCCGGCTTAACGACAACAACTTTAAGCACCTCTGGTGTCAATTCGGTATCCCAACGCATCGTTGCTAACTCCAGCTTTTGCGCTTGATCATCTTCAATTTTTGTCAACGTGATATTTTGTAATACCCAATGATTCCCCTGAAAAATCGCCTTACGCGCAAAACTTGACTGTTTTAGCTTGCGCTGCTCATCAAACTCATATTGAGTTACCCCGTAGAGCACACCACCAGGCAACACCGCATTAAAGTACATGTAGATATTCCCTTCACGATGCCAGTAGCCATGCTTAGACTTCAGCGCCTCATTTCCGCTCTGTGCCAACGCCCTCTGACTCTGTGCATAGGTTTCTGTATAAGGCACAACGAACTCGCCAATGAGCAATCCTAAACAGACAAAGACCAATGCGGGTTTGATTACCGCATAGGAAATCCGCATCACTGACATTCCCGCAGCGCGCATCACTGTTAATTCGCTATGGTTAGCCAACGAACCTAAACCGAGCAGACATCCAATCAACACCGATAGCGAAATAAACTCATAAAAACGCTTAGGAATAGTTGCCAGTACATATTGCAAAGCCTCCGTGGATTGATAGTTACTTTCTAAATTTTGCAGCTCATCAATGAGCGCAAACAAAACATCCAGACCGACCACGACGACAACTACCAAAAGAATCGATGCGATAACCACTTTACCAATATAACGATCTAATAACCCCACCCTAACCCCTCGACCTTTTAAACCAAGCTAGTTTTTGATGTAGGCTCCCCACCAGGACAATACCTATTGCTAAAAATAGAAGGTGTACCCAAATTAAGCCCAACTGTGGCGATACCTTACCATCCTCAATAGCAGTACGCGTTGTACTCAACAGTACCAAATAACCCATATAAAGAAAGATAGAGGGTAGCAACCTCAACCAACGGCCCTGACGGGGGTTAACTCTACTCAAGGGGATCGCAATTAGCGTGATGATAGGTACCAGCAGAGGCAAGGAAATCCGCCATTGCAACTGGGCAATATCTTGTGGGTTTTCAGAGTTAATTAATTCTCTGGTTGGCTTTAACTCAGCTTTAACCCGCGCCGCTCGCTCCGCTGGTCTGGGAATTTTGACCCCATATTTTTCATATTGGGTGATCCGATATTCCGGATCACCTGGATTACCATCATAGCGGTAACCATTTTCCAATAACAAAAAATGGCTACCTGTTGCTGCATCAATATATTGGGAGCCGGACTTAGCCACTAATAAAATGAGCTCTGTTTTTTTCCCTGGCTTCTTTTCCGTCCGCTGAGAAATAAACACGTTTTCCATACGTTTTCTTTTATCGGTGAGCTTCTCAGTATAAGTAACCCGCCCACCCGTGCCTAACTCCTGAAAACGTCCGGGAATCAACGTATCAAATTCTGTACGCGAGTCCTGAGCACGAAAAATTTCATCCACCTTCCGAGTTCCCCAAGGGCTCAACTCAAGGCTTAATAAGCCTACCAGAAGCATCACGAACAAAGCAGGAATCATGGTATAGATAACTAGGCGTTTAGTACTCATACCACAGGCCGAGAGCACTGTCATTTCGCTATCAAGATAGAGTCGGCCATAGGACATAAGAATTCCCAAAAACAAGCCCAGCGGCAGGATCAACTCCAGAAAGCTGGGCATCTTATAGCCTATCAAGGAGAAGAGCACATCCACTGAAAGCTCACCAGCAGCTGCTTCAGCCAGGTACTTGATGAAACGACCACTCATGATGATCAGCAGCAAAACAGCTGTCACAGCGAGCAGGGTCACCACAACATTTTTGGCGAGATAACGGAAAATAATCAAGGTATGTTATACGTCTCTGTCGGGTGCTGGAAAAGTTTTACATTCTATAACGCTTCTTTTCGTGTTGCGAACTGGTAATCAGGAAATAAATGCGTAAACTGCTTAATTCTCAGGCGATAGAATGACTTTCAGAGGACAGAATGCAATATAAAATTAAGTTTGGTAGCCCTGAAAAAATAACCACTGGCTGCCTAGTTGTTTCCGTTTCGGGTAGCGTCAAGCTTTCCCCCTCCGCTAAGATTTTGGATCAAGCAAGTAACGGCGTTTTAAGAAAGCTGATCAAACGTGGGGATCTTGGCAGCAAAGAAGGTAAAACTCTGCTGCTCCACGATATTCCGAATGTTAAAGCTCAGCGTATACTACTGGTTCAGTGTGGCGACCAAAAGGCTTTTAATGATAGAAAATTCGACAAAATTATAAAAGCCAGCCTTACCGCCATCAAAGACAGCGGCACAAAAGACGCAACCTTTTTACTGGAAGAACTAGTGCTACCGAAACACGATCTGGAATGGAAAACCACGCAAGCTGTCATGCTCTGCGAAGACGCCATGTACCAATTCACACAGTTAAAAAGCAAAAAGGCGGATAAGCCTGCTAAGTTGTCCAGTATCTATTTAGCACTTTCAGACCGACAACAATCTGAAGCAGCGCAAACAGCAATAAAAACTGGCGCGGCCATCGCCGAGGGTAAACAGCTCGCAAAAACCTTAGGTAATTTGCCCGGCAATATTTGCACACCCAGCTATTTGGCCGAGCAAGCAAAAGCACTGGCGCAATCCCACAAAAAAATCACCACCAGCGTAATCGAAGAAAAACAAATGAAAGAGTTGGGGATGGGCGCATTACTATCCGTCGCCGCAGGCAGTGAAGAACCAGCAAAACTAATCGTCATGAATTATAAAGGTGGCAAAAAAGATGAGGCTCCTCAGGTGCTGGTCGGCAAAGGCATCACCTTTGATACTGGCGGAATTAGTTTGAAACCTGGCGCCGCCATGGACGAAATGAAATTTGATATGTGTGGCGCCGCGAGTGTGTTCGGTACCCTTTTAGCGGTCGCCGAACTTGAATTACCGCTCAATGTTATCGGCATCGTTGCCGCCGCCGAAAACATGCCGGACGGACGCGCCACCAAACCGGGCGATGTCGTCACCTCGCTCTCAGGTCAAACCATTGAAATTCTCAATACTGATGCCGAAGGCCGCCTCGTCTTATGCGATGCGCTCACCTATGCCGACATATTTAATCCAGCCGCCGTCATCGATATTGCAACCTTGACTGGCGCCTGCGTGATCGCCCTAGGACACCACGCCACAGGCCTTTTTGCCAACCAAGATAGCCTCGCAGTTGAATTGCTTCGCGCCGGCAATGAAACCAATGATCGCGCCTGGCATATGCCGCTGTGGGATGATTATCAGGATCAACTTGATAGCAATTTTGCCGATATGGGCAACGTCGGAGGACGTTCCGCTGGCAGCATCACCGCCGCCTGTTTCCTTTCCCGTTTTACTAAGGATCAGCGCTGGGCACACTTGGATATCGCTGGTGTTGCCTGGGACACTGGAAAAAATAAAGGCGCAACGGGGCGACCCGTCCCCCTGTTGACTCAATACTTGATTGATCGCGCCGAAGAAGCGCAAGCAGATTAGCGCGTAGAATATAACTCCACGACCTCGATTGATACTGAGCATGACCCGCATCGATTTTTATATTTTAGCCAGTAGCGAAGCGCAAGAGCGTGTACAGTTCGCCTGCCGACTGATCGAAAAGGCCTACAAGCTTGGTCGACAACTCTATGTCCATACCGATGATGAGCAGACAACTGCGAGTATCGACGACGCCTTGTGGCAGTACCGTGCTGACAGTTTTATTCCGCACCAGCGTATTGATCAACAACCTGCAACGCCCGCTCCTATTGAAATAGGCCATCAACATGACCCTAAACAGCACCAGGACATACTGATTAATTTGGCACACGAAACACCTGCTTTTTTTAGCCGTTTTGAGCGTGTCGCAGAGCTGGTGTTGCAACAGCCAGAATCGTTGGCAGCCTCGCGTAAAAGCTATGCCTTTTATCGTGACCGCGGTTATCCGATGAAAACTCACGATATGCGAAAAAAGTAGCAGGAATGTCCTCTCGCTCCACAGCGATGATTCCCCCTCTCGGAGGAGCATTGTATAATCCCCGATCTTTTGCCCTCTAATCATTGAACGAGTTTTACTACCTCTCATGGAAAAAACCTATCAGCCTGCACAGATAGAATCGAACTGGTACCAGTCTTGGGAAGCCAGCGGTTACTTTAAACCTTCCGGCAAAGGGGAACCCTACTGCATCATGATCCCGCCACCCAATGTGACTGGCAACCTGCATATGGGTCATGGGTTTCAGGAAGCTATCATGGATGGTCTGATTCGTTATCATCGTATGAAGGGTGATAACACTTTATGGCAAGTCGGCACCGATCACGCCGGCATTGCGACTCAAATGGTGGTAGAACGACAGCTCGACGCACAAGGTATCTCTCGCCATGATTTAGGGCGCGAAGAATTCATTAAGAAGGTTTGGGAGTGGAAAGCGGAGTCGGGCGGCAATATTACACAGCAATTACGCCGTCTCGGAGCATCACCAGATTGGTCACGCGAACGTTTCACCATGGACGATGGTTTTTATCAAGCAGTACAGGAAGTTTTCGTTCGGCTCTACGAAGAAGGCTTGATTTACCGCGGTAACCGCCTAGTTAACTGGGATCCAAAGCTGCACACAGCTATTTCAGATCTCGAAGTTATTTCCGAAGAAGAAAAAGGCAACCTCTGGCATTTCCGTTATCCCTTAACGGATGGCTCTGACTACCTTACCGTCGCGACGACAAGACCGGAAACAATGCTGGGTGATACTGCTGTCGCCGTACACCCAGAAGATAAACGCTACCAAAAATTAATCGGCAAAACTATCAGCCTGCCTTTAGCCAATCGCACAATTCCCATTATCGCCGATGATTATGTGGATATGACCTTCGGCACAGGCTGTGTAAAAATTACACCGGCACACGATTTTAATGATTATGAAGTGGGTGAACGCCACCAATTACCCAAAATTAATATCTTTAACGATGACGCTCAGATTAATAGTAATGGCCCAGAAGCCTACCAAGGCCTGGATCGCTTCGCGGCGCGCAAAAAAATCGTTGCCGATCTTGATGCACTAGGATTGCTAGAAAAGGTCGATGATCATACTTTAAAAGTGCCACGTGGCGATCGCAGTGGTGTAGTCATTGAGCCTTACCTAACCAACCAGTGGTATGTCAGCACCAAACCGCTGGCCGAAAAAGCCATCCAAGCCGTTGAAGATGGGAGCATCAAATTCGTCCCACAACAATATGAAAATATGTACTTTTCATGGATGCGCGATATACAGGATTGGTGTATTTCACGTCAGCTCTGGTGGGGACATCGTATTCCTGCCTGGTACGATGATAGCGGCAACCTCTATGTAGGTCGGTCAGAACAGGAGATCCGCAACAAGCACCAGATTTCCGATGAGATCATCCTCAAGCAGGATGAGGACGTGCTGGACACTTGGTTTTCCTCAGGGCTTTGGACTTTTGGCACACTGGGTTGGCCAGAACAAACCGAAGAATTACAGCTCTTTCATCCTACCGATGTTCTGGTCACCGGATTTGATATCATCTTTTTCTGGGTAGCACGCATGATTATGCTAACGCTGCACTTTACACAAGATATTCCATTCCATACCGTCTATGTACATGGCCTTGTACGCGACAGCCATGGCCAGAAAATGTCGAAATCCAAAGGTAACGTACTTGACCCTATCGATCTCATCGATGGTATTGAGCTGGAGACACTGGTCAAAAAACGCACCGCTGGCATGATGGTGCCAAACCTGCGAGAAAAGATTGAAAAACAAACCCGCGCTGACTTCCCCGCAGGCATTAACGCATATGGTACCGATGCGTTGCGCTTTACCTATTACTCACTCGCTTCTACCGGAAGAGATATTAATTTTGATGTTGGTCGAATTGAAGGCTTCCGCAATTTTTGCAATAAAATTTGGAACGCCACTCGTTATGTCCTGATGAACACGGAAGAACAGGATTGCGGACAGGATAACTCCGAGGACTACCAATTATCTCTAGTTGACCGCTGGATCATTTCTCGACTGCAAGAGGCCGAGCAAGCGGTCATTGACGGAATTGAAAATTATCGCTTCGATCTTGCTTCGCAAGCACTCTACAACTTTGTTTGGAATGAATACTGCGACTGGTATCTGGAATTATCCAAACCAGTGCTCTGGGACGACCAAGCCAGCGCCGCACAAAAGAAAGGTACCCGCCGCACTTTGATTCGGGTGTTGGAAGCGACAATGCGACTCGCTCATCCAATGATGCCCTTTATCACCGAGGAAATCTGGCAGAAAATTAAAGGGCTCGCGGGCAAACAGGGCGACACTATCATGCTGCAAAGCTATCCCAGACCCAATCAAGCCAGCCTCGATCCAGAGGCTATCAATGATGTCGAATGGATAAAGGGCGTTGTTGCCGGACTTCGCAATATTCGAGGAGAAATGAATATTTCTCCTGCCAAGCCAATCCCAGTCCTGCTCAAAAATACGTCTGCGGCCGACCGAAAAAGATTGGAGCAAAACCACCAGTTTCTCATTAAATTAGCAAAATTAGACAGTATCGAGTTGTTACCCCTAGATCAAAAACCACCCATGTCCGCAATTCAGCTCGTCGATGACATGGAGTTGCTCGTCCCTATGCAAGACTTAATCGATGTTACTGCAGAATTAGCGCGGCTAAAC
Source organism: Pseudomonadales bacterium (assembly GCA_024234615.1). Classification (NCBI taxonomy): domain Bacteria; kingdom Pseudomonadati; phylum Pseudomonadota; class Gammaproteobacteria; order Pseudomonadales; species Pseudomonadales bacterium. Next base: position 21,816 of record JACKNY010000003.1, read on the forward strand.
AAGGAAGCGAGCAAATTGGATGCTGAGTTGGCTCGTATCAGTGGCAAACTTAAAAACTCTAATTTTATTGATAAAGCACCGCAAACCGTCGTAGAAAAAGAGCAGGCCAAGCTCGCCGAACAGCAACTGGCTAGAGATAAAATTGGCACACAAATCGCCGAGCTTAAAACCCTAAAAAGCTAATTTTTTCTTTAAAATGAAACGCCTAGAATGTTGAAAATTTGAGATAAGTCAGTTGTCAACCAGATTTCTCTATATATAATGCGAACTAGCTTGTGCTGTGAGCAGGGGAAAACTTGCAGATTAGCTGAACGTACAACAATTAAAATAGGTGTTCGAGGAAAAGAGTATGGCAGAGCGTGAAGTAGGTACCGTCAAGTGGTTTAACAATGCTAAGGGGTACGGTTTTATTGAGCGTGAAGACGGTCAAGATGTATTCGTACATTATCGCGCTATTACCGGCGAAGGCTACCGTAAATTGCTTGATGGTCAACGGGTAGAGTACACTGTGGTTGAAGGTCAAAAAGGACTTCAAGCAGAGGACGTTTCTCCTACGGCATAAGTTATGCCGCCGACTAACATGGAGCGGCATCCAAGTTGTATGTAACACCACTCGGGAGTTGATGTGGATTATTTTAGCGCAGGCTGGTTACTTGCACTGGTTGCCTTCTTCGTGGGCGCTGGTGTAGGATTTTTTATCTATAAAATAAAGTATTCTGATGATGCTCGTTCTGAAAAATTGCAAGAAGAGCTAACACGGGTCACTGAGGATTTCGAAAACTATAAACAAAGTGTCACTGAACACTTTAGCAAAACCTCGGAGTTGGTCAATAATCTGACTGAAGATTATGTGAAGGTGTACAAACACTTGGCGACAAGTGCAGAAACTCTCACAGACGTTCAAATAACACCTCAACTTAACTCACCAAAATCCAGCCCTATGGTTGCTTTTATCAACGATGTCGAAGATGCCTCCGGTAACACTGATAAAACCGACTCTATCGAGCCGCCAAAAGATTACGCGCCCAAAGAAGACACCTCAGAAGGCACTTTATCGGAATCCTATAGTGTCGGTGTAAAAAAAACAGATACACCTAAAAAAGAGTCTGCCTAAACTCACTATCCACTAAACCGGGTTATCAATGTCGATGAAATGGTGTTCGACTTCCAGTTCTCTGGCAAGCCGCTCACCTAAAGCCTGCACTCCAAAGCGTTCTGTTGCATGATGCCCCGCCGCGAAAAAATGTAGTCCCGTTTCCCTCGCCACATGGGTGGTCGGTTCAGAAGCTTCGCCGGTGAGATACGCATCCACCTGTCGCTGGCTGGCTTTTCCAATAAAGCCCTGAGCGGCACCGGTACACCAAGCAATAGTTTCAATAATTTTTTTCTTACCCGGAATATATAAAGGTGCTCGCCTAAGCGTGCTTTGCAGGTGTTGAGCAAACTGCTCTCCTGTCATCGGAGAAGGCAATTCACCCACCAAACCGATACTGTATTCTGCATCCGTTTCCATTGCGCCTGTCACTTTGAGGTTCAACACTTTAGCCAAACAGATGTTATTACCAAATTCTGGTTGCGCATCCAGCGGTAAGTGGTAGGCCAACAGGTTAATATCATGCTTTAACAGCAACGCCAATCGGCTGCGTAACATTCCCCTTATACAAGGGTCTTCTCCCTTCCAAAAATAACCGTGGTGCACCAGAACAGCATCTGCCTTTTTAGCTATTGCCGCCTCTAGCAAGGCCTGACTAGCCGTCACTCCGGTTACTATTGTTGATATTTGCTCGCATCCTTGAACTTGCAGCCCATTGGGGCAATAGTCTTGAAATCTCGACGGTTGCATCAGCCTATCACACAGCGTCAGCAGATCGGAAAGTTGAGCTGTCATTTAAATTACCTTTATTTCAATCGATAGCATGCCATAATAGAGCACTTTGAAGATGGAACCACTGCTAATCCGCTATGAATCAGCTACTTCGACTTGTGCTATGGCCTGCTTTTGCCGGCATTATCATTGCCGTTATTATATTGCGCTTTTTTCCCAACCAACTGGAAAAATTAAATCCGACTGTTGCGGTGGGTTTAAACGCTCCTTTGGAGGAAGCCAGCAGCTCTGTAAAACCTTCGTTTGGTCCAGCTTCCTACGCTGCAGCAGTAAGCAAAGCTACCCCGGCAGTAGTCAACATTTATACCACTAAAATAGTCCAGAGCAAACCGCACCCCTTATTTGACGACCCCTTCTTTCGTCAGTTTTTTGGTAAAGGCAATGTTCCAAAACGCCAGCGCATGCAGTCTAGCCTGGGATCAGGCGTAATTATCAGTGCAGACGGCTACGTCATCACAAACAATCACGTTGTCGCTAATGCCGATGAAATTGTGGTCGCTCTTCAGGATGGCCGAGAGAGTTTTGCTAAAGTTGTCGGCACTGACCCGGAAACTGATATTGCCGTATTAAAAATAGATCTCCAGGAGTTACCGATAATCACCCTGACGTCATCTGACGAAATTTCCGTCGGTGATGTAGTTTTAGCGATTGGGAATCCTTTTGGTGTAGGCCAGACTGTTACTATGGGTATTGTCAGTGCGACAGGCCGTAATCAATTGGGACTGACTACCTTTGAGGATTTTATCCAAACCGATGCCGCAATTAATCCCGGCAACTCTGGTGGCGCGTTAATTAACGCCTACGGTAATCTTATCGGTATTAATACCGCAATTTTTTCCAAATCCGGGGGTTCGCAAGGGATTGGTTTTGCTATTCCTTCTGAGCTGGTCGAACAAATTATGCTAGAAATTATCGAGCACGGTAGTGTCATTCGCGGTTGGCTCGGAATTGAGGTGCAACAGCTTACACCGGCACTCGCCAGCTCATTTGGCCTGGAAAAAGCTTTTGGCGTTTTGGTAGCTGGCGTTCACCGCAACGGCCCGGCCCATCAGGCAGGACTCCAGCCCGGGGACATTCTGCTCGAAGTGGACCAGCAACCAGTTCTGAATGGTCGAGCGGTAATGAATCAAATCACCCAAGCTAAGCCCGGCAGCAAAATCAGTATTAGCGTGCTGCGCAATGGTGAACTCAAACAAATTGAAGCTATCATTGCCAGACGTGCGCCGACGGGTGAACACTAGCGATTATCCTCGTCGGCCGTCTACCTAACACATCATCAAAAGTGTTACTTTTTCTTAATTCGATATTCCGCAGATCTGGCATGCGCAATCAGTCCCTCGGCTCGCGCCAAGATTGCAGCGGTAACACCCAAGTCAGAAGCCCCCTGCTCTGAGCACCTAATAATGGATGATCGTTTCTGAAAATCGTAAACACCAAGCGGTGAAGAAAACCTCGCGGTAGAGGACGTTGGTAAAACATGATTTGGGCCAGCGCAATAGTCACCCAGCGCCTCAGCGGTATAGCGTCCCATAAAAATTGCGCCGGCATTACGGATAGCCGGCAATAAAGTCTGAGGGTCAGACACCGACAGCTCCAAATGTTCTGGCGCTATGCGATTGCTAATCATCACCGCTTCATCCATATCCTTCACTTTAATCAATGCGCCACGTCGCTCCAATGATGTGCGTACCATTTGCGCACGCTCCATCGACTTCAATTCCCGAGTCATGCTTGCTTGTACGGCATCGAGAAAATCTGCATCCGGCGAAATGAGAATCGACTGTGCGCTCTCGTCATGTTCAGCCTGTGAGAACAAATCCATCGCAATCCAATCAGGGTCCGTTTGCCCATCGCATAGCACTAGTATTTCCGACGGCCCTGCGATCATGTCAATGCCAACAACGCCAAACACCTGTTTCTTCGCCGTTGCCACATAAATATTACCTGGGCCGACGATTTTATCGACCCGCGGCACTGTAGCGGTACCATAAGCTAATGCAGCAACCGCCTGTGCACCACCGATGCTAAATATCTGGTCGACCCCAGCAATAGCCGCCGCCGCCAGCACTATATCGTTGAGGGCTCCCCCTGGCGTCGGCGCTACCATGATAATCTCATCAACCCCAGCAACTTTTGCCGGAATTGCATTCATCAGCACCGTCGAGGGATATGCCGCTTTACCACCGGGAACGTATATACCAACGCGCTGTAGCGCCGTGATCTGTTGCCCCAGCAAAGTGCCATCCGCCTCTTCAAATTGCCAGGAGGAGAGCTTTTGATGTTCGTGATATTGCCGAATTCTCTGCGCCGCCAGCTCAAGCGCCTGTCGCTGCTCCGGCTCAATTTTTTCTAAAGCCTGCTGGACTCGTTCGCCATCCACTTTGAGCTGCGCAACCGTTGTAGCATTAACCGCATCAAACTGATTGGTGTAAGCCAGTAGCGCTTCATCGCCTTGCTGTCGAACTCTTTGAATAATCTCGGTGACGATATTAACGACCCCTTGATCTGAAACCTCATCCCAGGCCAACAGGCGATCTAACTGTTGCTGAAAGTCAGTCTGACTTGAATCCAAACGAGAAATATTTAATGCTGTCATACTATTTCCCAGAGGCTCTCGCCACCGCCGTTTCCAGGTCTTTGATGATGGGCTGAATCAGGGCGTGTTTCATCTTCATTGAGGCTCTACAGACTACCAAGCGCGCGCTGACTTGCGCAATCAATTCCAATGGTTCCAAACCATTCGCCGTCAATGTCCGTCCGGTATCGACGATATCGACGATACGATCCGCTAAACCCAATATCGGCGCTAATTCCATCGCACCGTAGAGTTTTATAATATCTACCTGCCGACCTTGATTGGCATAAAAGCGCTTGGTAATTTCAACGAACTTCGTGGCAATGCGCAAACGGCCGGTCGGCTCTGACTCACCAACACGGCCAGCAGTCATCAAACGGCACTTGGAAATATTTAAATCCAACGGTTCATACAGACCTTGGCCACCGTACTCCATCAGCACATCTTTACCCGATACACCGATGTCCGCCGCACCAAAAGCGACGTATGTGGGCACATCGGTGGCACGTATCACCACCAACTTAATCTCTGCTCGATTAGTTGCGAAAATCAATTTGCGACTGGCGTGAATATCCTCGACCGGCTCAATCCCGGCTTCACGTAGCAGTGGAATAGTTTCGTCCAATATACGCCCTTTCGAAAGGGCGATGGTTAGCTGTTGAGTCATTACTGGAAAAATTTCACTTTAAAATAGAAAATCTGCAACTAGAGGCAACTAAGCTGGTACACGCCGAATGGTCGCACCTAAGATTTGTAACTTTTCTTCAATACATTCGTAGCCACGATCAATATGATAGATACGGTCTACCTGCGTATCACCTTCGGCAACTAAACCGGCAATCACCAAGCTCGCGGATGCTCTCAAATCTGTCGCCATCACTGGTGCTGCTTTAAGCTTCAGGACACCCGTGACAATTGCGGTATTGCTCTCTAATAAAATACTGGCGCCCATGCGGATCATTTCATGTACATGCATAAACCGATTTTCAAAAACCGATTCCGTAATCGTGCCGGTACCCGAAGCAACCGAATTCAAGGCAATGAATTGCGCCTGCATATCCGTCGGGAAGGCCGGATAGGGTGCTGTATGCACGTTAACCGCCTTCAGTTTTCGACCTGTCATATCCAGCTCAATCCAATCATCACCAGTCTCAATGCTGGCACCTGCTTCCCGCAATTTCACTAAAATTGCTTCCACGATATCGGGCCGAGTATCCTTCACTCGAACACGGCCACGTGTTGCTGCCGCTGCGACGAGATAGGTGCCAGTCTCAATTCGATCAGGCAAAACGGAGTACTGGCAGCCATGCAGTTTTTTTACGCCATTAATTACAATGGTATCGGTGCCCGCACCACGGATATCCGCTCCCATTTTGATCAGGCATTCAGCCAGATCCACTACCTCTGGCTCTCGCGCCGCATTTTCAAGAATGGTTTTCCCTTCCGCTAAAGTGGCCGCCATCATAATATTTTCTGTACCGGTTACCGTGACAGTGTCAAAAAATACGCGAGCGCCCTTCAGCCGACCATCGACAGTTGCTTTTATATAACCATCTTCGACAACAATTTTTGCACCCATCGCTTCAAGACCACGAATATGCAAATCGACCGGACGGCTACCGATGGCACAACCACCGGGCAGGGATACTTCCGCCTGACCAAAATGAGTTAGCATGGGGCCCAGCACCAGGATGGAGGCGCGCATTGTTTTCACGAGTTCATAGGGTGCACTGTAATGCTTGATAGTGCCACCATTGACTTCAACATTCATTTTTTCGTCAAGCGTCGCTTCAACACCCATGACGCCCAAGAGTTCAATCATGGTGGTAATATCGTGCAAATGCGGTAGATTACCCAATAAAAGCGGTTCGTCAGTAAGTAGGCTTGCCGCCAAAATAGGTAACGCTGAGTTTTTGGCACCGGAAATACGGATCTCCCCCTGCAAGGGCTTACCGCCTTTAATTATCAGTCTATCCATCTTTATTTCCAGCGCCGCAATTTAAATACCAATAAATACAAGAGTCTAATCATGGGCAACTTATTGAGCAGCCCACTCGTCAGGCGTGAAGGTTTTGATCACCAAAGCATGAATTGAGCCGTCAGCAATCTTATCGTTCAATACGCCATAGATGAGCTGCTGCTTTTTTACCGCATTCAGGCTTTCAAAGACCGCACCAATAGCAACCACCTGAAAATGACTACCATCTCCGCTCACCTCAAACTGACAATCCGGCAACTGTATTTCCAGCTGCGCTTTTACTTCCTCTGGTTGCATAAAAAGCCCTATTTTTATCTTTACAATCAAAGCCGCTAAAGTAACAAATCCAGGATAGTTTGGCGACTTTAACCTAGTTTAAAATTGTCGCCGCTTAGTTTTTAGCCAGCCGCGATGGGAAGGATTTGATCTATGCCGCTGACCCGGGCAACACCATACAGATCATCTGGCAAATGAGAAAACACTAGTTTAATTTCATTTTCAGAAGCATAGCGCAACCAACTAAGTAATAACGAAACGGCTGCGCTGCCAGCGCGGGTTACTCCGGCAAGGCTGATCTCAACGTTCGACTCCGTTTTGTCCAATAAATTGACGCCCTGCTCTTTAATTGCCACCACGTCAGCAAACCCAAGATCACCGGAAACCTTGAGACAGTGCGGCGAAACCAACTCAATCGTTGTCATTAAAACGTCGTCCTGTTCATTCGTTAGAGTTAACCTTTGAGGTCCAATCGGTAATGACAAGATCGATATCGTTTTTGTTCTCTTTCATCAAACGGGAAAATTGATTGCGGTAGGTTAAGCCAATATTGATCCCGTTTACGATAACGTTCTCCATCTTCCAAGCGTTGGTCTTGTCCAGATACATGGAGTAGCTAATAGGGAATATTGCTCCGCCTTGGTCGCGCACCTCAATATCTACCTTTTGCTTGTCACCTCTTTTTTCAGCGTTTTTTGGCGGATCCAGCACCACGACCTTTTGATTATCAAACTCCAGCAGTCCCTTCGCATATATCTTTAACAAGCTTTCTTTAAATACTTCAACAAATTTTTCCCTCTGGTCGACGGTAGCCGACTTGTAATATTTTGCCATCACTCGTCTGGCAATTCGCTCGAAATCAATCACTGGGTCGAGCAAATCCTGTATTTCATCAAAAAAAATCTGATTGTCCTGGATGTAAATTTCACGTTTTGCGACTATCCGTTGAAGCAGTTCATCTGTCGTCGTTTGCACTAACTCAAATGCTGCCTGATTTGGTGCGGGCGCCATAGCTGACACTGCCGCCGCCGACCACCAAATGAGTATTCCACCGAAGAAATGTACTAAAACTCGCATACTATCTCCTGCTTTTTTATTGCGCATCATCAGCCTTTAGTCCTGCCCGAGTGCTACTCGTTCACCTTATTAAATAAAAACTGTCCGATCAAATCCTCCAGTACTAATGCTGACTGGGTATCTTCTATCATGGCTCCGTCTTCCAACAATTCCTCATCCGCACCCGAGATTAGACCAATGTACTTCTCACCCAACAATCCTGCCGTCAGAATTGCTGCTGTGGTATCAGCCGTAAAATTATCGTAGTCGGCGTTAATCGCCATTTCAACCACACCGGAAAAAGTTTCTTTATTCAAGGTGATATTCACGACTCGTCCCACCGTCACCCCAGCGACAGTTACTTTCGAACGTTCCGTCAGTCCACCAATATTTTCGAAACTGGCATAAAGGGTATAGCTGCCCTTTTCAGGCGCCCAACTCAAACCACTGACCTGCAACGCCAATACGGCCAACGATGCGAAGCCCATTAACATAAATAAACCCACACTTAATTCCAAGGTTTTCATCCGCATGCCTAAAAGTCTCCAAACATCACAGCGGTTAATATAAAGTCTAAGCCGAGTACGGCTAAAGATGAATAGACCACGGTTTTAGTAGTCGCACGGCCAATACCTTCAGATGTCGGCACCGAATCGTAGCCTTGAAATACGGCAATCCAGGAAACCGCAAATGCAAACACGATACTTTTGATGACGCCATTCATAACATCAGAATAAAAATCCGTAGAATTCTGCATGTTCGACCAAAACGAGCCATCGTAAACACCAAGCCAGTCCACGGCAACCAAGTATCCGCCCCAGACTCCCACCACATTAAAAATCATAACGAGTAAAGGCATCGCAATAAAACCAGCCAGCAATCTGGGTGCAATCACATAACGTAATGGATCAATACCCAGCATTTCCAAACTAGTGATTTGTTCGGTTGCTTTCATCAGACCAATTTCAGCGGTCAGGGAAGATCCCGCCCGTCCCGCAAACAACAACGCTGTCACTACCGGCCCCAGTTCACGCACTAAACTCAGCGCTAGCATTTGCCCCACCGCTTGCTCCGAACCATAGTCTACTAAGATCGTATAGCCCTGCAAACTCAGCACCATACCAATAAACAAGCCCGATACCACAATAATCGGCAACGACAACACCCCAACTGCATAGAGTTGTTTAATAAATAGCGGCAGTGCTCGCCTCAAATTCGGTACGCCAAACAGTGACAGTGCTACAAAGACGCCAGAACGCCCCAGTATTTGCAGTACATTCAAACCGCTACGGCCGATCATACGCAAACGAGCGATCAAGACTCACCTCCTAACATGTCATCTTCATAATCCTGCGCCGGATAATGAAAAGGCACAGGACCATCGGGCAGCCCTTGCATAAACTGTCGTACCAGCGGCGACTCAGACTTCACCAAATCCTTGGGCGCACCTTCACCAATAACGTCTCCTTCAGAAATTATATACAGTTTATCTGCAATGCTTGCCGTTTCATGAATATCGTGTGATACCACCAGACTAGTTAAGCTCAATGCCTGATTGAGCAATTTAATCAGCTGCATTAACACCCCCATCGCAATGGGGTCTTGACCGGCAAACGGTTCATCATACATGATCATATCAGGGTCCAGCGCAATCGTTCGCGCCAACGCCGCGCGCCTTGTCATACCTCCTGAGAGTTCGCTTGGCATCATATTTCGCGCACCCCGCAAACCAACCGCCTGTAGCTTCATTAATACGATGTCACGAATCATGCTTTCCGGAAGATTGGTGTGTTCACGTAGTGGAAATGCAACGTTTTCATATACCGAACGATCAGTAAAAAGAGCTCCGCTTTGAAACAACATCCCCATCGTTCGTCGCATTTCATAGAGCTCGTTGCGGGTCAACTCGGGCACATTCTGACCATTCACCAAGATACGGCCCGCATCCGGCTTGATTTGGCCGCTGATGAGCCGTAGCAACGTGGTTTTGCCGGTGCCGCTGGGCCCCATAATGGCAGTTATCTTACCACGCGGGAAGTCAAAATTCGCATTATCAAAGATCACGCGATCACCGCGCGCAAAGCACAGCCCTCTCACCTCAACAATGTTATCACCCTGTTTCGCCATATCGCCCATTCTGTTCCACTTTCGAAGCCTAGCACCCTGACAAAAGAACGCCCTAAGTTAGCCTAGTCAAAGCACTGCCAACTCAAAGGCGCGACTATACCACCTGCGCTCTACCCTGTTAACTAGGGCTTTCATTATTATTATGCTCTGAAGATATGCGAGAGCTCAGTTAGCTACCTATTCTCATACAAGGCCATAAAGATAGCGAGATGCCAAAGGCTTGCATTCATACTGAATGTTCATTCTAATAGCGCACTCCTTTACTTATCTGGATTAAATCGCCTTGTTGCTAGCTAGCGCCACCATCATCATTGGCATTGCATTACTGGTCTGGAGCGCCGATAAATTCGTCGCGGGTGCCGCCTCTTTAGCGAGAAATCTGGGCATGTCGCCATTACTGATCGGCCTAACTGTCGTTTCGATTGGCACTTCGGCTCCTGAAATTTTGGTCTCAGTCACCGCCGCCCTGGTGGGTGCAAGCGGGATTGCGATAGGCAATGCCCTTGGTTCGAATATCGCCAACATAGGTTTGGTGTTAGGCATTACCGCTCTGATTGTTCCGCTCCCCGTACACTCAAAACTATTTCGCAAAGAATTACCCATTCTTGTGGTTGTCACTCTCATTGCTGGCCTTCTCTTAATCGATCTGAGTTTAAGCCGGATTGATGGCCTCATATTACTCGCTATGATGGTGGTCACACTCTATCTCCTAGCGCACTATCAACCCAGCGACGAAGATTCAGAGCTGATCGTGGAAGAGGAGGAGGAATTGCCCCAGCTCACCACAAAGACAGCTATATTTTGGCTAATAACTGGGCTATTGCTCCTTGTGTTAAGCTCTCGCGCACTGGTCTGGGCAGCTACCTTTATTGCACAACAACTGGGTATTAGCGACCTGATAATTGGGCTGACTATTGTTGCCATCGGCACTAGCTTGCCGGAATTAGCTGCCTCCGTCACCAGCGCTCTAAAAGGCCATCACGAAATTGCCATTGGCAACATCATCGGCTCAAATATTTTTAATTTGTTGATCGTTATGTCGCTTCCCGCTGTCATCAAGCCTTACCAGTTCGACTTAGCATTAGTTTGGCGTGATTATGGATTGATCTGTTTGCTGACCGCAATGCTGGTATTTTTTTCCTACTCCAGCATTCGATTTAAAAAAATACAACTCGGTCGCGCCAGCGGGATATTATTTTGTAGTTTATATCTAGGTTACCTAGCCTTGCTTTATCTACAGTCGAGCGGACAGATTTAAACAGCATGAATGGTGATATATCACTGCATCCATTGCTAAACGGAGTATAATGTCGAGCATTTGAAAGGACGGTTTAACGAGGGCATGACTGAAGCACAGCAGTATATCGACGCAGCAAGGCGCACTGTAGAAGTGGAAGCCCGAGCTGTCCATTCGCTGATTGAAAAAATCAATGGAGACTTCGTCACCGCCTGCCAACTAATACTCGCCTGTGAGGGGCGCGTGGTTGTCACCGGCATGGGGAAATCCGGGCACATTTGTAACAAAATTGCAGCAACCCTTGCCAGCACTGGCACCCCCGCCTTCTTTGTTCACCCCGGTGAAGCCAGCCACGGTGATATGGGCATGATCACCAAAAAAGATGTGGTGTTAGCTATTTCAAATTCCGGTAACACAGCCGAATTAGTCACCATCTTGCCATTAATAAAACGTATGGGCGCACCGCTGATTAGCATGACAGGGGCGCCTGGCTCAATTTTAGCCCAAGCGGCCGAGGCGCACTTGGATGTCAGAGTTGAACAGGAAGCTTGCCCTCTAGGGTTAGCCCCGACCTCCAGCACAACAGCCGCGTTAGTGATGGGTGATGCACTAGCGATTGCATTATTAGAAGCACGCGGTTTCAGCGCAGAGGATTTTGCTTTTTCTCATCCCGGCGGCGCACTGGGCAGACGCTTACTGCTCAAAGTTGAAGATATCATGCACACAGGAGACGCTATTCCGGTGGTAACACAGCACACACCACTGAGCCATGCTCTGCTAGAAGTTACCGCCAAAAAACTGGGAATTACGACTATCGTGGATGACAACGGCACCCTACTGGGGATTTTTACCGACGGCGATTTGCGTCGCACTCTCGACCAGGGACTCGACATCCACACCACCCCCATTGACCAAGTCATGACCGCACCTTGCAAAACCATTACTGAAGATCGACTCGCTGCAGAGGCGCTGAACCTGATGCAAGATAATAAAATTTTGTCCCTAGTCGTCGTTGACCAAAACTATCGTCCTGTGGGAGCGTTGAATATGCACGACTTACTGCTAGCGGGCGTCATCTGACATGGAGAAGGATCAGCGGCGAGTCCTCCAAAAAGCCAAGGCCATTAAACTATTGGTGTTGGATATTGATGGCGTCATGACCGATGGACGCTTATATTTTTCCGCACAAGGCGAAGCCTTAAAGGTGTTTAATATTCTGGATGGTCTCGGTATTAAATTGCTGCGGAATTCCGGCGTTGAAGTCGCTATCATTTCTGGACGTCGCTCTGAGGCATTAGCCAAACGCGCTTCGGACCTCGGCATTAATCACCTCTATCAGGGTCGTGAAGATAAGATACAGGCCCTAACAGAATTAATAACGCCCTTAGAACTTTCCTTCGCAGAAGTTGCCCATTTAGGGGACGATCTGCCGGATTTGCCTGTCATACGCAAAGTCGGATTAGGTATGGCGGTTGCAAATGCCTACGAATTGGTCAAACATCACGCTGATTGGTGCTCAACCGCAAAGGGCGGTGAAGGCGCTGTGCGGGAAGCATGTGATTTTATTATGTCAGCACAGGGAACGCTCGATGACGCGTTACAACCTTACTTAAATTAGCGAGCAAGAGACTGTTTTGTCACGCCTAACCTTTATCACACTCTTGAGCATCATCAGTATCTTGGTGGCAATTGCTTTTGAGTACCAAGAAAAGCCTGACGAAGAAGTCGCAACCGCTGATCGCAAACAAAATGCAGAACCGGATTTTTATCTGCTCAATGCAAAAAGCGTACAGTTCGATGAGTCAGGCAAAATACGTTATCGATTTAACGCCCAGCGACTCAACCACTTTCCCGAAGGGGATTACACCTTGATTGAAACTCCAGACGTTACCCTCTTCCATAATGACGGTACGCCCTGGTATATTAGCGCCCGACAAGGTCGGATTACCTCAGGTAGTGAATCCATTAAATTATGGGATCAAGTTGTCATTCTCAGAGGCTCCCAAGAGGAACCTTTGAAAATGGAAACACGCACATTGACCATTGTCCCCAAAAAGGATATTGCTAAGACAGAACAGGATGTTGTCATCACCAATCGCGCTGGTCGCATCGATGCCACAGGAATGATAGCCTATATCGATGAGAACCGGATGGAACTATTGTCCAATGTACGAGTTCGGCATGAGCCTATTAAAATCCGTTAATACCCTGCTTTTATTGTTATTGGCGACGCTGATTTCTACCCCAAGTTACGCGCTACCCGGCGATAAAGAGCAACCTATTCATATTAAGTCAGATACCGCTGAAATTGATGATGCCAAGGGAATATCAATTTACCGAGGTAACGTCAATATCGATCAGGGCAGCATCAATCTTACTGCCGAAGTGGTCACTATTTATAATAACAAAGAGGGTATTTCCAAAGTTATCGCAGTTGGCAACCCTGCGCATTACCGTCAACAAAATGAAGTCGATGAACCCCTCACTCACGCCTTTGGCGACACCATAAATTACCTACTCGCCGATGAACGCATCGAACTACGAAAAAATGCCAAGCTTGAGCAGCAACAAGACTATTTTACAGGCGACCGAATTGATTACGACATGAAAAATCGCATCGTCAATGCCTATAGCGACAACACCGACAATTCAGACGCTAGTTCGCGTGTGAATATGGTGCTTCAACCCAAGAAAAATAAAACGCACACGGATGCTGGGGATAACCCAGAGCAATGAGCAAACTATCGGCTGAAAAGCTTGCAAAAAGCTTTAAAGAGCGCCGCGTGGTAGAGGATGTTTCCCTCTCCATTAACAAAGGTGAAATCGTCGGATTACTCGGCCCCAATGGGGCTGGTAAAACGACCTGTTTTTATATGATAGTCGGTCTGATCAAAGGCGACCACGGCAAAATATTCATCGATAATGAAGAAATCACACAGCTGCCCATGCACGGCAGAGCACGTAAAGGCATTGGCTATCTCCCGCAGGAATCCTCTATTTTTAGAAAACTTAGCGTAAAAGATAATATCTTAGCGATTTTAGAGACTCGCAAAGATATTACCCGCAAGCAGCGCAGGGAGAAACTCGATGAATTGTTACAGGAATTCCATCTTGGTCATATCGTCAATAGCCAAGGTATCAGCCTCTCCGGCGGCGAAAGACGACGAGTTGAAATAGCACGTGCTTTGGCGATGGAACCCTCCTACATCTTGCTCGATGAGCCCTTTGCTGGCGTCGATCCGATCTCGGTCAATGATATTAAAAAAATTATTCTCCATTTAAAGCAACGAGGAATCGGTGTCCTCATCACCGACCATAACGTCAGAGAAACCTTGGATATTTGCGAAAAAGCCTACATAGTTAACGAGGGGCATATCATCGCAGAGGGTGACTCCGCATCAATTCTAGCTAATCAACGCGTTAGAGATGTCTATTTGGGTGAGCAGTTTAGATTATAGCTCGAAACACGATCGTACATTTGTTCTTCATGCGCCAGCATTAAAAACACGCGATTTTTATGCCAATTTTGTTACCTTTCCGAAAATTGCGCTAATATTAACTTGTACTCAACCCTAGAGCAGCTCATAGAGCCAATAGTAATAAGAATTTTATGAAGCCATCGTTACAGCTCAGAATTAGCCAGAACCTAACAATGACGCCCCAGTTGCAGCAGGCTATTCGCCTGTTGCAGCTATCAACCCTTGATTTACAGCAGGAAATACAAGAAACACTAGACTCGAATCCAATGCTCGAGGCCCTGGACCCGAGCGAAACGGATACCGATAGCAATGATTCCACTGCTAGCAATGATATTAGCCTGTCAGAAAATCTAAATGGTGTCAGTTCGAATACTAGCAGCGATGATGATAACGCCAACGAATGGTCTGACAACATTCCTGACGAACTACCCACTGATAGCGCCTGGGATGACGTTTATCAAAATATGCCTACGTCAAATTATTCCTCAGCCGACAGCGATGCCTATAATTTTGAAGTTAATGCTAGCGTCACCGAATCAATCAGGGATCACCTAATCTGGCAGTTAAACCTAACCCCAATGTCAGACGTTGATCGCCTGATCGCGATTACTATCATCGACAGTGTCAATAACGAAGGTTATCTGAAAACCTCCACTGAAAGTATCGTCGCCAGCGTCAACATTGAACTCACGCGACACGAAGAAATTACACATGATGAAGTAGAGCTGGACGAAGTAGAGGCGGTACTGCACCGCTTACAACATTTCGACCCTATTGGTGTCTGTGCTCGCGATATTGGCGAATGCCTAACGATTCAATTGATGCAATTACCATCTGAGCTACCGCTGCTGGCAATTGCGAAAGATATTGTTGGCAACTACCTACACCTCCTCGGCAATCGCGATTATGTGCAGTTAATGCGCCGTACCAAATTAAAAGAAGAAGACTTGCTCCAGGTTATTCAACTCATTCAAAGTCTGAACCCAAGGCCTGGAGAGATTATTAACGATACCAGTCCGGAATATGTCATACCGGATGTCGTGGTAAGAAAAAACAAGGGTAACTGGACAGTTGAACTCAATCCCGACGCCATGCCCAAGGTGAAGATCAACGCCACCTATGCGGCAATGGTCAAGCGCGCCGACAACAGCAACGATAACACTTATCTTCGTAACCACCTCCAGGAGGCACGCTGGTTTTTAAAAAGCCTGCAAAGCCGCAATGAAACTTTGCTCAAAGTGGCATCTGAAATTGTTAAGATCCAAAGCGACTTTCTGGATTTCGGTGCGGAAGCAATGAAACCCTTGGTATTGCACGATATTGCTACCGCCGTTGATATGCACGAATCGACTATTTCCCGCGTTACCACACAGAAATTTATGCACACTCCTGCGGGTATTTTTGAGCTGAAATATTTCTTTTCCAGTCATGTCGATACGGATAGCGGAATGGGCTGTTCATCAACCGCAATTCGTGCGATTATTAAGAAGCTGGTTGCTGCAGAAACACCAACCAAACCCTTGAGCGACAGCAAAATAGCGCATATCTTGGCCGACCAAGGGATTAAAGTTGCAAGGAGAACTATAGCAAAATACCGTGAGGCGCTGATGATTCCACCATCAAATGAACGAAAACAACTAATATAGGAGTTAAAACATCTACAAATAACGGGTTACACGATTGCCCGCCAAGCAAAATCAACCCCTCACCCTATGCATGGTTAGGATGGTTTTCTAAACAGGCGAACTGGACTACCCTAATCTGGCGATGCCCCACTCCGAATATTAGCACTGCAACAGCGTAAAACCTTGAAATAGTAAGGAGCTAAAATATGCAAGTAACGATAAGCGGTCATCACATCGATGTTACCACTGCACTAAAAGACTTCATCAACAATAAACTTGAAAAGCTAGAACGTCATTTCGATCAAATCACCAGCATTAACGTCACCCTAAGCATAGAAAAACAACGACAGATGGCCGACGCCACCATCCATATCGCCGGCGCTGACGTTGTCGCTAATGCTGCGCATGACGACATGTACGCTGCCATTGACTTGCTCACAGATAAGTTAGATCGTCAGTTGATTAAACATAAAGAAAAAACCCTCGCCAGAATGCAAGGCGCCACCTCCAGATAAATTCAAATTAAGTTAATTACATGCACATAGAGCAGTTCCTTTCCCCCGAGTGCACCCTAGCGGGTGTGCAAGGGGGAAGTAAAAAACGTCTTTTTGAAACTATTGCAAAACTCGTCTCATCCCAGCACCCAGAGATCGATACAGAAGCCACTTACGATAGCCTACTTGAACGCGAGCGCCTTGGTAGCACTGGCTTGGGTGATGGGGTTGCGCTACCCCATTGTAGAATCGTCAACTGCAAACAAATTATCGGATTCCTATTGCAGTTAACTGAGTCCATTGACTTTGATGCCATTGACGGTCAACCTGTTGATCTGGTATTTGTATTATTAGTCCCTCAGGAGGCGGTTGGTGAACATTTGCTGGCGCTACAGGCTATCGCCGAAAAATTTGGGCAGCAGGAATTCCGCTCAAGTTTAAGGCAAGCTCAAAATAATGAGCAGCTCTACCTAGCCGCGACGAGGCATATCGGCGTCAGTTAACAAGCAGGCAGCACAATGAAGCTCGTCATTATCAGTGGTCGATCCGGTTCAGGAAAGAGTACTGCATTACATGTTTTGGAAGACCTGGGCTATTATTGCATTGATAATATCCCGGGCGGCCTGCTACCTGCATTGATTGAAGAAATGCAGCAGCATCAAACCGAGGGTAAACGTCAGATCGCCATAAGCATCGATGCGCGTAACCTACCGGCAAACCTAAAGCGCTTTCCCGATATCATTAAGAGCATCGATAAGACCAGTATTAACTACAGTATTGCCTATCTGGATGCAGACGATCAAACCATATTGAAGCGCTTTAGCGCGACCCGTCGTAAGCATCCATTAAGCGACGAATCCACTTCACTCGAAGAATCCATTCATAGAGAAAGTGAGCTACTTGATCCGATCGCTTCGCTCGCTGACTTAAAAATTGATACGACGCATCTCAGCATGCACCAGTTAAGAGATATCGTCACCCAGCAAATTGCGCATCAAAGCTCGACTAAACTCGCGCTACTGTTTGAGTCCTTCGGCTTTAAGCGTGGCGTTCCCGTCGATGCGGATTTAGTCTTCGACGTACGCTGTTTACCCAATCCTCACTGGGATGCCAACCTCAGAGACCTTACCGGCAAAGATCAGGAAATTATCGAATTCTTCCAGAACCACTCCATCGTCGAAGATATGTTCACTGATATTTGTCGCTACTTGGAAAAATGGTTACCCTGTTTCGAAGCCAATAATCGTAGCTATATGACGGTCGCCATTGGTTGTACGGGGGGGCAACACCGTTCGGTGTATCTGGCCGAACGACTGGCGGAAAAGTTTCGTCAACCTTCATCCAATGTACAGGTTCGGCATCGTGAACTAGGATCGGTCAACGCATGATCAAAGAACAAATCATCATCATTAACAAACTTGGCCTACATGCACGTGCAGCTGGCAAACTCGTCAGCGAGGCGGCAGGATTCTCCAGTCAAATCAAAATAGGCTATGAATCACGCATGGTTGATGCCAAAAGTATCATGTCAGTGATGTTGTTAGCTGCCAGCCAAGGTACTAGCCTCGAAATAGAGGTGGATGGTCCGGATGAGGACGCTGCCTATACAGCGATTGCAAACCTGATCAACAATCGTTTTGACGAGGGTGAATAGACCATTAGGCTCTTGCTGTCAGCGCGAATCCACAGTCCCGCCTTGCAACATATCAATTTATGCTTACTCGTAAAACACCCGCCACTCAAATCGTCTATCCGTTATTCTGGCGAACCTGAACCAGCGACTTACTAACCCTAGTTTTGAAAACCCAAAATTATTTCGGCAACTTCTGCTGACGCTACGCGGCTGTTCTTGCATGCCATAGGTATTGCTGCGAAAATCCGCCTTGGTTTGTTCCGGCTCAAAGGAATCATTTCACACGAAGTAAGCGGAAAGTTTTACGGTTTTTCACGCCACACGGCTCGCTAGGAAAAATTATGTTACATCGGGATAGTGCTGCCACCAAAGAGCAATTGCTCAATCTTAACGAAGCTCTCGATAGCGGAGCCTTCGTGCAGGTGCGCCGCATCCTTAATCGCAGCTTACCCGCTGTAGACGTTGCCCACTTACTAGAATCATCACCCCCAAAAGTCCGCAACGTACTTTGGAATCTGATTGACCGCGAGCTGGGCGGTGAAATCCTACAGCACCTCAGCGAAGATATTAGCTCTGAAATATTGAGCAAAATGAATCCTCAAGAATTGGTCGATGTCACCGCCGGCCTTGATCTTGATGATATCGCTGACCTACTGCAACAACTTCCTGACCAGATCATCCAGGAAGTACTGCGCTCCATGGACAGCCAAAACCGCCACCGTTTGGAACAGGTATTGTCTTACCCGGAAGACACGGCTGGCGGCTTGATGAACATCGATACCATCACCGTTCGACCGGACATTACTATCGATGTCGTACTCAGGTATTTGCGGCTGCACCCTAAAATCCCAGACATGACCGACAACCTGCCGGTAGTGAATCGTAAAGATGAACTAGTGGGGATTCTGCCCATCAGTAAAATTCTGGTCAGTGACCCAAGTTCCTCCGTTCGTGAATTGATGAATACTGATGTCATTACCATCACAGCCGAAATGCCTGAACTCGAAGTTGCCCAGCTATTTGAGCGCCATGACTTGGTTTCAGCACCAGTGGTTGATAACAATCGCGTCTTGCTCGGACGTATTACCATTGATGACGTGGTCGACGTTATCCGCGAAGAAGCAGAGCATTCTTTCATGGGAATGGCGGGCTTGGATGAAGACGAAGATACCTTCGCGCCTATTTGGAAAACCACCAAACGCCGTTCCGTTTGGCTATTCATTAATCTACTGACCGCCTTTATGGCATCCTATGTCATCGGCCTGTTTGAAGCCGCCATCGACAAGGTTGTAGCGCTGGCTATCCTAATGCCAATTGTCGCCAGTATGGGCGGTGTCGCTGGCAGCCAGACGCTAACACTCATGATCCGCGGGATTGCACTTGGACATGTCGCTGGCGCCAATACGCGATGGCTCATTCGTCGCGAAGCCATTGTCGGTTTGATCAGCGGCCTTGTTTGGGCAGTGGTGGTGGCTGCAGTCGCCATCTGGTGGTTTAATGACAAAACTATCGGTATCGTCATCGCTTTAGCGGTTGTCATCAATTTAGTCGTGGCAGCTATTGCCGGCGCCTCTTTACCGAGCATATTACGTACCTTTGGTGTCGACCCCGCCATTGCCGGTAGCGTTGTCTTGACCACCATTACCGATATCGTTGGCTTCATGGCCTTTCTCGGTCTCGCCACATTATTTTATGCCTAACGCACAAATACCAAATCCAATAAGAGAAATATCATCATGATTCAAGAACCCAATAGCCCTGAATTAGAGTCTGATGAAAAAAGTAAAAGCCAGATAAAGCGTGAAATGGAAGCCTTGCAAGAGATGGGCAAACGACTGACGGAGTTAAATAACGAACAACTCAGTCAGGTTCCCGTTGAAGAAAATGTTTTCCTCGCGATTAAAGAGTACCAGCGCCTTACCAAGCACGAAGCAAAACGTCGTCAATTACAGTATCTCGGACGATTAATGCGTAACGCAGATGCCGAAGCGATCGCCCAGGTGTTAAACCTGTTTGACTCCAGCCATGCCACGCACACGCAACATTTTCATCAAATTGAAACTTGGCGCGAACGCCTATTGAACGACCCAAACAGCATCACCGCATTTATCGACGAATACCCCCAGGTGAATGTGCAACATTTACGACAATTAATCCGCAACACGCTCAAGGAACGTGACAAGGGGAAAGATTTAGGTGGTTACCGAAAACTCTTTCGTGAATTGCGAGAACTGATGACACCCTAACGTATCAATCCTCATACAGCCTGGATACAACGACAAACTGGATACAACAATAGTTTATTCAACCCGCATCCTTAAGCGTTGATGCTTAGCAACAGGCATCCGCACCCTGATTTCTTTCAGATATTCCATATTGATATCCGCCAAAACCACACCGGCACCTTTATCTTTTTGCGCCAATACCCGTCCCCAGGGATCGACAATCATACTATGGCCAAAGGTTTCTCGGGATTTAGAATGACGCCCGCCCTGATTCGCACCCACAATATAACAAAGGTTCTCAATTGCCCTGGCGCGCAGCAACACTTCCCAGTGCGCCATTCCGGTCACTGCGGTAAAAGCCGAGGGCAGGGTGATAATTTCCGCGCCTTTATCTGACAACAACCGAAACAGTTCAGGAAACCTGAGATCGTAGCAAATACTTAAACCAAGACGGCCGAAAGGGGTCTCTACCACCTGCACCCGTTCTCCCGGCTCAATGGCGTCCGATTCTCTGTAGCTACCATAGCTATCGGCAACATCCACATCGAACAGATGAATTTTATCGTAACGGCAAACCTCATTGCCTTGATCGTCATAGACAAAGCAAGCAGCACGGACGTGATTTTCCAGCAAATGACCATCTGGCCGGGCCGCCACGGGAACACTGCCCGCCACAATCCACACTTTATTATTCCTGGCTAAATTGGAAAGAAAACTACGGATCGGGCCTGCCGATTCGATTTCTTGAATACCCGCTTGCTGAAGTTTAACGGTGGAAAAAAGCGCAAAATTTTCCGGCAAAACAACTAATTGGGCACCTTGCTCAGTCGCTCCCTTTACCAGGCTTTGTGTCACTTCAAGATTGGTATCAATATTATCACCACTGACCATTTGAATTGCAGCAACACACACCATCTAGTTTCTCCCTATTGACTTGCCGCAGTCGAGCCTGCTCCCGGCTCAACCACAGAATGATTTTTAGTAGAACGGTTTTCAAACATTTTCACCAATTCAATTTTTGGATCATCCCAGGACCCTGTCACGCGATAACGCGCACTGGTAAAACGCTCAAACATATCGCCGAACACTTTATTAAGTAAATACAGAGGAATGCCCACCTGCGGTGCACCAACAATGGTAGCGGCAATAGGAATATTATCCCCGACGGGCAGCACTACGATCATATCCTGATCCAGTTGCTCGTTAATCAGATCGGTGCGGCCATCAATTTTAAACTTAGCCGAAGGCCCATCAATGATTAACGAATCGGCAATTTGCACTTCACCCGTCTGAAAAGCCAGTTCGCCTTTCAATGTATCGAAGCTATAGCCCTTCTTAAATAGATCGGAAAAATCGAGTCGTAAGCGTCTCGCCAAAGAGCTGAAATTAAATATGCCAAACAGCCGGAGTACATTAGCGGAGCCCTCCACTTCCAGCAACCGCCCTTCCTGACTGTGTAATTTTAACTCTCCGCTGGCATTTTTGAGAGAAAATGCCGCAGGCGTTCCTGGCCAGCTTAGGTTACCGCTCGCACCACCCTCTTTCGCTTCAATCGAACGACTATAGCCCCAACTCTCAAGTGCGCCACCAACATCACTGGTCTTCACTGTACCGACAAATCGGCTGGTGTGGACGGCTTCATCATAGCCCCAGTCGATATCGCCCAAAATTTTAAGACCGCCCGCATCGGTGATAATTTGCTCTATTCGTGCACCCTTATCATTTGGTCTAATGTTGAAGGCCCAACTCCCGTAGTTGTGCTCACCCAGACTGAGCTCCTTTGTACTAAAATCTAACAATGCCAATTTTTGGGGCGACACATCCGTCAGCGGGTCGGCGCCCTCCTTCGAGGATTTCGGCAAACGCAGATAATCCAGTTTGATATCCGTGGGTTTGCTGTTATTGGAATAGGCGATCAATTGCCCCTTAATGACAGGATTCTCAAATCTGAGCAACCAGTCACGGTTTATTTGCTCCGCCTCGATAATCACCTGCTCTAAGGTCTGTCCTATAAATTTTAAGCTATCCACATTCAAGCGTACTCGTTTTAAGAGCGCCATATTTGAAGACTTAGCCTTTGTCGTAGCGACCTCTTCTCCGGTTCTCCCTTCTGACGCAGGAGCACTCTCATACATCGCATTAAACAATGTCTGCCACTGTTCTATATCCAAATAAGCAATATCTCCCTGCAGACGAATACCTGGAATATTTTCAAATACGGCCGGATCTCCGCCAACCCTAATCTCCCCCTGCTGATAGCTTCCCTCGGCGTAACGTAAAGCAAATTGCAACAGGTTTGCATAGCTCAGATAATGAATCGGACTATCATCCAGGCTAATCATATAGGTTAAAGGTTGCCTTTGATTTGCGGCTTTGGAGAAGGGTTGCGGCAGGTTAACATCGATACCCTTTAAGTCCGACAAAATCACTATACCGTTACCTTCCTTAGCACCAAAATTCAATTCCGCCTGATAATCGGTTTTACCCTCAAATCGACTAAACAACGGATGCTGTATCCACTGTCGTAGCGCCTTAGCTGTGATTGCGCCATTTAACCTTATTTGCGTCTGCTGTTTTTGGCCTCCGCCTAACACCGTTCGAACACTTGAGGAAATCTTCGCCAGGAACGGTTCGCCAAACACACGGCCGGTCACCTGCCCGGCATTCAACCCTGCGTTCTCACGATAGTCAAAACTCCCTTTTATTTGATCAAAAGACAGGTTTAAAGAAGGTATCGAAAATTTTGTGTTATCGGTCTCCAGAACGACCGCTGTCTTAAGTGGTGACTGCCCTTTTAGCGGGATCGCCAGCGCCAACGCCAACTTCATATCACCCTGTGCTTTAAAATCGTCTATCAGATCAAATAGCGTTTTTCTTAGCGGTGTTTCCGTCAATAACTTCAGGCCATCACTAACAGGGCCGGAAAGATTTGATTTGATGACTAAATCACCGCCCGCCTCACTCGCCGTAAAGTCAGCTTGCAGTTGTTCAATGCGTACATCATATATCTGCCCTGAAGCAGCGATCACATGGGTCTGTTTATCTTTCACTAGAATCCGCGCGTTGGCTTTTCGAAGTGCTGGCCAATCCGGTAAATAGGATAAATCCACTTGCTCAGCATTGATATCCAACCGCATCGTGCGTGTCGCTTCCGACGCCCCCTTGGCAGCGGAACCGGAATAAACAAATTCCGCATTACGCACTTCCCCAGCTTGAACGGCTTGTGTCAGCCAGCTCAGCAGTTCGGGGCTGACTTTTTTATCTGGCACATAGGTCAGAGCGGGTTTGGCGGGTGCATCCCTCATACTCACCAGCAAATCCAGCCTCGGTTCGATACCATTGCGTGGGGCTGCAAGACCGAATTTCCCTTCCAGCTTGCCAGTGTTCCCCATCAGCTTAAGGTGATCACCATAGAGCCAAAATGATCGTCCCTGGTTTTTCCAACGTACCAAACCCGACGCCTGTTGATAGTGCCATTGCTCAGAATAGAGATTTGGAAAAAATAGCCTAAAGTCGTTCGATGAAAAATCGACCATTCCGCCGCTCGGCGTGACTTTTAGATAGCCATTAACCCCATCAACCGCCGGTGCATTTTTCCAGGCCGATACGCCCACCTCATCCAAGTTCGCCTCCAGCAAAAACAGCGGAATATCATCGACCTTGTCCTTAGCAGTTAACCGGTATTGCAGATGTGCATTGGTAAGTCGGCCACGCGGCTGTAGCCGTGTGAGTAATTTTCTGATTGTATCCGGAAGCTGGTCCAGCGATAGAAATAAGTGCGAGAAGAACTGTAACTCGACTGCATCAGCTACCAAGCTGAGCAAGCGCTGCTCATCCTGCTTTGCCAATGACCAATCCTGTTGCTTCGAAACAAAAACTTCATCTTGCCATTTAAAACCGAACTCTTGCAGCACTAAGCGCCAACTGTTCTGACCCAAACCTTCGTTTCTGCGCCAAAAAAAAGCGGTTTGTAAGTCTTCAACTGGCGCTATGTTTTGTGCTACGGACGTTAGCAGCAATTTAGGCGCGTTGATGGCTCCGCGTACATCCATCAACCGACCATTTTCGACACTCAGCCAAACTTTCCCACCCAGTAAAAAAGTACCCGTTTTAAGCTTTACCGGTAGCATTTCCCCCATTATCGGCAACCATTCTTCTATCGATAAAGGGCTCCATTGAACATAAGCATCTAATTGGAAATCCTTCTCTCCAGGATGGTTATGCATATTCATAGCGAAAGAAATCTGTCTTTCCTGCTCCGCATCCAACATTAGCTGACCTTTGCTGGAACAAATCGACTGCACACAATGCAACTGCCAGTCTGTAATATTGAGCTGCTTTTGTTGGCCTTCATCAAGCAACAGTACTAATTGCGCATCTCGTATCTGAACTTTACCCTGCGCCAACAACAACGCAACTAACTGTGCAGTACTGTTCTCCGCTGAAGCTCGTGTTTCGGTATCTTCAAGCTGCCATTGCCCCCCTTCATTGCGACTCAGCCGCAAGGCCATCCCTTCCAGACTGATCGTGCTAAACACTGGTTGCCTTTGCAACATCGATTGCCACACATCCAGGCGAATGACCAGTTCGCGCAGTTTGAAAGGCTCCGTTTGTGTCGATGTTTGTATTGAAAAATGGCGAAGGGAGAGTGCTGGTTGAAAACCCTGCCAAGCGCCCTGCAATTGCTCAAAATAAACCGGGCTGCCCATTTTTTCGGAGAGATAAGTCTTAATAGGCTCTTGATATTGATGCAGTCGGGGCAGCATGACCCGTCCCAGGCTGACGTATACCGCTACCAAGACCAGGGCCAATAACGTAATTAGCCAGATTTTGTGGACGATGTATTTAAGTAACGAATTCACTGTGTCGCGCGTCTCAAAAGCCTTAGGCCATCATTATGCGGAGTATACCTTAACCCACTCTGAATGGTGGATGATAACCACTGGATTTGAGGCATCGTAATTAAGAAATGTATGAGACCGGAGTATCGCTTAACTTTTATACAGAACCGTGGTTGATTGCCCTACCGGAATACCACATCAAATTCCTCCTGGGCATACATCGGCTCCAACTGAATAGTGACTCTTCTATTTATAAAGGTTTCCAAATCAGCCAGACTGGATGAATCTTCATCCAACAAACGTTCAGCAACTGCCTGGGAAGCTAATACCAAAAAGCTCTGCGAACTCGCGCTATAGGCACGTGCCTGACGCAAAATTTCTCGTAATACTTCATAGCAAACTGTCTCTGCCGTTTTTACTGAGCCGCGACCATCGCATTCAGGGCATGGTTCGCAAACTATCTGTTGTAAGCTTTCGCGAGTACGCTTGCGCGTCATCTCTACTAAGCCCAGATCAGACATACCAACAATATTGGTTTTGGCATGATCGCGCTCCAAGACCTTTTCCAGCATGCGCATAACCTGACGCTGATGCTCAGCATCAAGCATATCGATAAAATCGATAATAATAATACCGCCGATATTACGTAATCGTAACTGCCTGCCAATGGCCGTGGTCGCTTCCAGATTGGTTTTAAATATGGTTTCTTCCAAATTGCGATGGCCGACAAAGGCACCCGTGTTGATATCAATAGTGGTCATGGCTTCGGTTTGATCAAAAATAAGATAACCACCTGATTTTAAGGATACTTTTCGACCCAATGCTTTTTGTACTTCATCTTCGACATTATAAAGATCAAAGATCGGGCGCTCGCCTTGATAAAGTTCAACGCGGCCATCCAACTCCGGCACATAGGAATCCACAAAGGATTGTATTTTTAAAAAGGATTCCTGTGAATCCACCCGTACCTTTTCCAGGCCGGGACGAATGAAATCTCTCATTGACCGTAGGTAGAGCGGCAGCTCTTCATAAATATTACAGGGTGCCTTCGCACTATTGGTTGCTCCCTCAACGGAACCCCATAAACGTTTTAGGAAACGAATATCAGCGGCTATTTCGTCTTTACCAACCCCTTCCGCCACTGTTCTGATAATAAAGCCTGCATTGCCTTCAAGACCTTCAGCGCCAATACACTCCTTCACTAAGGCCGTCAGGCGTTGTCGCTCCTGTTCATCTTCAATACGTTGCGAAATGCCTATATGCTGGGTGCGCGGCATATATACCAGGTAGCGCGATGGCAATGACAAATGGGTCGTTAAGCGCGCGCCCTTGGTGCCAATCGGATCCTTGGTTACCTGCACAATGATTGACTCACCTTCCTTGAGCGCTTCACATATATCAGCAGTATTTTTTTCCCGTTCCTCAATACCATCATCATTGAGCGTAACGATGTCTGCCGTATGGATAAACGCCGAACGCTCAAGCCCAACATCAACAAAGGCCGCCTGCATTCCTGGCAACACCCGGAGCACCTTGCCTTTATAGATATTCCCCACCAACCCCCGTTTACTCGAACGCTCAATATAAACTTCCTGCAACATGCCATTTTCCAGCACGCCGACACGGGTTTCCATGGGGGAAATATTTATCAGAATTTCTTCACTCAACGTCCTATCCTATTGTCCTGTTATCGACGGCTAGTAAGCCAGTATTTTATCGCCTTTTCTTTTAAAACGATCCATTTAAACCTAGCCCAAACTACTCTTCAATTCCAGATAGGTACATCAAATTCGGCTAACAATTGTGCCGTCTCCATCAACGGTAATCCCACCACATTGGAATAGCTACCTTCAATGCGGGCAACAAAAATACTCGCATAGCCCTGGATGCCATAAGCTCCGGCTTTATCGCAAGGCTCTCCCGTTTGCCAATAGGCTTCAGCTTCACCCTCTGCCAACACACGAAAATACACCTCCGTGACCACTGTCCGGCTATCCTCCCGACCAGCCTGAACAATGGCAACCGCCGACCATACCTGATGTGCTTTACCTGATAGATGTCGCAACATAGCCAAACCATCTGTTCGATCCAATGGCTTACCCATGATACGACCATCACAAACCACCGTTGTATCCGCACCCAACACCGGTAATTTTAATGCTAACGCAGATTGCTGCCATCCCGCCCGTGCTTTAGCCAAAGCCAGCCTTGTCACATAGGTTTGCGGAGACTCCCCAGAACGCAAGCTTTCATCCACCCTCACCCGGAGAGTTTCAAAGGTAACACCGATTTGCGATAGCAACTCACGACGACGTGGTGAAGCCGAGGCAAGGTATAACTTAGGGTTAGCCAAAAACCCTAACTCCACGTCGGCACTTGCTTTTAGTTAACATTAAAATTACGCCTCACTCCGCGCATCACCACGAACACCCAAGGCCATAGTAACGCGCTAACGAACGCTGGCACCAAAAACATCAGCGTTTGCACCGAAGAGCCCAAGATTCCTTTAATCCAATGACACAAAAATTGATTTAAAGCAACCAAGACAAACACAGACAGCGCCTGCTGCAACCAACTGAACATGCGTAGTCTTTGGTAAAACAAGAGGGAGAAGTAAGCAACGACCGTCAGCGCCAGCGCATTGAGTCCCAGTAAGCTTCCTTCCATCACATCCAGCACGATACCCAAGGACCAGGCGACGCCAAAGCCGATTCTTTCCGGCAAAGCAACCAACCAGTAGAAGAGCACCAACAACACCCATTCCGGACGCCAGCTTTGTAGATTCTCCGGCAAGGGTAACAAACTTAATATGAGCGCAATGATTAATGAAACCAGAATTACACCGCTACCGGATCGCCGTGCCATTATTCTTCTCCCTGCGCTGGGGTGCTTGCAGTGCCAACCGGCTGCGGACTAGATACTAGAATCACCTGCCTGCTGCGTGCCAAACGTGCGCTCGGCTTAGCCGTCACCTCAGCAAAGGGTTGACCGGGATCGTGTTTCACTGTCGCCACTACCGCTACCGGATAGCCAAAGGGAAAACGACCACCCAGCCCCGAACTAATCAGCAGGTCACCCGGTTGGATATCTGCGGTATCAGGCAAATTCAAAAGCTCCAACTCATCGAAAGACCCCTTTCCGGCAGCAATGGCCCGCACACCATTACGGTTGACCTGCACTGGCATCGCATGACGCGCATCACTGATCAATAGTACCCGACTGGTATAACGGTTAACCGTCGTCACCTGCCCCATAACCCCCCGTGCATCCACCAATGCTTGTCCTGCCACCACACCTTCTCGAAAGCCTTTGTTGATTACCAGCTCGTGTGTGAAGGGATCTGGATCGATGCCGATGACCTCCGCCACCATCACCGTTTCATCCAGTTGGGCAGCACCATTAAGAAGCCCCCGCAGCCGAATATTCTCCGCTGCCAAGGCTTCCATTTTCTGAAGTTCGCGCTGTAAGATCAACGCTTGGGATTTGAGCTCTCCATTTTCCGTATGCAGTTGCTCGTAATCGGCACTCATACGATCCACCCAATGCCAAAGCTGCGAAGGTACGTCAGCCACAATTTGAATGGGCGCTAACGCAGTGCTTAATATTGAGCGCACCGCATCCATTTGCCGGAATCGATAATCAGCAAATAGCAGCGCCAATGAGGCGACGGAAAATACTAACAAACGTAGACCAATGTCCGTATCTTTTAAAAATAACGGCTTAATTGCCTAACCCCTTGTTATTTTTGTATTTAATCATAAACTTCACCTATTATTCGGGAAAGCCTTGGGCAACACAATGCCTAACGCCTGTATTTCTCAGCAAACTTTTACCGCAACAGCTTGATAACATGTCCTCCACCTGTGCGGCATGACGCGCCCTAGGTAAAACGAGGGTGGTGAAACAAAAAAACCGCTATCCCAAAAGATGCGGTTTTTTGGTTAGCCTAGACCAGCTAGACCATCGCTATTTTTAAGTTAATCTCGAGAGGTCAAATCTACCCCGAGATCGATCCACTCCAATGCTTTACCGCCGCCCCGAGCAACACAGGTGAGAGGATCATCAGCCACTAATACCGGCAACCCGGTTTCTTCACTCAGCAAACGGTCAAGGTCGCGCAATAACGCACCACCACCGGTAAGCACCAAGCCGGTTTCCGCAATATCCGATGCCAGTTCCGGCGGCGATTGCTCCAACGCACTTTTTACTGCTTGCACAATGGCCGACAACGGTTCCTGCAAAGCTTCCAATACTTCATTGCTATTGAGTGTAAAACTGCGCGGTATACCTTCCGCCAGGTTACGCCCACGCACGTCAATTTCACGAACTTCGTCGCTGGGATAGGCCGAGCCAATTTCCTGCTTGATTCGCTCCGCTGTTGCGTCACCGATCAGGCTGCCATAGTTACGTCGTACATAGGTAACAATCGCTTCATCAAAACGATCACCACCCACACGCACTGATTCGGCATAGACAATACCGCTGAGAGAAATAATCGCAATTTCAGTAGTACCGCCACCGATATCAATGACCATAGAACCGGATGCTTCATCGACAGGCAAACCAGCGCCGATTGCCGCAGCCATGGGCTCATCAATCAAATACACTTCGCGGGCACCCGCCCCTAATGCCGACTCTTTAATTGCCCGGCGCTCCACCTGCGTTGATTGGCAGGGCACGCAGACCAAAACCCGCGGGCTCGGTTTGATAAAATTATGCTCATGCGCCCTGTTAATAAAATGCTGCAACATTTTCTCTGTCACCAGAAAGTCGGCGATAACCCCGTCCTTCAGTGGTCGAATCGCGGTGATATTACCAGGCGTCTTACCGAGCATGCGCTTAGCATCGGTACCCACAGCGGTAACGGTTTTTTGGTTACCCACCGTACGAATGGCCACCACCGAAGGTTCATTCAGAACAATACCTTTATCGCGCACATAGATAAGGGTATTGGCGGTTCCCAGATCAATGGATAGATCCGTTGAGAATAAACCACGTATTTTTTTAAAAATCGACATGTATAATCGCCTTGAATTTGGCCTTATTGCGCTAAATCCGCAAATGTATCAACGCTGGGGATTTAGAGCAAGGCAGAAATGTGGTAAGTTCTGCTTCTTTTTCCAGGCCAGCGTGCTGGCCGCTAAAATCCGTTTGTGTAAGCGCCACTCAATCCGCAAAAATAGAGCACGGCCACGCTACAAACATTGAATTAATTGAACAGTATAGATCAAATGCGAGAGAAAGGATGACAATCCAACGAACCGACGTACAAAATGCCGCTCACCTGGCGCGTATTGCAATCGATGAGAACGACATCGAGGGTTACACACAAGACCTTGCCAACATCCTCGCCCTTGTCGACCAGATGCAAGCAGTCAACACCGACCAGATCGAACCCATGGCACATCCAACGGATGCAGTGCAACGCCTGCGCCCCGACCAGGTCACCGAAGAAAACCAGCGGGATTACTTCCAGCAAATCGCTCCCGCAACAGAAAATGGTCTGTATTTAGTACCCCGAGTAATTGATTAACCAGATTGCGAGTGATTAATCACTCAGAGTTGCCGGGCTTTCGCCGGGTCTACAATGATTTCAGGATATAACCCCAATGCACAATAAAACCATTGCCGAGCTCAGCCAAGGGTTGGCCAAAGGCGAGTACTCCAGTGTCGAACTCACCCAGGATTTTTTGCAGCGCATTAAGCGCCTTGATGGGCAATACAACGCCTTTATCAGCGTCACCGATGAACAGGCAATGAATGCTGCCCGCCACGCCGATAGCATGAGAACAGCAGGCGACGCGAAACCCTTTACCGGCATACCCATTGCCCACAAAGATATTTTCCTGACCCAAGGTATAAAAACTACCTGTGCCTCAAAAATTTTGGATAATTTCATCGCCCCCTATGACGCCGCTATAGTGACCCAGTTTAAGAATGCGGGCGCGGTTTGCCTAGGCAAAACCAATATGGACGAGTTCGCCATGGGCTCCTCCAACGAAACCAGTTTCTATGGCCCAGTGAAAAACCCCTGGGATACCACCTGTGTACCCGGCGGCTCTTCCGGCGGTTCTGCGGCGGCAATTGCGGCTCGTTTGGCGCCAGGGGCCACCGCCACCGATACGGGCGGCTCCATTCGCCAACCTGCCGCACTGTGCGGCGTGACGGGTCTAAAACCAACCTATGGTCGTATTTCTCGCTGGGGCATGATTGCTTTCGCCTCCAGCCTCGACCAGGCCGGCCCGATTGCCCGCAGCGCACAAGATTGCGCCATGATGCTGGATGTCATGGCCGGATTCGACCCGAAAGACTCCACCAGCATCGACAGCCCCGTGCCCGACTATTGCGCAGACCTCGACAACAGCTTGGAAGGTTTACGCATCGGCTTACCGAAAGAGTTTTTTAGCGAGGGCTTGGATCCGGCTATCGCCGAAGCAATCCAAACCGCAATTCGGGAATATGAGAAATTAGGCGCCACCGTCAAAGAAATCAGCCTACCGCACAGCGATCTTTCCGTGCCGGTTTACTATGTGATTGCTCCCGCGGAATGTTCCTCCAACCTATCTCGCTTCGACGCCGTCCGCTTTGGCTATCGCTGCCAAGACCCCAAAGATTTGGAAGACCTTTATAAGCGCTCCCGTGCCGAAGGGTTTGGCCGTGAAGTGAAACGGCGTATTTTAATCGGTACCTACGTACTATCCGAAGGCTACTTCGACGCCTACTACCTCAAGGCGCAAAAACTTCGCCGTCTGATCAAAGAGGACTTCGTTAAAGCCTTCCAGGAAGTCGACGTTATTATGGGCCCAACTTCACCATCGACCGCCTTTAATCTCGGCGAAAAAACCAGCGACCCAGTGAGCATGTACCTAGCAGATATCTTTACCATATCCACCAATTTGGCGGGGCTACCAGGTATGTCCGTGCCCTGTGGTATGGTCAATAACAAACCGGTTGGGTTGCATTTAATCGGCAACTATTTTGATGAAGCACGGTTATTGAATATCGCCCATCGCTACCAGCAGGCAACCGATTGGCATCAGCAAAAACCGAACAACATTGAATAGAGATCGACTCTAAGAATCAAATTGAGAACAAGAGGCTAAACAGACAATGCAATGGGAAACTGTGATCGGATTGGAAATTCACGTCCAACTCGCCACCCAATCTAAAATCTTTTCCGGCTCCAGCACCGCCTTTGGCGCTGAGCCCAACACCCAAGCCAGCGCCATCGATCTTGGCTTTCCCGGCGTACTGCCCGTGCTCAATGAAGAGGCGGTGAGGATGGCGGTTAAATTTGGCTTGGCGATTGATGCCCATATTGGCGAAAAATCCGTCTTCGCACGCAAAAACTATTTCTATCCCGACTTGCCCAAAGGCTATCAAATCAGTCAGATGGAGTTACCTATCGTCGGCAAGGGCCATATTGAGATTACGCTGGACGACGGATCAATCCGGGAAATCGGCGTCACCCGCGCGCACCTCGAAGAAGATGCGGGGAAATCCCTGCACGAAGCCACTTTTGAAATACATGGGCACGGCATGACCGGCATCGACCTCAACCGCACCGGCACACCTTTATTGGAAATCGTTTCCGAGCCGGATTTACGCTCTGCCAAAGAAGCCGTTGCCTATCTTAAAAAGATTCACTCACTGATCCGCTATTTGGGTATTTCCGACGGCAATATGGCCGAAGGCTCCATGCGCTGCGACGCCAACGTTTCGGTGCGGCCAAAAGGACAAAAGGAATTCGGCACCCGTGCGGAAATCAAAAACGTTAACTCCTTCCGCTTTGTTGAAAAAGCCATCAACCATGAAGTAGAACGCCAGATTGACCTGTTGGAAAGCGGCGGCAAAGTTGTGCAGGAAACGCGGCTTTACGATTCCGACAAGGACGAAACCCGCTCCATGCGCAGCAAAGAGGAAGCCAACGATTACCGTTACTTCCCCGACCCTGATCTGCTACCAATTGTGCTGGAAGCAGATTACATTCAAGCTATCCGCGACAGCCTGCCCGAGCTGCCTCAGCAAAAGCGCCATCGGTTTATCGATGAATTCCAACTCACCCCCTACGATGCGGACTTACTTTCCAGCGAACGTGAGACCGCCGAATTTTTTGAAACCGTGGCACAGACTATTGGCGATGCCAAGCTTGCCGCCAACTGGGTGAATGGCGAACTCGCTGCGGCCTTAAACAAAGACAATACGGAAATAAGCCAAAGCCCCATTTCCGCCGACCAATTGGCAGGCCTACTGCAACGTATTCAGGATGATAGTATTTCCGGCAAAATGGCCAAGACCGTGTTTGAAGCCATGTGGAATGGTGAAGGCGATGCCGATCAAATCATCGCCGCCAAGGGACTCAAACAGGTTTCCGACAGCGGCGCGATTGAAGCCCTGGTGGATGAGGTTATCGCCAACCATGCAGCACAGGTCGAAAACTACCGCAACGCCGACGACAGTAAGCGTCCTAAAATGCTCGGTTTTTTTGTCGGGCAGGTGATGAAAGTCTCGAAGGGGCAGGCCAATCCAAAGCAGGTTAACGAGATACTTTTAAGTAAATTAAACACTTAGGAACAAAAATGGCATTAAAAAAAGACAAAGCAAAAGTCATCGATGAAGTATTCGACGAGGCACGCTTAAAATTATTTCTGAATATCCGCCCTCCGGAAGGTGTCAATTCTGACTACAACATACTGGAACGCGCCTATCGAGGCATGACCGCCGACTACTTTGCCCAGTTTTTAGCACTTTTTATTAGCGCTGGCCACGATATTAATGCGCAGAACCCTTTAGGAAAAACCCTGCTAAGCGTGATTTCTCAACATCAGCAGGCGGGAGATTATATAACAGCACTAAAACAGCACGGTGCCATCTAGATCAGGTCAGATAAAGGGCTACGCACCCCCCGCGCACCTCGATTCAGCACATGCGTATAAATTTCTGTGGTTTTAACGTCAGCATGGCCCAATTGCTCTTGTACGGTGCGAATGTCTGCGCCGGATTGCAGCAGATGAGTGGCAAAGGAATGGCGCAGGGTGTGACTGGTGACGTCTTTTTGAATGTTTGCTTTTTGGCGCGCAGCTCGGATCATTTTGTTAACGGCAGACTCATCAACATGATGACGACGTAACTTAACCGTTCCAGGCTCCAAGCTGAGCCGCGTAGACGGAAACAAATACTGCCAACCCAACTCTTTACTCGCGCTAGGGTACTTGCGAGATAGCGCGTTTGGCAACCATACACCGGCGTAACTCTCAACCAAGCAATCCACTTCCAGCAATTTTTTAACCTTCAGCACTTGCATCTTAATCAGGTTAACCAGCTCAGGAGCAAGAGTGACTACTCTGTGTTTTCCGCCCTTGCCATACCAAATTTGCAATTGTAAGTGATCAAGATTAACGTCTTTTACACGCAGCCTAACCAACTCAATACGCCGTAATCCCGATCCATAAAGCAACGAAACCATAAGTAGCCTAGTGTCATCGAATTGGGCAATTAAAGCACGTACCTCATCCTTATTAAGAACTACCGGCAGCTTGCGCTGCCTACGAGCATGGCGAAAGTCTCCAATATCTCCTATTGGACGCTGTATGACATTCTTATAGAGAAAGACCAACGCGTTCAGCGCTATAGCCTGAGTAGCAGAGGAAACCTTCCGGTGCACCGCTAGATACGTTAAGAAAGCTTCAACGTCAGCAGCGAGCAACTCATTGGGGTGTTTTTTCTTATGGAAAATAATGTAGAATTTGATCCAGTATAAATACGACTTAATCGTTCTGGGGCTGTAATTACGTACCAGCATATAATCCCGGATTGTCCGAAGGAATGGCGAAGATGACATTAGGAACTCCTTATCCTTTAAATACTGTACAAATAAACAGTATATTTATTTTCAAAGAAGTCAATTCTTTTTTTCTTAAAGCCGGCCCGATATTTCTGCGTCCGACGTTTATCTATTATTTTTTTGTTTTGTTTTTCAATAAGTTGCTGACTGCGTAAATGTTGCGAAAAAATTAAATGCCAGCCCGATAATAATTATTATGAGGCCGCTGGCCTCATAAACATACTGTTAAATTCAAAGAGGCCCAATGAGCCAACTCGACGAATATAAAAGGTCTAAACTTCATTATCTCTGTATTGACTACCCAGAGGGTGATCGGGTGAGGATATTGAAGGAGCTTGTTGAGTCAGGTGAAGATGTTAATTTGAAAGATAAAAATGGGTGGTCACCATTGCATTTTGCTGCACAGGAAGGCGATAGCATTATTGCAAAAGAACTAATTGATCTTGGTGCAGATATTGCCGCAGCTGAATGTAATGGCAACACACCGCTATGGGTCGCAACAATGAACTCAAATTCTTCCAATAAATTAATTCATGTTTTACTAGAAGCCGGAGCAGACCCCGACAAAGAAAATAACCATGGAGTATCTCCCATGGAAATAAGTCCGGAGCTATTCAAAAATGGAATTTAACAAGCGGCTCCACTGGAAAAATTTTACTGTCACCTTTTTAGCGCTGCGCGGCAAAAAAGCCGCCAGCAAAATTTTCCCGTGAGCCGGGCGTTAGATGCCACAGGAGAACTATGTGAAACCTTCAAAAATCTTAATCTCAATCTTTGTTGCACTGGTAGTTTCTGGCTGTGACCAGCTTGCTCCAGCACCGACGATTGATGCGTCTTCCGATGAATCAATGAAACAATCGGCTCAGGAAATACGAGAATCTCTGCCTGAAAACGAGCGAGCCGAATTTGACAAAGCATTGCAGGTTTTGGCGTTTAGCCAAATCAATCTCAACGATATATTCGCTGAGGGTGCAGCGGGCGCTGGAAATCTTGAGGGGAAAATGCGGGAATCATTACACGGCAAAACAGCCCGAGAAGTTGTAGCTGAAGCCGAGCGTATCCAGCGTGAACGAAAAGCGCGAGAGAAGGAACAGGCGCTTAACGAAATCAAAGAACTGGAGCAAGAAAAAGCAGATGCCGCTGCGGCGAGAGAGCAGCTTAAAGCATTCGAGATTATTCGCTCACGCTTTCATATGAAAGAGCAGCGGTATAGTGGCAAGCAACCAGTCATCGAGTTAACTGTAAAAAATGGCACAAGTTCTGCGGTATCAAGAGCGTACTTCGAGGGAACAATAGCCAGCCCAAATCGCAGCGTTCCTTGGCTAAAGGATACTTTTAATTACAGAATTTCTGGAGGTCTAGAACCGGGAGAAGAGGCAAGTTGGAGCCTTGCGCCAAATATGTTCTCTGACTGGGGCAAAGTTGAAGCACCTGCGGATGCAATCTTTACCGTAACAGTCGAGCGCTTAGATGGCGCTGACGGTGAAGCATTATATTCTACAACTGGCTTTTCCGAGCGCGAGCAAAAGCGCTTGGCAGAGTTAAAACAAAAATACGGTTTGGAGTAAGTGGCATCTAACAATTGCATGGAGAGGGACGCATTTTCCGCTACGCCCTTCGGGCTACACTCCAAATGCGCCCCTCATGCAGAGCGTTAGAGGTTACAGTGGAAATTCACGGTTACTCCAAGGAAGAGCAGTACGCTGAAGATCTAATACCGGCCGAGCTAGCAGAAATCACGCTTGTCGCATCTCCTAAAGAGCTACGGCGCATTGCTAAATTTCTCGAGAACTGTGCAAACGGAATCGAGAGGCATGGGAAATCTTGGAGTCATGAGCACTTATCCGACCAAGACAAGAGCTTTGAAGACTCGCCACACTTCGTTGTTTACAATCCAGAGTACGAGCTGTGACCTCTAACAAGTCGCTCAACGCTGCTCACTTCGTTCGCCGGACGTCCAAAAGCTACGCTTTTGTCCGCCCGTTAGCTTAATCGTTATATTTAAATCGGCTGCTAGATTGCGAAACACTCTTTATTTGTGCAAGGATGCTGGTCATGGGGAAACGATCCAGAATAAAAGGGAAAAAACCAGGTAGACCGTTGCCGCCGTCAAAACCACAGCTAGGAAAAAAGCGACTGGCCAGAGACAAATTCGCCATTTTAAACTTAAAGCTGGTGTTAGTTTATCTTCGCTATCATTTGTTGCGCTTGTGGGCAATTGTGACAACTGTTGTTTCATTAGTTTTGGCATATTTGCAAATACTTCCTGAAGTTGATCTGGTTTATGCGGGAGAGAATCGACGTAAAAACGAACACCTAATCCCGCTTCGGATTACTAATAATGGATATTTCGATGTTAGGGTTATAAGAATAATTGGAGTTGGAAGTCCAGATGAAAAGCGCGGGGATGTTTGTGACGGTCTTCTTCGTGGCGCAGGGTATGAAGAAAATCTCCACATAGAAGCGAATACCTCGTACGACATTTTTTACGGCTATAAGGGAACGCCGTCCTGGCATAAATGGGGAGCAGTTCGCGTCATAGTTGAGTATGAAGTTCCTGGACTTTGGAAGCGGTCTGTAAAAAGCGAAGTATTTGTTCCAGACAGAGACAAAGACGGGAATATAAATTGGATATTTGGAAATAGCAGAGATTTTCCACCATGCAAAACTCCGAGTCGCCCTACTGAGAACCATGATTAAACCCTCGTTCCAAAATATAACAAAAACAACAAATTCATTTCGCTTCGCTCCATCGGACGCAGCAAAGCTGCGCCGCTTTTGTAGGCGTTAAGCGACCTAAAATCAGAGGAATAAGATGAAACACACTATAATTTTTTCTGCTTTTTTAGTTTCATCATGTGCAGTGACCAATCCATCTTACAACCAGTCTGGCTTGGCTCCAGAAGAGCTAGCTAGAGTTAAAACATATGTCGTGCCATGGCTGAAGAATGGTCACTCTGCTTCCATCAATCGAGTGTATTCAGAATCCGGAAATCTCCTTCTAGGAAGTAATTCACTTTTCAGTAATGAAGGTGCATTTCTTGGAGTAACGCTTGAACCAGGCAAATACCACTTTGACACGAGATGTGATGATGGTTTTACGTACTCATTTCCCAAGGTCACCGCAGAGGTTAAGGGTGGTGTAAGTTACATTCTATTCTGTGAACGAATAATTGAAGAAAAAGCTTTTTTGGGTTTAAACCAAATTAGAGCAAATCGTGTGAAGATTATCGAAGAAAAAGATTTTTCACCAGATATAATTAGCGATACTAGGTATGAAAAGGAATGATTTCGCTTAACAAGCACATTAAAAATCACCCACAAAAAACGTGGGCTGGACTCGCAAAAAACGCTCGCCTTTTATGTGGGCGTTATATGCCATGAGAAAAGTTATCGCCGCAATATTAGTTTTCGCCTCAAGCATCTGCCATGCCGAGGATTGTGAGCTTATTCTCCATAAGTTGGTCGAAAAGCTGGACCAAAAAGGAGATTTGGCTACGGATAAAAATATTTACCTGAAAAAATTTAGCGCCGACGAGTTTTCAAGTTCATGCTATGTCAGGTACAAAGATTTAGATTATGTCCTATACCTTCACCCAGATGAGGTATCAGTTGTGGTGTCATTCGTTGACTCCAGCACTGGCAATAAGTCGTTTAAAGGGCCATTTTTCTCGGCCTACAGGAAATAGAGTGCATAAAAAGCATATAACAATCACAACCACGTTAGCCCCTTCGGGGCCGGACCTCCACTCCGCGGCTTCGCCACTGCGTTCCGGCCCGTGTTGTGGGCGTTAGAGTGCTTATGGACTCAAGTTTGAAATTAATGCTGTTTGTTTCAATAGGCGGTATCACCGCGTTATTACCGTTGATGTTTATTAAAAGTGAAAAAATGACGGTAAAAAATCTCTCTTTAATGTTTGGGCTGTTTTCTGGAATGTCTGTAATTTTTAGCGGAATTGTGGCAATTGGTGCGAACTGTGGGTTTCTAGAAACGCTATTTATGAAAGGCAGTCAGTGTAATTTCCTGCCCTTTGCGAATACTCGAACTGTGCCAGTAACAAACACGCTTGCATTTATATTTATTGTTCTTATGGTCATCGCCGCGATAAGAGATGCGATATTTAAATTAACTCGGAAACAAGATGATAAAGCACTCTAACATCTATATGACCGCCCCTCGTCAATAGGCAAAACGAGTTTTTAAACCGGCGTCAGCCGGTTTATTCTTTTTCTTATCCTTTGATCTGTTGTCTCTACTGCCGACCCATTTATTGTCGTTCTACAGGTGTGCCTGCGAACAAACATCTATCGAGCATCTGCCTGGCGCAGACCGTTACTTCGGTTGCATCAGGGGTGATGGTCTTTGGGATTCACCATCACGTACTAGAATCTTGCCGGTTACCCTGAATAGTGGTGTGTCAAAGTGTCGGGCTCGCCTAAGTTAAACAGAACAAGGCGTCCAGTTATTGCGCTACTCACGTCAGGGGCAGACACAGTCAATCAATGGTTTAGGTGGCAGTCGCTGCCTCCATTCAAAGCGAGGGCATTGGCGCATTCTCCGATCATGGCATACGTGGTCAAAGCCACCTTTAGGGTTGCCATGAGATCGGTTGGCGCTCGATAAGCCAGTTATGCGTTGTTGGCTGACAGCGACTACCGCAACTCAACGAAAAAAGTAATTCAGATCAAACGCATCCTTGCGCTTAAGCACAAAATAAACAGCCCGCCCCAGCTTGTGGGCCAATATCGACATGGCTTTGCTCTTGCCGTGTTTCTTTTCCAATTTAGCCACGTAATCTTTGGCACGCTGGCTCTCGCGCATGAGCATGCAGGTTGCCTCACTAAAGGCCCATTTCAGATGAGCGTTACCGATCTTGCCGCCACCATAACCATAGAGTTTTCCCGCCGATTCTTTGGCACACTTCACCAATCGCGCATAGGAACAAAAACTCTGCACCCGATCAAAGCGGTCGATATCGCCAATCTCATACATCAGGGTGAGCGCCAATACTTGCCCAATACCCGGGACAGTTTGTAGGCGGTAGTAGGTGCGCGCATCGAACTGCTTGGCATGACGTACGATGTACGTTTTCCAGCTTGACGATTTCATCATGAAGATGATCCGCCAGCTCTAAATCAATCTGGATATTCTTTTTTGTCGCTGGATCTGTGAATAACTCAATGACATGCTGGCGATTGCCTTTCTTGTTGATATTCTTCTCAAAGATGTCGGCATTGTATTGATGGTGGGTAATCTTGATGTGGGCCAGTAGTTCACTGCGAAAGCGTACCAGATTACGGCGTCGTCTCATTAAGTCCCGTACGGGCCGTAATTCTGGCGGATAGGTATAGGCTAAAGGGAAGGTGCCACCCTTGATCAAGCGGGCTATTTTCTCGGAATCGATTTTATCGGACTTGGCTTTACCCCCATGGATCGCCTTCATATACAGGGCGTGTCCGAGAATAAAGGTTATTCGGTCTCTCTTTCAGTTCCGGCATCCTATTGCTCGCTATTAGGTTGTACACTCATAACAAGTCTTTTTACCAATAAGTGAGAAAAGCCCTGTTAGCCCTAAAAGCTTTGGCTATTGTCATTTAACTGTATCTAAAAAGTAGTAATATACTGGCCCTCATTTCAAAAACTAAGTGGATACCATGACTGTTGACCTAAATAGCCGTTACGGCCTAAACCCTGCGCATAGTGAAGTGGTAGAGGCGTGTAAAATTATTGAACCATGCAATGCTTTAGACATGGGCTGTTCCAATGGGCGTAATGCCTTATACCTGAGCCAGCTTGGCTTTAACGTAATCGCAGTAGACAACAACCCAAGCGCTATTGATACGCTGCATCAAATTGTGAACGAAGAGGGAATAGCCAACATTAAGGCGCAGGTGTACGACATCAATAATGCCGGGCTTGATGTGGATTATGGCTTTATTGCTTGCACCGTAACCTTAATGTTTCTCGACTCAGCTCGTGTTGATGCCGTTATTGCTGATATGCAAGAGCATACTCTGCCCGGCGGTTATAACCTGATTGTTTGCGCTATGAGCACTGAAGAACACCCATGTCCAGTCCGCTTCCCATTTACCTTAAAAGCAGGGCAGTTGCGTGAGGCTTACGAGGGGTGGGAGCTGATTAAGTACAATGAAGATGTAGGTACTATGCACAATGGCGCGCAATTGCAGTTTGCGACCATTTTGGCACGGAAACCTAGCTAGGGAACCTAGTTAAATGAATGATGAAGAGCGAATTCTGGCAATTCTGAGGACAGTGCGGAACGGTGGTCGAAGTATTAAAAGTGGAGTTTTTCATGCAACCCAAAAACATCGTGGCGCAGTTCATCGCTGATATCCAGGCCCAGCGTACTGATGAGGCAAAGACCTTGCTGGTTACTGAGGGGTTTGAATATGTAGGGCCGAATATGCGTTTTCTTAGCCCGGATGACATGATGACCTACCAATTCGGTATGTTTGCCATCCAGAAAGACCTGATCCTCCGCCAGCTCAGTGCCGATGGGGAGCACGTGTTCGCGATCCTTGATTACCGGACCAACTTTGAACCGATCGGGGACGTACGGCTGGCAGTCTGGTTTCGTGTCCGAGACGACAAAATCCAGACGGTTGAAGCCTTCTATAATGCGGCAGTGGTTGAAAACATGCTGGGGGGAAACCTCCCTTCAGTCAGCTGAAATAACGACGGAATACCGGTTATTAGTCCGGCCCTGTTAGGCCGGTAATACCAGACACCCACCAATTAAAGAATGACAACAGGGCGGCAAAAGTCACGCTCGCAATTTGATTGGTGGGTGTCTAGTTTGAAAAGAGTATAATAGCGCCGAATTAAATTTCGCAGGATCGGCTATGTCATCCAATCGTTCGCCAGACAAGCTCAACCAAGTTGTCATCCAAGCTCGCCGCGCTCGGGAAGAAAGGGAAAAGGGATATCGAGAACGAGCGCTAAGAATGTATCCTTGGGTATGTGGTCGCTGTGCCCGTGAGTTTACTCATCAGAATTTGCGTGAATTAACCGTCCATCATCGCGACCACAATCATGACAATAACCCTGCAGACGGCAGTAACTGGGAGTTGCTATGCCTTTATTGTCACGATAACGAACATTCACGTTACATTGATTCAGACTATGGCAACACCCCAGCCGATACAACCAAAAGCACAGCCACCCATAACCCCTTTGCCAACTTGGCAGATATGCTCAAAGATAAAAAATAATCCCGGGCATTTGTGGATACTGGAAGTCTTTAACCCTGGCGAACAGATTTACTATTCTCCTGGTTTGTGTATAGTCGTGTAGTCACAAAATTAACCTTAAGGAGAAAGGAAGATGCCTTGGTGGGGATGGGTAATTTTTGGAGTGTTACTACTTGGCTCTGAACTCTTTGTCGTCGACGTCGCATTCTACTTGGTCTTTATCGGCATTGCTGCGGCAATAACCGGCTTAGTGGGGTTAGCTGGTATTGAGCTTGCGCTTTGGGGACAGTGGTTGCTGTTCGCGGCGCTCGCCATCATTTCAATGGTGTTATTCCGTGAAAGGCTCTATCAAAAGATTCGGGGCGGAGGAGTTGATTACAAAAGCGGCCCAGCTGGCGAGCATATACGGTTAGAGGAAACCATCGCGCCCGGAGATACTTGTCGTTTAACCTACCGCGGTACCACTTGGACTGTGCTTAATAATGGATCGGAGATCATCGAGAAAGGGCAAACCGCAGAGATCAAAAAAGTCGAAGGTCTAACGCTAGTTTTAAATAACTCGGAAACTATCAATTAGAAAAGGGAGCATCACAAAATGTTTGAGAATGCAGCATTCATGACGGCAGTTTCGATAGCTATTATTGCCATTATCATACTCGCTAAAACCGCAGTCATCGTCCCCCAACAAAGCGCCTATGTGGTAGAGAGCCTCGGCAAATACAGCCGGACGTTACGTGCAGGATTTCATATACTCATTCCCTTTATCGAAAGGGCCGCGTATAAGCACAGTCTCAAGGAATTAGCGATCGATATTGCGGAGCAAATCTGTATTACCAAGGATAACGTACAGGTCGGCGTCGATGGAGTGTTGTATCTGCAGGTGCTGGATCCGGAACGGGCATCTTATGGCATCACCGATCATATCTTTGCCATCTCTCAACTGGCGCAAACCACGTTACGTAGTGAAATTGGTAAAATCGATTTGGATCGTACCTTTGAAGAAAGGGCTTCGATCAACGGCAATGTTGTCGCAGAACTGGATAAGGCCTCAGACCCTTGGGGTGTAAAAGTACTGCGTTACGAAATAAAGAATATCAACCCTCCCAAGGATGTTCTAGGCGCGATGGAAAAGCAGATGCGGGCAGAGCGGGAAAAGCGCGCGGTGGTAT
Organism: Pseudomonadales bacterium; assembly: GCA_024234615.1. NCBI lineage: Bacteria > Pseudomonadati > Pseudomonadota > Gammaproteobacteria > Pseudomonadales > Pseudomonadales bacterium. Next base: position 65,472 of record JACKNY010000003.1, read on the forward strand.
TAACCTCCGAAGGTGAGCGAGATGCTAAAATTAATGAAGCGGAAGGCGATAAGCAACGCGTCATTAAACAATCCGAAGCGGTCAAACAGCAACAGATCAATGAAGCCGAGGGCGAAGCGAATGCGATCTTAGCCATCGCCTCCGCAACCGCCGAGGGTTTGCGCCAAGTAGCCCTTGCCTTAAAAGAGGAAGGCGGTGAAGCAGCGATGAAACTGCGCGTTGCCGAGGACTATGTGACACAGTTCGGGAAGTTGGCAAAAGAAAGTAATACGCTGGTTGTGCCCGCTAATTTGGCGGATATTTCGTCCATGATTGCGCTTGCCACCAGCATCGTAAAAAGTGACTCAACATCGCCTAGCAATTCATGATGGCATCGGGGGAGAGCTATCAGAGAGCGTAAAATGAAACTACTTGCGTTGCCATATTTTCACGATTGTGAGAAAGCACACTGAGCGCTCAACCATAAAGCCACCCTCTTACAACCAATCTTAATTAACGCTGGAGTCGCTGAATCGACAGTGGAACGAAGCCTCTATCAAGCTAACGAAAATTGCTGAGTTTGCAGGCTTCATCCTCAACCTCCTTCGCCATGTCAACCCGCTTATTGTAGTAGCGCTTACTGTTCGTCGAACTGGCCTGCGCCCGATATTGCTTCATTCGTACCAGGTCACTTTTCGCTTTCTCGCAGGCGATCTGCTTAGTCGCCTTTTCCTTTTCACGTTGTTGCGCAGCGAGAATTCGCTCCCGTCTTAGCTGTTCCTGTTTTATCTTGTCCTGCTCAAAAAGCGCCTTTGCTGCCTTTTTATTAGGCGGGGGAGTACCATGATGGATCGGCTGCTCAACTTCTAAAACTTCGGACTTAACCTCCATCGGCGGTGTGTCGGTAAAATGGATCTTGCCATTTTTATCGGTATATTTGTAAATCTCGGCCCAAGCATATTGGCAGATAAAAAGGCAAACAATCAGGAATTTCATGAGTTTCATCGCATTAAAAACCTATTTAATGCTAGTACGCAGATAACAGAGCGTCAAATAAGGGCCAGAATCTACAGCGTCGATCAATGCCGCTATAGACTTCAACACTAAGGACGTAGAACCAACATATTTTCGTTCAAATCAGCAAGACAAGGACAGCCCATCAGCATCATATCCCGTTCCAGTTCATTGCGAAGAAGAGCAATAGCACGCTCCACTCCAGCCTGCCCCGCCGCTGCTAACGCATAGAGATAAAACCTGCCGCCAGAACAGGCGGTAGCACCTAACGCAAGCGCTTTAAGTACATGGGTACCGCGTCGAACACCGCCATCCAGAATAATTTCAATCTGCCCGCCGACAGCATCAACAACCGCTTTTAAATGATCGAAGGGGGCTCTTGAGCCGTCTAACTGCCGTCCGCCATGGTTGGAGAGCATGATTGCACTAGCACCAATATCTACTGCTCTTTTAGCATCGGCAACCGACATCACGCCCTTAATGGCGAAGGGTTTTTGCCATTGTTCAATCATCTTGGCCGCATCGTCCCAGGAGATGCGGGAATTAATGTGGTGATTAATATAGTCCACAATCGAGGATTTCATATTGCTACCATCTTGTACATATTTCGAAACATTAGGTAAATCAAATTTATCCTTGAGCAGATAGTTCAAAGACCATTGTGGGTGTAATGCAAAACTGAGCATACTCGAAAGGGTGAGTTTTGGTGGTGTACTCATACCCGTCACATAATCGCGCTCACGATTGCCCGCCACAATAGTATCGACCGTAAGCGCCAGCGCATCAAAATTGGCGGCTTTACAGCGATCAATGAGATCGACCGTCATAGCCGAATCCTTATGTACATAAATTTGAAACATTTTCGGCGCCTGGGTAAGTGCGCCCATTTCCTCTATGCTGCAAGTTGCAATAGTTGACATGCCGTACATAGCACCAAACTTTTCAGCTGCCTTGGCGGTTGCTTTCTCACCCTGGTGATGGAACAGGCGCTGTAAAGCAGTGGGCGCGAACAGCAATGGCAGCTTCAGATTTTGCCCCAAAACTTGAGTGGTGAGATCGACCGAGTCAATACCTGCCAACACATTCGGCACTAGGTCGCAGCTGTTAAAGGCATCGGTATTGCGCCTTAGCGTCACCTCATCATCCGCACCGCCGTCAATGTAATGAAAAATAGGGGCAGGGAGTTTTTGCTTGGCTAATTGTCGAAAATCTCCAGTATTGTAACAATTTTTTAATCTCATCTGGCTGAGCACCTTAGCTGAAAGCTGCTAAACTGACGCAAACGAACGCCTTAAGCAATAAACTGTAAATATTATGGTTTGCGGTTACAACCGGGTCCAGGTTGGCCTGAGCCAATGTGCCTTCGTCCACAAAAAGACTTATCATAACCACTGCCCCTATCCATTCAATTAAAACACTTGATGCAGACTATAGAATTTAGGAGTAAATCGCTATGCCATTCCTCAGCTCGATAGAAGAAAATGCTCGTCCATCCACCATATTGAAAAAATTTCCCGAAAGCGGACGTTTAATCATGCAGTTTACGGAGCAACTCATTCGTGGCCCCGCCTCCCTGACAACGGCGGAACGCGAATTGATTGGCGCTTTTACCTCCGGCTTAAACGCCTGTCAGTTTTGCTGCGATACACATTCAGCCACAGCGGAAGTACTGGGCATACCAAAAGGCCTGATTGACGATCTGATCATGGATATCGACAATGCCGATATTACGGATAAAATGAAACCCTTGCTCAACTACGTGAAAAAGCTTACGGAGAAGCCAACACAAGTAACTCAGGCAGATGTTGATGCTATCTTTGCGGCAGGCTGGGACGAGGATGCTTTTTACCATGCGGTATCCATTTGCGGGCTATTCAACTACTACAACCGTTTGATTGAAGGCTATGGGGTTAAATCAGCACCGGAGTACCGTGATTTTATTGGCGAACGGCTCGCAAACGAAGGTTATTCGTCGGCGCTTGATCATAATGATTAGTTAACCCAAATACTGGTCAACATTGGCAACACGGTGTCTATGATTTTTAAGGTTCCTGATACTTTAGTCACTACGCGTTTAAATCTGCGTCAGTTTACTGCGGCTGATTGGGATGATATGGCTCGATATTATGCTGACGAAGTAATCACTCGCTTTACCACTGGCAAGCCACTCTCGCGCAACGAAAGCTGGCGCACCATTGCCTGCATGATCGGGCATTGGCAAATTTACGGCTATGGCCCTTATGCCTTGGAGCTACAGGATACCGGGCAGCTGCTCGGTGTCGCTGGATACTGGTATCCCGGCGGCTGGCCCGAGCCTGAAATAAAATGGGGGTTACTCAGGGAGTACTGGGGGCAGGGCTATGCCAGCGAAGCGGCGCGTGCGATTTTGACAGCGGCGGATGGATACCTGCCTGAAATCCCCTTTGTCAGTTTGATTCATGTTGAAAATCAGGCATCAATCAATCTGGCACTCGCGCTAGGCGCGACCTTTGAGAAAGAGATAGATTTTTGGTGGGGGCGCTTTGGTATCTACCGTCACAAAAAGAGTAACAAATGAAGAGGTCCTCGCTAGTCCCAATCAGCGCCCTTACTGTTTTTTTGGGGCTATCCTAGAGAACTAAGACTCTTCGACAAGTTCGATAAAACCAGTGTATAGACCATCCAGCAAACCGTGCGCGGAAAACATCAGTTCCTGTAATCCATCCCCGCCCAGAATTTCAATATCCAACCGTCCTTCACCGTCATCCGCCAGCACTCGAAAGGTAGTGCTTTTATTGAGTACAAAGGTATTCCCCACAAAACGGATACTCTGTACTTCCTGCTCCTGCTTGGCTTTCTCGACACGGGTTTTAATCAACGCTAAAAAACTCTGTAGCCGTTTTTCTATTTCAGCAACGTCCATGTTACCGGCTTGCTCGGTAAATTCGATTTTTAGCGCAGGTTTAGCGACAATGCTGCGCAAATAACGATACGTGTCAGCCCCCTCTTCCTGCAATTTGAAATTCACCCGATAATCCTCAGTACCTCCGTGCACTTCAAGCTGATTACTCAGAGTCACTTCTGTGATTTCCCGGTCATTGCGGAAATTAAAGTTTTTCTCGATATCAATGGACTGAATACCATAGCGCTCTAAAAATTTAGTCAGCAGCGATTCGGTTAAGGTACTTAATTGGTGTAACTGACTCATCAATTGGATCTCTTCAAACAGGTTCAATAGTGCAAAGTAGCGGATCAATCTGGCTTCCGCTGAGCGTATAACAGGGCTTATTTTAAAGCTTAATCGATCTTCATTACCACCGAATCAACTAGATAAGGGTTATTAAAGCGGGCGATATCTCCCACTTTTAATCCTGGTAACGGCAGCAATCGCGCTGACAAGGGTTTTTGGTACTTGGTCGCTAACGCCGCCATATCACCGATTAAGGCGGCAATCGCATCGGATGTAGTATCACCCGCTAGAGGCACCACATCAAGCCCAGTACCGCACACGCTGGAATAGAGGAGTAATTCGGAAACTGAGTAGCGGCCTTCCGCCGCCCGCGCTGACAGAACGCTATCCTCTAAAACCGGCAACATGAGTCCAGAATAGCCACATTTTTTTAGGTTGAGTGATTTGAGAACGTCGGTAATAGCCGCACATCCCGCCAGCGTTGAGGCACTGCCAAAAGGCGCTCCGGTCAATATTTCGATTGCTTGACCAATACTGGCATCGGGTGCCGGCGCCGGTGACACATCCATACCCAGGTAGCGGCGCTGTGATTGCCCGGCAAGGATTAACGCTTGTTTTGCCAGCGGCTCATAAAGATTTTCCATCTGTTGTTTTAATCTGCGCTTGGCATCACTCCTATCCGATGTCTCACTAAAAACTGTCTGCAACAGACGTGGCGACTCAAGCCCAAGACTAAAGGCTGGTTTTCCTTGGTGATAAGCCGCCGGAAAAAATGGCGTCCCAGGCGGACAAAAAGCACTAGCCGCGAAGCGAAAGTTCCCTTCGCCATTTGTAAGCACCTGAGCAATTGATTGTATCGCTTCAGCGGCAACATCAACGGTCTGCTGATGAACGCCCAACTTGGTAGAAGCAACCTGCACCGAAAAGTTAATACTCTGGGTATTTTTAATCAGCTCCGCAGCCCAGGCCGCAAAATCTTTTTTCAGAAGGTTTTTTGTGATCACCGGGCCAATGCTGAAATTCAGCTGATGTGCCGTAGCGATCTGGTCAAGCTTTAGTAATTTTTCTATGCTTCGATCGCTTGACCAATCCTCGCAGTATTCTGTCAAGGGCTGAGTCGCCACCCGCACCGTCTGCACCTCATAACCTAAAGCTTGGTAAGAGGACCTTGCTTGCAGCAAAAATTCAATGGCGTTCATCAGGCTGGTAGTATCGCTAGTATTTTGCATCTGTACACCAGCGGTAATTGTTCTGATTCGGAACAATTTCTGCCCGGCACCAGCAACCCTTGGCATCATTCCCATTAGCGCTCCCGCCCCCAGCAATCCAATGATTTCTCGTCGCGAAAACTTAGTATTCATGTTGGCCTACCCCGGCGGCCACATAAAATCGCGCCCGCCCAAAACATGCAAATGCAGATGAAATACGCTTTGCCCCACCGCAGCGCCATTATTGATAACTAAGCGAAACGCATCCCCATAACCTTCATTGCTTGCAAGGTCCGATGCTACGGTCATCAAATGTCCGAGCAAAGGCTCATCCGCTGGCTCAGCATCTACCAATTTGGCTATACATTTTTTCGGAATCACCAGGATATGCATGGGTGCTTTGGGGTTTATGTCACGAAAGGCAAGGCATTGCTCGTCTTCATAAACGATGTCAGCGGGAATTTCACGGTCAATAATTTTCGTAAACAGTGTGTCTGTCATAAAAGTACCTCGCTGCCAAGACTAGGCTCATGAATCATCTTGGAAAAACATCAAATGTGGATAGAGAAATTGTCGCAGCTATTGATAGGGGCTGTCCAGGCTTGCGTTCTCTGCATGATAGCTTTGTCTGTGCTATCCAAAAAACCAATAAGAAACCAAAATTGCAGTGATGATACCAACGAGATCGGCAAAGAGCCCACAGGCAATGGCATGACGTACCTTTTTAATACCCACGCTGCCAAAATAGACGGCCAGCACATAAAAAGTTGTCTCCGTGCTGCCTTGAATCGTTGCTGAAACTAAAGCGGGGAAAGAGTCAACCCCGTAGGTGGACATGGTTTCTAACATCATGGCACGCGCACCGCTGCCGCTTAACGGCTTCATCAGTGCGGTCGGCAGTGCTTTGACGAACTCTGCATCCAAGCCCAAACCAACGACCAAGCGTTCGATAATCCATATTAGTCCATCTAACACGCCGCTGGCGCGAAAAACACCTATGGCCACGAGCATTCCGACCAGATAAGGAATAATACGCACCGCCACACCAAAGCCCTGTTTAGCTCCCACAATAAAAGCTTCATACACATTAACTCGGCGGTAATAGCCATGCACAAGAAACAGCATGATGACAGCAAAAAGAATAAAGTTACCAAGCTGCGTCGAGAAGGGTGCCATCGCCTCCGGTGGCATTTGCGCTAAAGTAAAGACGAGCATAGACAGGAGCAAAATAAAACCCGCGATATAGGCCCACACTACACGATCCCAGATCGGTAATTTTTGAATACTGGCAGTCAGCAACAGACCAGCCAGCGTCGATGCTGTCGTCGCTAACAATATCGGGATGAACACCAAGGCTGGCTCTGCTGCACCCTGCTGCGCGCGGAACAGAAATACAGTCACCGGTAGTAAGGTGACTGAAGAGGTGTTGAGTACGAGAAATAATATTTGCGCGTCTGAAGCACTATCCTTGCTGGTGTTCAAGGATTGCAAATCACGCATGGCTTTGAGCCCCAAAGGGGTTGCCGCATTATCTAAGCCAAGCACATTGGCACCCAGATTCATAGTAACGGAGCCCAGCGCCGGATGCCCTTGCGGTATTTCGGGCATCAGTCTGCGAAACAACGGCGCGAGCAATTTCGCTACCTTGGCGATCATACCGGAAGCTTCTGCCACCTTAAAAAAGCCGAGCCAAAGACAAAGTACACCAATCAATCCAAGCGAAATTTCAACGCCCAGTTTGGCCATATCGAAAGTGGCGGTAATAACATCGGAGAAAATATGTGCTTGGCCCATCAACAGCCATTGCAAAAGGCTGGCGATAAACGCAAGCAGGAAGAAACCGAACCAAATATGGCTTAACACTTAACCACCCGGTTCGGCATAAATTCGCAAGTGCAATAGTGAGCAGTTCAGATTTCTCCTGCCAGCTTGCCACACGGCCAACGCCAGCACCTGCTCTAAAACTTTAATTTGAGCGGACACTAATTAATATGAGAACACTTTTCTAACACGTAACGCGCCTCAGGCGTTATGAGCTTAAGCCTGAAACCTGTGCCATAAAATGATGGACTCGTCCGCTCACACCAAACACTTTCGGCGTCCAGTTGCGCACGGTCAGTGGCGTCAGAACCATTGGGCGATTGCGACAACAGCATATATTCATAAATTCCACCAATATGGATTGGATTGACGCTACTGGTTACTAACAATCCATCTTCAGACCAATCCGCAACCAGGCCAATATATTCATTAGTATTTCTATCGAAAACACTGACAGTACTGCTTAAGCTTTTTCTAACGTAATTCCTTCTTTCGTCCACTTTCTCAGCCCTTCTTGTCGTTATATTTCGCAGTTCGTATAATGCTCGCACCGACTAAAGTGTATCTCTCATTAAATCTGACCGGAATCTATTAATCACTCGCAAAACGATGATTGTTCTTTTACTCTAGAGACTTCCGAAGCTTATCTCAATTTCGATATGACAGCAAAGCGCTCACTCAGTATTTTAGATCAACTGTTAATTCAGACAGATCGCGCTTTGCGTGCGGTTGCTGCGCAATCTCCACATTCTGAACGGCCGTCTCCAGCAGCACAAGCGGATAGTCCAGAACTAGATGCCGCCGACCGCAAGCATGTGGCCGGATTAATGCGCATAAACCATACCGGAGAGGTTTGCGCCCAGGCACTCTATCAAGGGCAGGCGCTGACGGCTCGCCTTGCCAATGTTAGGGATGAAATGCAGCAGGCGATGATTGAAGAAGAGGATCATCTGGCTTGGTGCCAGCAGCGTTTGAATGAACTCGACAGCCACCCCAGCATACTTAATCCTTTGTTTTATTCCGCCTCATTCGGTGTTGGCGCAATCGCTGGTATCGCTGGAGACAAATGGAGCCTGGGCTTTGTTGCAGAAACAGAGAAGCAAGTCTGCCGACATTTGGAAAATCACCTACAACGATTACCAAAACAGGACCATAAGTCCCGCGCTATTCTCGAACAAATGAATGAAGATGAGGCAAAGCATGCCGACCATGCAATCACGGCAGGCGGCACAGAGTTACCGGCACCGATTCGTTTGGCGATGGCTTTGATGTCCAAGGTTATGACTAAAACCACCTATCATATATAAGTATCTTCGTGTCCAGGTGCTACGACACGTAGATAAGCCAGTATCACCCTTGCCTCTCTATCGTTGCTTTGCCAAGCGGTTAAGTGCGGCGCAGCCTCATCTAAACCATCGACGTCCTGAGAAACGCCGAGCTGTTCGACCGCAAAAATTGCTTGCCTAACCTTCAGAATTTCATAGCACTCATGTTTCGAAAGCTCAGCAAAGGTTGTCTACCGCCATTCGAGCTCAGGTTCTCTACTCATTAGAACAACCCTATTACAATGAGTCGCAATATCACTTTAGGGTGCCAAACGCTCGATACTCCACTCTTGGTTCGCCCCCAGTTGGTACTGAAACCTGTCATGTAAACGATTAGGGCCGCCCTGCCAGAATTCTATTTCATGTGGGCGGATACAATAACCACCCCAAAAAGAAGGCAGCGGTACCTCACCATGAGCAAACTTTTGTTTCACCTCTGCAAACTTCTGTTCCAACAACATGCGCGAAGACAAAGGCTGACTTTGCTCGGACACCCAGGCACCAAGCTGACTATCCTTGGGCCGGGAAATAAAGTATTTCAGCACCTGAGCTGTCGATAATCTTTCCGCGACGCCACAGATCTTTACCTGCCGCTCCAATGGTAACCACGCAAAGTGAAGGCTGACTTTAGCGTTAATCGCAATCTCTTTAGCTTTACGACTGCCTAGGTTGGTATAGAAAACAAATCCATTTGCATCACATTGTTTGACCAGCACGATTCTTTGCGAAGGCTGCCCGGTACTATCCACCGTCGCTACCGTCATCGCTGTTGGATCCACCAGATCAGCATCGATTGCCTGCCTGAGCCAGCTTTGAAACTGGGTGATGGGATCTTTATCCAGCTGCTCTCTATGCAATCCGCCAGCAAGGTATTCGCGTCGTATATGATCAATATCCATAGTTCAAGCAGCCGTTACATTAAGGTCTTTAATTTCAAAACTATGGCTAATTTCTACCCCGGCCCGTTCCAACATAATAGAGGCAGAACAGAACTTTTCCGCCGACAGAGACACCGCGCGCGCCACTGCGGCTTCCTTGAGTGAACGCCCAGAAACGACAAAATGAATCTTTATTTTGGTGAATACCGCAGGCACCTCATCGGCACGTTCTGCCTCCAGGTGAGCAACACAATCCGTCACTTCTTGACGTGATTTCTTAAGAATACTCATCACATCGAAGGAGGTGCAGCCACCCAGCCCCATTAGAATTAGCTCCATCGGTCGCGCCCCGGCATTACGACCGCCATGAGATTCCGGCCCATCAACAACCACCTGATGGCCACTGCCAGACTCCGCTAGAAAATTTACGTCTTCTACCCATTTTATCGTTGCTTGCATAAACTACTCTTAAATCCATTAATGGAGAGGCTGTATTATAAGGTTCCACAGGAAATTGAGAAATGAATCTTTTGCCTGACATCGAGTGCTGGTTATTACAGCAAGGCCACCACGCCCCATTTAGAGCAACTTCCATCTCTGGCGGCAACATTTGTGATTCGTACCGACTAGATACGGGTGACGGAAAGCGCTATTTTGTAAAACAAAAGGCCGCTGCACCACTGTCTTTTTTTTCTGCTGAAGCGGCGGGGTTAAGGGCAATTGCCACCACCAATACAATTAGCACGCCTAAGGTTTTTCATTTTTCCAGCTCTTTCCTGCTGTTGGAATACTTACCTGTCACATCTCAGCACCACAATTATTGGCAAACATTCGCCGAACAATTGGCCAGCATGCACAGGATAACCATGCCCTGTTTCGGTTTCAGTATGGACAACTATTGTGGGAGTACCGCCCAACCAAATCCGAATAGCGCAAACGGTCACGATTTTTTTGCCCAGCACCGCTTGCTGTATCAGAGCCAATTAGCCTACGGCCAGGGGCTTTTGACCGCTCAGGACATGATCTTTGTCGAAAGACTTTGCTATCGTCTGGCCGACTTGATTCCAGTACAACCCGCCTGTTTAGTGCATGGCGATCTCTGGTCAGGCAATCATCATCCTGGGCGGCAAGGACGAGCTACTTTGATCGATCCAGCTTGCTATTGGGGTTGGGCGGAAACAGACATTGCCATGACTAAATTATTCGGTGGGTTTCCAGAAATTTTTTATCAACACTACCATCAACACAACCCGTTTCAGGCCGACTGGGAAGAGCGCATGGATATTTATAATCTTTACCATTTACTGAACCACCTTAATTTATTCGGCCACAGTTATTATGCGCAAGTGGCCATCATATTAAAACGTTACCAATAGCTACAATTAGTAAAATCTAATTTATCCTAATGTTTACGGTGAAAATCACAATCCTTTTTGATTTATAGTGAAATTAATTCTGTATTCGGCTTGACAGCATCCATATCTAGGGCTATTCTTCACTACAAGTTGTGTTACTTTATTTCACACAAAGAAACACATGGTAACAGTTTCCTCCCACACACCTATGTGTGATACTTACGGATGGCCCCCCGCCATCCGTTTTTTTATGCCCAGAAAACCTTGCTCATCGCCATTACTCTCACTAAGCTAAGCTGAAAACACCCCCTACCGGGACTTATTGATTACCGACATGTTAGCTCTTATGCTTATGACTAAACTGCCGATAATCATTTACACTCAAACATGATCCATCATCTAGTAATAAGCCCATGCCAGATCAGCCGCATAACAACAGCATCCTGAACAACCCTCACCCCCGAGCTGTTAACATTAAGCAACTCAAGGAAATCGTCTCTTACTTCCCGATAGGTGATCGCGTGAAGTACTTCCCTGAATACCAACCCGAGATGACGATGGAATCCATCGTGCTAGGCTATGAAATCAATGGGCATCTAGTTTATACACAGAACCGATTAGACATTTTGCATAACGCCGAAGACAAAGGCCGCATCACTCTTCATATCGATAATCAAGATTTAGAATTCACAAAGATTCACAGCTTTTGCGTTCTGTTGCCAGGCAAAGCAGGGGAAGAATACAAACTCAACTTCCTTAGCAAGGCCTCGCTCGGCAGCCGCGGCCAGTTTCGTAACGGCAACACCATTACACTAATTGCCCGCTATCAGGAGCGCGGTGCGATAATGGTTGAAACCAGTGTGCGTGAATCCATTCTGCCTAAAGATGGCTATTACCGAAACCATCAGCTGGTGCTCCTGGAGGTACTTGCAACCAGTTTAGAAATCAGTGAACAACGCACACATCACCGACTCATTTGCAATATGCCGATCAAATTAGAACTCACCGCCAACCAACAGCTTTATAACTGCATTTTGGTCAATTATTCAGAGGTCAGCACGCAGATTCGCTTTAACCCTGACATACCGGTATCCAATACTCTAAAAGTCGGCGACCACCTGACGATGACACTAAAGCTGGATCAGCTGCATCGCACCTTTGTCATCAGGGGCTGCGTTATGCGCTGCAGTGAAGACAACATAATCATGTTATTACAAGAAATCCTAGTCGGCAGTGAATTTCAACCCTTTGAGCTCATTCAAGCACTTGACGTGAAGTCCTCTCTGTTACAATACCCAGGGATACTCTGATTTCGTATTACATAGTCAAAGCCGCCAATGCGCGTGAATTTAATTGTTATCCTCCCCTCCTGTTGCGTACAATACGGCTTCGAAATCGTGATAACTTGGAATACTGGATGACACAAAGACAGCAATCCTTTACAAAAGAAGAACTACTCAGCTGCGGACGCGGCGAAATGTTTGGCCCGGGTAATGCCCAATTACCCATTCCTAATATGCTCATGATCGATCGAATCACCGAAATATCAGTTGAAAGCGGCGAATACGGCAAAGGTGGAATTATTGCTGAATTAGACATAGACCCTAGCCTGTGGTTTTTTGATTGCCATTTCCCCGGCGACCCGGTCATGCCTGGCTGCCTTGGGCTCGATGCCATGTGGCAATTAGTAGGTTTTTATCTGGGCTGGATGGGTTACCCGGGGAAAGGCCGAGCCCTGGGATGCGGAGAAGTAAAGTTTGCTGGCCAAATACTGCCTAGCGCCAAAAAAATCACCTACCAGATTGATCTTAAACGCGTTATCACACGAAAGTTAATTCTAGGTATCGGCGATGGCAGATTATCTGTGGATGGCAAAGAGATTTATTTTGCTAAAGATTTGAGAGTTGGCCTGTTCAAGTCAACCGACAGCTTTTAAGGAGCTCTTATGAAACGTGTCGTAGTAACAGGCATGGGAATTGTTTCCTGCCTCGGCAATAATAAGGCCTCAGTTTTAGAATCACTGCAACAGGGTCGTTCAGGAATCCGCTTTAAAGAAGAATATAAAGAACTGGGTTTGCGCAGCCATATCGCCGGCAGCATTAATATTGACATCGACAGCGCCATTGACCGTCGCCACCGCCGTTTCATGAGCGATGCCGCCGCATTTGCTTACATTGCAATGCAAGAAGCAATTGATGACGCCGGTTTAACTCAGGAACAGGTGTCCAATGTTCGTACTGGCTTGGTGGCCGGCTCTGGTGGGCCTTCCCTCTCCAACGTTGTAGAAGTTGCGGATATTTTACGCAGCAAAGGTGTCAAGCGGATTGGGCCCTATCGAGTACCCAAAACGATGAGCAGCACCGTGTCTGCCTGTCTAGCCACCCCCTACCAGATTAAAGGCGTTAATTATTCGATTACCTCTGCCTGCTCTACCAGTGCTCATTGTATCGGTAATGCCATGGAGCTGATTCAACTTGGCAAGCAGGACATCGTTTTTGCGGGCGGCGGCGAAGAGGAGCACTGGACCTTTACCGCACAATTCGACGCGATGGGCGCACTCTCTACTAAATATAATGAAACCCCTGAACTTGCTTCACGTGCCTATGATGTGGATAGGGACGGCTTTGTCATTGCTGGCGGCGGCGCCATGCTGGTCATCGAAAGCCTTGAGCACGCAATTCAGCGCGGCGCTAAAATATATGCCGAAATAACTGGCTACGGTGCGACCTCTGATGGCTTTGATATGGTCGCCCCATCCGGTGAAGGCGCCGTACGCTGCATGCGCCAAGCACTCACTAATGTGAAAGAACCCGTCGATTACATCAACGCCCACGGCACCAGCACTCCCGTGGGGGACATCAAGGAACTCAACGCGGTACGTGAGGTGTTTACCGAACATGTGCCCTATGTTACTTCCACCAAATCGCTGTCTGGACACTCCCTCGGCGCAGCTGGTGCTCATGAAGCAATTTATAGCCTGTTGATGATGGAAAACAATTTTATCGCGGCATCTGCCAACATAGAAAACCTGGATCCTGAGGCAAAAGGCGTTGCCATCGTCACTAAAAAAATGGATAACATTGAGCTAAACACGCTCATGTCTAATAGTTTTGGATTTGGCGGTACGAATGCTTCTCTCGTCTTTCAGAAATATCGTAGCTAAATCAGCACCTTGAAATACGGTCCCGGGTGGTTTCAATCCACTCCGTCGACTGCTGATAAATTTCGTTAACCGTGCGCCCGTTCGGGTCAATGGGCGCACCTATCACCAGATGCAAAACGCCAGAGTTTTTGAGAAAGCCTCGAGCCGGCCAAATTTCTCCTGCATTATGCGCGACTGGGACAACAGGCCTACCGGTTTGCTCCGCCAACAGCGCCCCAGTTTTTGAAAACTTTCTTCGCTCACCAGGATTGACGCGCGTCCCTTCGGGAAAAATAAGAACCCAAAAACCCTGTTTCAATTTTTCTGCGCCCTGCTGCAAAATCTGTTTTAAAGCGCCGGTTCGCGATTTTCGGTCAATTGCGATAGGTTTGATTAAGGCTAGCGCCCAGCCAAAAAAAGGTACCCAGAGCAGTTCTTTTTTGAGTACGGTACAGAGCGGCGAAACCAGAATTTGAAAATAAAATGTTTCCCATTCACTTTGATGATTACTGACCAAAATAGCGACGCCGTCTTGCGGTAAGTTTTCAATTCCTTCAATTTGATAGCGTACGCCGCAACAAAAGCCGAACCACCAAATGACAAAGCGGTTGAGCAAAATGGCAATTTTGAAGCGATGCGGTACCGCCAGCCAAGGCAGCAATATAATACAGACCATCGAATGCAATAAAGTCGCAAAACCAAAGACGACTAAAAATAGCGTCGATCTCACTAGCTGAATAAATTCTTTCACTAGAACTCTTTATATTTTCTTAACTAAGGATAAGGAGGTGGTAGGGCGGCGGCTGAAGACACGTACGATCTATTCCGATAAATTGAGCTTTGACTGACAGCAGTATTTCACCACTTTTGCCATTTCCGATCTCCAGGATCGCTGCTTGATACCGAAAGCATCTAAAATCTTCTGGCAATTCAACTGCGAATTTAATGGACGCGCCGCTTGATAGTCATATTCTGTCGTTTTTACCGCCTTGACTTGCCTCACTTTAACCGGTGTATATTTACTGGTTTCAGCAACAATCTGTTCAGCGAAATCATGCCAGTTAGTAGTGCCTTCGCTTGCATAGTGGTAGATCCCCCAAGCCTTTGAACCACAGTCATATTGTTGTGCCATTGCGATAAGGACTCTTGCTACATCCGTCGCCGGGGTTGGTGCGCCTACCTGATCATCGACTATCGACAATTCCTCACGCTCTTGGCAAACACGCGCAATCGTTTTAACAAAATTATCGCCTACTTCGCCAAAAACCCAACTGACTCGCAAAATAGCATAGCGGTTTAACAGTTTAGCTATCTCTTGTTCACCCGCTAATTTACTAGCCCCATAACGGTTGATTGGATTAGTGATATCTTCCTCAACATAGCCTGATTTTTTTTTACCATCAAATACATAGCTAGTGGATATCTGCAACATGGACGCGCCATAACGGCTACAGGCCTTGGCTAAATAACGTGCACCATCGCGATTCACCGCGAAGCAGTGATTGGAGTCGTCTTCCGCCTGATCTACCGCGGTATAAGCAGCCGCATTAATCACACAGGTCGGCCGGTTTCTGCGCATGACACGCAGCACCTTGCTTTCTCTGGTGATATCAAGTTCAGCGGACGAATAGGCCTGATAATCGATATTTCCTGCTTCCGCCAACGCGCAGAGTGCACTACCGACTTGGCCGGCGGATCCTGTAATGAGTAGTTTCACCGCACTAATTACACTGTTCCGAACTGCCTTAGATGCAAGCTAGAACGGAATATCGTCATCAAAATCATCAAAGCTGGCTGACGGGTTGTCATTGCTGCTTGCTGGAGATTTTGAGGCAGTGGCGGGAGCTGAGCGAGACGGCGCCGGTGACTGGCCCGAGCTGGCATCGCTGCCTGAACGACTATCTAACATCTGCATGTCGGAGGCAACAATCTCGGTGGTGTAGCGTTTGACGCCATCCTTCTCCCATTGACGCGTACGCAACGAACCTTCGAGATAAACCTTTGAGCCTTTATGCAGGTATTCTCCCGCAATTTCCGCTAACTTATTGAAAAACACAACACGATGCCATTCCGTACGCTCCTGCTGTTGACCACTTTGCTTATCTTTCCAGCTTTCGCTCGTAGCAACAGTGATATTAGTCACTGCCCCACCCGAAGGCAGATAACGAGTTTCTGGATCACTACCGCAGTTACCCACTAAGATTACTTTGTTCACGCCACGCGCCATGGTTTATCCCCTCTTATTCATCATCATTTTGCCAACCCATCTGGTCGTCTTTTCGCTGAACCGAAGCTGCAAGATGGTAGCAGATAAACCGCTAACGATAAATCCATAAACCCACGGATGCTGCCAACAACACAAACTTCTTCAACACTCTATTGTTTAAGGGCTTAACTGCCATCTCAACAGAGACTCAAAAATAAGCACCTTATATTTTGTCAGCGCTTCAACTTCCCTTATATAATGACTGGTTTTGGCGCTGTATAGGATATTATGAGTTACATCCAATTGCGTGGTGTTCGCACGCACAATTTGAAAAATATTGATCTCGATATTCCCCGCGACAAGTTAGTGGTCATCACTGGCCTCTCTGGCTCAGGCAAGTCCTCTCTGGCATTCGATACGCTTTACGCGGAAGGTCAGCGGCGTTACGTGGAATCCCTCTCGACCTATGCCCGCCAATTCCTTTCCATGATGGAAAAGCCCGACCTCGATCATGTGGAAGGCTTGTCACCTGCCATCTCCATTGAGCAAAAGGCAACCTCCCATAACCCAAGATCTACCGTAGGCACTATCACCGAAATATACGATTATTTGCGCTTGCTGTTCGCCCGCGCAGGTGAACCGCGCTGCCCCGATCACGACGAACCTTTAGAAGCTCAGGCCATTAGTCAGATGGTTGATCAGGTGCTGGCACTACCCGCTGACAGCAAACTTATGATGCTGGCACCAGTGGTACAGGGCCGTAAAGGTGAGCATTTACATCTTTTCAACGAACTAAAGTCGCAGGGATTTATTCGCGCACGTATTAACGGCATTATCACTGAACTGGATGAAGCGCCCGCGCTCGACAAAAATAAGAAGCATCATATTGAAGTGGTGATCGACCGCTTCAAAGTCCGCGATGACATCGAACTGCGCTTAGCTGAATCCTTTGAAACCTGCTTATCACTCAGCAACGGTATCGCCAAAATCGTCCCCATGGAAGCAGATGAATCGGGCAAGTTACAAGAGCTGCTTTTTTCATCGCTGTTCGCCTGCCCGATCTGTGGTCACAGTATCTCAGAACTAGAACCACGCATGTTCTCCTTCAATAATCCAGCTGGCGCCTGCGCCACCTGCGACGGTCTTGGCGTCCACCAATTTTTTGACCAAGATCGCATCGTTCATCAACCAAACCACAAGATCGCCGAAGGCGCAATCCGGGGCTGGGACAGACGCAATGCCTATTACTATCAAATGCTGACCTGTGTCGCCAACCACTATGGGTTTGACCTAGACCTGCCCTTTGAAGAGTTGAGCTCAGAGGCCAAACAGGTCATCCTGCACGGCTCAGGGGAAGATAAAGTCGAGTTTAAGTACCTTACAGAACGTGGTGATATCATCATCAAGTCTCACCCTTTTGAGGGCGTACTGCCAAATATTTCACGACGCTATAAATCCACCGAATCGCAGATGGTACGCGAAGATTTATCCAAGTATCTGAGCGAGCAGCCCTGCCCTTCCTGTGGCGGCACTCGGCTGCGTCGGGAATCTCGCCATGTTTTTATCGATGGCAAAACCCTACCGGAACTTACCCAGTTACCCGTTGGCAAAGCCATGCTATACGCACAACAACTTACCTTGCCCGGACGCCGCGGCGAAGTGGCTGAAAAAATTCTTAAGGAAATTCGCCTGCGCCTATCCTTCCTGGTTAATGTTGGACTGGAA
Organism: Pseudomonadales bacterium; assembly: GCA_024234615.1. Taxonomy (NCBI): domain Bacteria; kingdom Pseudomonadati; phylum Pseudomonadota; class Gammaproteobacteria; order Pseudomonadales; species Pseudomonadales bacterium. The sequence goes on from JACKNY010000003.1 coordinate 83,294, forward strand.
TATTTAACTCTGAGCCGCAGCGCCGAGACCCTGTCCGGCGGCGAAGCCCAGCGTATTCGTCTTGCCAGCCAGATAGGCGCTGGCTTAATGGGCGTCATGTATATACTCGATGAACCCTCCATTGGCTTGCATCAGCGCGATAATGAACGCTTGCTGAAAACCCTCTTCCATCTGCGCGATCTGGGTAATTCGGTAATTGTGGTGGAACATGACGAAGAAGCCATTCGCAGTGCCGATTATGTGATCGATATTGGCCCCGGTGCGGGTGTTCACGGCGGTCAAATCGTGGCGCAAGGGACGCCTGAGGATATCCTGGCAAATCCCAACTCTATCACGGGTCAATATTTATCTGGCACACGCGAAATTAACATCCCCGCACACCGACACCCATTCGATAAAAATAAAGTGTTACGTTTAGAAGGCGCCAGCTCTAACAACCTCAAGCAGGTCGACATTGAAATCCCACTCGGACTGATGACCTGCGTGACCGGCGTATCAGGGTCGGGCAAATCAACTTTGATCAACAATACCCTGTACCCTTTGGCAGCAACAGCACTCAACAATGCCACCACATTAAAGGCTGCACCTTATAAAAAGATTACGGGCTTAGAACTTCTCGACAAGGTGGTGGATATTGACCAAAGCCCCATCGGTCGCACACCTCGTTCCAATCCTGCCACCTACACTGGCCTGTTTACGCCGATCCGAGAGCTATTTGCGGCGACGCAGGAAGCCCGTTCACGTGGCTATAAACCTGGCCGCTTTAGCTTTAACGTCAAAGGTGGACGCTGTGAAACCTGCCAGGGCGACGGCCTCATTAAAGTTGAAATGCATTTTTTACCCGATATTTACGTACCCTGCGATGTTTGTAAAGGCAAGAGGTACAACCGGGAAACACTGGACGTTAAATACAAAGGGAAAAATATTCACGAAGTGCTGGATATGACAATTGAAGAATCCTATGAATTCTTCAGCGCCGTACCGATGCTGGCACGCAAAATCCAAACACTGATGGATGTCGGCCTCTCCTACATTCGTTTGGGACAGTCTGCCACTACACTTTCCGGCGGCGAGGCGCAACGCGTCAAGCTGTCTAAAGAGTTATCCAAACGCGATACTGGTCAGACACTCTATATACTTGATGAACCTACGACTGGTTTACACTTCTTTGATGTTGAGCAATTACTTAATGTGCTGCATCGACTGCGAGACCACGGCAACACTATCGTGGTTATCGAGCACAACCTCGATGTCATTAAAACCGCTGATTGGCTGATTGATTTAGGTCCAGAGGGCGGTGATGGCGGCGGCAGCATCGTCGCGACGGGAACACCTGAGCAGGTCAGTACGGCAAAAGCGTCTCACACCGGACGCTTTTTAAAACCCATGCTAACCACCAAAACAGCTGAAGCACATCAACTGGCCGAAACCACCTAGTAGCCTGCTAGGTATGCGTGAAAAAGTTTAGGGCCTAAATAGGCCCTCGGATTGCTAACCTGCGCGTGACGCCCTTTTGCGCTCATGCTCTAACAGCAATTTTTTACGCAGGCGAATATGATTGGGCGTAACTTCGACTAGCTCATCGTCCTCAATAAATTCTAGCGCTTGCTCCAGGGTATGCCTGATCGGCGGGGTCAGGATAATATTTTCATCAGTGCCCGCTGCACGAATATTGGTTAACTGTTTGGCTTTGGTGGGGTTGACCGTCAAGTCATTACCACGCGAATGTAGACCGATAATCTGACCTTCATACACATCGACACCGTGACCCGTAAATAAGCGTCCACGCTCCTGTAGGTTGAACAACGAATAACCCAGAGTTTTACCCTTCACCATTGAAATCAACACGCCATTTTGACGCCGCGCTACTTCACCCTGCTTCACCGGGCCATAATGATCGAAGATACTGGTCATGATGCCAGAACCTGAAGTCAGCGTGAGAAAATGCGAGCGAAAACCGATCAAACCTCGAGAAGGGATGACGAACTCCAGTTTAACCCGCCCCTTGCCATCGGGCTCCATATTGGTCAGATCGGCTTTACGCAGGCCAAGCTCTTCCATAATCGCACCCTGATGGATATCTTCGATATCAATCACCAACTGCTCAAAAGGCTCGTGAATCTGGCCATTGACCTCCTTTTGAATAACTTCTGGACGCGATACACCCAGCTCATAGCCTTCACGCCGCATGGTTTCAATAAGTACCGACAGGTGCAGTTCACCACGCCCGGAAACTTTAAATTTATCAGGGCTGTCGCCCGGCTTGACGCGCAATGCAACGTTGTAGATTAGCTCCTGCTCAAGACGATCTTTAATATTTCGAGAAGTTACGTATTTACCGTCTTTCCCCGCGAAAGGCGAATCGTTGACCTGAAAAGTCATGCTCACGGTCGGCTCATCCACCACCAATGGCGGCAACGCCTCAGGCACATCGGGGTCGCACAGGGTATCGGAAATTTTCAGTCCTTCAATACCAGTCACACAGACAATGTCACCTGCACGGGCCTGTTCTACGTCGATACGCTCTAAACCAAGATGTCCCATAACCTGTAAGACGCGGCCTTTCCTTTTCTTGCCGTCACTATCAACAATAACAACCGGCGTACTTGGCTTCAATTTGCCGCGGGTAATACGACCGACACCAATAACGCCCACATAGCTGCTGTAATCTAGCGCACTGATTTGCATTTGCAGCGGCCCATCAACATCCACCTGTGGTGAAGGAACGCGCTCCGTCACCATTTTGAATAGCGGCGTCATATCATCCGCCAAATTATCAACTTCCAGCCCCGCCACACCATTCAACGCCGAGGCATAGATAATGGGGAAATCAAGCTGTTCATCGGTAGCGCCCAAACGATCAAACAGGTCAAACACCTGATCCACTACCCAATCCGGGCGCGCACCAGGACGATCAACCTTATTTACCACCAGAATCGGATTAAGCCCCTGATCGAAGGCTTTTTGTGTAACGAAGCGGGTTTGTGGCATGGGGCCATCAACGGCGTCAACCAACAGCAGCACTGAATCAACCATAGATAACACACGCTCCACCTCACCACCAAAATCGGCGTGGCCTGGCGTATCCACAATATTAATATGATAGCCATTCCACTCAATTGCCGTATTCTTCGCCAATATTGTTATGCCCCGCTCACGCTCCTGATCGTTGGAGTCCATGATACGCTCAGCACCCTGATCTTTGCGATCCAGCGTACCCGACTGTTGCAGGAGTTTATCGACCAGCGTGGTTTTTCCATGGTCAACGTGGGCAATAATAGCGATATTACGTAACTTTTCGATCACAACTTTAATCCGGGGTAATTTGCGAGGCGCGGATTATATACCTCTAACGCCTTGGATAACACTAAATTCGCTTCCCAGCCACCGAACTCACATTAGGTGAAATCCTCAGCCGTTGTCTGTATAATCTGCTGCCTTTTCAGCTGTTTGACTAATCCCGATACGATGCTCTCAAATCAAACCAAACAACGCAAAGCCGTCGCACTGATATCAGGCGGCCTAGATTCATTATTAGCCGCTAAGGTGATCATGGAGCAAGGCGTGCATGTCGAAGGCATTAACTTCTATACTGGCTTCTGCGTCGAAGGTCATACCCACGCTATTCGCAAGCAGGACAAAAGCAAACCCAAGCGCAATAATGCGCTGTGGTCAGCGGAACAACTGGGCATTAAACTGCACATTATCGATATCTCTGAAGACTACAAAGATATCGTCATCAACCCAAAACATGGTTACGGCCAAAACCTAAACCCCTGTCTGGACTGCAAAATATTCATGGTGAATCAGGCCAAAGCCTGGGCCTGGATGGAGGAAAATAATTTCGACTTCATTATAACCGGTGAAGTCGTGGGCCAGCGACCGAAATCACAACGCGCCGAAACCATGCCAATTATTGCCCGGGAGTCCGGTGCTGATGACCGTTTACTAAGACCATTATGTGCCAAAAATTTACCAGAAACCCTACCCGAAAGAGAAGGCTGGGTAAATCGCGATCAGCTATACGGGTTTCATGGACGGAGTCGCAAACCACAAATAGAGCTAGCCAAACAATTCGGCTTTGAGGATTTCGCCCAACCCGCTGGCGGCTGCTGTTTTCTTACCGATGCAAGTTATTCCCGCAAACTTGCCGATCTATGGCAAGCTAGAGGTGAGCGGCGCTATGAGCTGGATGACATATTGTTGTTAAAAATCGGCCGTCATATCCGGCCCAATGAACGCTTCAAACTGATGGTCAGCCGCGAAGAAGGGGAGAATAATTTCCTTGAGGGATACCGCAAGGAGTTCACCCATCTTCGAACACTAAGCCATCCCGGCCCATTAGCACTGATCGACGGGGCACCAACGCCAGAAGATCTGGAAATTGCAGCCCGAATTGTCGCCAGATATTGCCAGGGGCGTCTGGCGGATAGTGTCACCGTTCAAATTGAGCCGACACAAGGCACCGCCCAAGTTTTACAGGTAACGCCTTTCGGCGCTGATGAAATCCCCAAGCACTGGTATATTTGATCCAGATGACTAGCCAACCACAGCGATTTAAACTCGATGCGCAGCGCCTGCTCTGCCCTATCCCGGTTATCAGAACGCAGGATCGTATCAAAACGCTGGCAAAAGGGGATATTCTTGAGGTACTTTGCACGGACCCTGGTACGCTACAGGATATTCCCGCTTGGTGTCGCATCAATGGACACCGAATAATTAACACCCAGGAGCACGACAGAGTGATTAGCATCACGATAGAGGTAGGCTAACTTTGATGGTGAGCACAAAAATGGTGCAATTATTTTTATTTGCACCTTTTTGATGCAAAAGCTTTAGCTGCAACGCTATTACCCTTTACAAAAACAAAGAGTTACAGAATTTTTAGCATGGCACACTATTTGCAAATGCAGAATATCGAAGCACCACATTGATACCTATACGGTTGAATAAAGACCTAAACCATGACGTTTATTAACCCAAAGCAACAATTAAGCAACTGAATTTTAACAACTATCCAAACGGAGACAGTAGCATGTCAGAGAATACCCTAAGCATGATTAAAGATAATGACGTAAAGTGGATTGACCTACGCTTTACCGACACTATTGGTAAAGAACAGCACGTCACAATGCCGACTTCCGAAATTAATGACGAGTTTTTCGAAAGCGGAAAAATGTTCGATGGTTCGTCCATTGCAGGCTGGAAAGGCATCAACGAATCCGACATGATTTTGATGCCGGACGATAGCAGCGCCGTGATTGATCCTTTTACGGAAGAAGTGACGCTGAACTTACGCTGCAACATTGTTGACCCTACTTCCATGCAAGGTTACGAGCGTGACCCTCGCTCAGTCGCCATGCGTGCTGAAGAATATCTGAAATCTACCGGCATTGGCGATATCGCTTTCTTCGGCCCAGAACCCGAATTTTTTGTCTTCGACGATATCAAATGGCATTCGGATATACGTGGTTCAGGCTACACCATCAACTCTGAAGAAGCCGCCTGGTCTTCCTCAGCCGATTATGAAGGCGGCAACATGGGGCACCGCCCTAAAGTGAAAGGTGGCTACTTCCCAGTACCGCCAGTTGATTCATTACACGACCTGCGTGGTGCGATGTGTAACGCCATGGAGCAAATGGGTGTAGAAATTGAAGTACATCACCATGAAGTTGGTACTGCCGGGCAGTGTGAAATCGGTACACGATTTAACACTCTTGTGCGCAAGGCGGACGAAGTGCAGATCATTAAATACTGCACCCACAACGTCGCTCATGCTTATGGCAAGACAGCGACCTTTATGCCAAAACCTCTGGTAGGCGATAATGGTAGCGGCATGCATGTTCACCAATCCATTGGTAAAGATGGTGCCAACGTTTTCTCCGGTGATGGCTATGCCGGCCTGTCAGAAAGCGCTCTGTACTATATCGGCGGTATTATTAAACACGCACGCGCGCTAAACGCATTCACCAATGCTGGCACAAACTCCTATAAGCGTTTAGTACCCGGATTTGAAGCGCCAGTCATGTTAGCCTATTCAGCCCGTAACCGTTCTGCTTCGATTCGTATTCCGCATGTCAGCAGCCCGAAAGCGCGTCGCATTGAAGTGCGCTTCCCTGATCCAAGCGCTAACCCATACCTAGCCTTTGCCGCCATGTTGATGGCTGGCCTTGACGGTATCCAAAATAAAATCCACCCTGGCGACGCAATGGATAAAGACCTCTATGATCTGCCTAAGGAAGAGGCAATGGGCATCCCAACCGTTTGTTCTTCACTAGGACAAGCGCTGGAAAACCTGGATCAAGACCGCGCCTTCCTCACCGCTGGTGGTGTCTTCTCAGATGATATGATTGACGCCTTTATTGAATTGAAAAAAGGTGAAATTCAGCGTTTAAACATGACCACTCACCCAGTTGAGTTCGACATGTACTACAGCCTTTAAAACTGATCAAAAGACAGAAGAAATTCTGACTTAATCAGCGATTTTGCGGTCAAAAGCCCTGCCTTCATCGGATGCAGGGCTTTTTTCTTGCAGACTCCGAAAGGACTGACTATCGTTAACAGCAACCAATATAAAATGGCGGTGACGAATGAATATACTAGGCCTAGAGTTGCGTAAGTTTTCCTTCTTTGCCCTTAGCCTCATGATGAGTCTGGGCTGGAGCAGCCTGATGGCGGGGGAGGTTTATCGTCAGGTCGATGCTGAAGGCAATGTCACCTTCTCCGATCAGCCAAATCCGGGCGCGGAAAAAATCGAGGTTGCCCCCACCAATGTTCACACTTTCCCCAAAGCCCCAGCTGCCAACCCACTGCAGGACAAATCTGAGGAAAAGGACATTTATAAATCACTCGTAATCAGCTCGCCGGCAATGGATACTACCATCAGAGATCCGGGGGATGTGCTCGTCAGCGCGAAAATAAGTCCCGCTTTACGCAGAAGCCATAAGCTACTTTACTCCGATAATGGACAACCCATCGGTGAGCCTAGCCGCAAGCTATCCATGCAGCTCATCAATTTAAGCCGAGGCACTCACCTTATCCAAGTTGATGTCGTTAATGCTGATAACAAGATTCTGATCAGCAGCGCCCCTCTTTCTATTCATGTACACCGCACCAGCATCATTAAGCCGGAAGCACCTCCACCAACAAAGAAAGACGCGTCCACTCCCCCCATTAAATAGTATTGAAAAAATAGATTAGATTGTTTTGCGCACCGTTTTGGTGCAATATCAACTGACAAATTGCCAGTTTATTTCAATGGATTGCTGTGCAAATCAGTTTAAACATTCTTTTATTGGCGGTATAACCCTCAACTAGCCACTATTTCTACTGATTTACCGCTCTCCGAACGGCATCGATTTTAAAATCCTGCAAACAAACAGTGATGGTTTGTTTTTTGCATTCTATAAACCTGACAGATTAGCTCATCACCAAAAGATGGATAATTAACGTGAGTTTGAACATTTACCAACGGCTGCTCGATAACCAGTCCACTTCTGTATTACTACTCAACACTAAATTGTGTGTCGAGTATATGAACAGTGCCGCAGAAGCGCTCTTCGCTTCCAGCGGCTCAAGGCTACTAGGGCAATCCATAGAGCTGGTATTTACAGAAACTCACCCCATTAGCGATGAACTCAAAGAAGCTCTCAGATCCGGCAACGCCTACACCAAACGTGAAGCGCAGTTAATTTTACATAACAATGGCCACCTCACCGTTGACTATACGGTCACCCCCATAAACGGTGAGAAAACTTATTTAATTATTGAAATCTTTCCACTTGATCGCTGGCTACGGATTTCTCGTGAAGAGAGTCTGCAAGGACAACAGGAGGCATCGCGCCTACTCATCCGTGGCTTGGCGCATGAAATTAAAAACCCCTTAGGAGGCATACGTGGCGCAGCCCAACTCTTGGCGCGGGAACTGAACGACACACAACAAACCGACTATACCAATATCATCATCGCCGAGGCCGATCGGTTGCGTAACCTTGTCGATCAAATGCTGGGGCCCATTCGTAAAACCAATTTTTGCGCTCTCAATATTCATGAAGTGTTAGAGCACGTCACTCAGTTAGTCGACAGTGAATCTGAAGGTTCTGTTGAGATTATTCGAGACTACGACCCCAGTATCCCAGAAATATTGGGCAACAAAGAACAGCTGATCCAGACTTTCCTCAACCTCATGCGTAATGCATTGCGTGCGATCAAGGAAAGCCCGCGGGCAGGTCCCGGCAAGATCTGTATCGCTTCGCGCGCAGCCCGCCAGATTACTTTAGCTAATCGCCGCTACCGTATGGTTTGCCGCGTTGACATTACCGACAACGGTGCTGGTATTCCCGCAGAACTAAAGGATACGATTTTTTACCCGATGGTCAGCGGTAGCGCCGATGGCACAGGTCTTGGCCTCACCATAGCTCAGCATATTATTAATCAACACCAGGGGCTAATCCAATATCAGAGCCGGCCTGGCGAAACCTGCTTCACCGTATTTATTCCGCTTAAGGCAGCCAAACCAATATGACCAATCATGTATGGATAGTCGATGACGACCACTCAATTCGGTGGGTATTAGAAAAAGCCCTGGCACAGGCCGATATCGACACCGAGAGTTTTGAAAATGGCGACGCCATGCTGAAACGGCTCAACTTGACTCAACCGGATGCTATCATTTGCGACATTCGCATGCCTGGTACTGATGGTTTGGACTTACTCGCCCTGATTCATGCAGATCACCCCAATATTCCCGTCATTATTATGACGGCCCATTCAGATTTAGATAGCGCCGTCGCCTCCTATCAGGGGGGGGCCTTTGAGTATCTGCCCAAACCCTTCGATATCGACGAGGCCACCACTATTGTGCAACGCGCGATCAATCACGCGCACGAGAAAAATTTACTGATTCCACCGGCAGTTGACGCTAAAAAAAGTGAGATTATTGGCGAAGCGCCTGCTATGCAGGAAGTATTTCGTGCCATTGGCCGACTCTCACAATCCAACGTCACGGTACTCATTAACGGCGCTTCCGGTACCGGCAAAGAACTGGTGGCCGCTGCGCTCCACCAACACAGCCCTCGTTCTGGACAACCATTTATTGCGTTGAATATGGCAGCTATTCCCAAAGACCTCATCGAATCAGAGCTGTTTGGCCATGAAAAAGGCGCATTTACCGGCGCCGCCAGTCAACGCAAGGGCCGCTTTGAGCAAGCCAATGGCGGCACCCTGTTTCTGGATGAAATTGGTGACATGCCCGCCGACACTCAAACGCGCCTATTGCGAGTATTGGCTGATGGCGAATTTTACCGGGTCGGCGGTCATATACCCGTCAAAGTGGACGTGCGCATTATTGCCGCTACCCACCAAAACCTTGAGAGCCTCGTCCAAAAAGGCCAATTTCGAGAAGACCTGTTTCACCGCCTGAATGTGATTCGCATCCACCTGCCCAAACTGAGCGATCGGCGTGAAGATATTGCGCAATTGGCCAAGCACTTTTTAAGTAAATCAGCACGAGAGTTAAACGTAGAGCCGAAGCTACTTCGACCTGAAGCAGAAAATTACCTGGGCATGCTGGAATGGCCGGGGAATGTGCGACAACTGGAAAACACCTGCCACTGGCTCACGGTCATGGCCAGTGGCCGTGAAATTCACCTGCGCGATTTACCACCTGAGTTACTCGACGAAAACGCGCTGAGTCAAACTGGGCCAAACGATTGGGAGAGTGCGCTACGGCAATGGGCCGAACTTGCCTTAAACGCCAACCAGTCCGGCATCCTCAATCAAGCCACACCTAAATTTGAACGCATTATGATTGAAGCGGCGCTGAAACAAACGGCGGGGCGCAAGCGAGATGCCTCTTTGTTGCTAGGCTGGGGCCGCAATACGCTAACACGCAAGATTAAGGAGCTGGGCTTGGAGTAAATAAGCTTGGAATAACCCGCCAGCCCCACTAACTTCTATTGGAATTTTTCTCGCCAATAAATAATCCGATCATGCCCGCGATAGTGACCAAAGGTCGCCAGCCCAGACGGATTTTCGGGAGTTAAATCACCATTAAAATCAAACTGCAACCAATTGGGCACCGTCAGAGTCACTGTCACATTTCCATCATTGCCAGCGCCGGGTTTCTCCAATAGCAGCGGTGACAGACGAGGACTTCTACCATTGATCATAGCCGTTAAAACACTAGGTTCTATAACATTTACCGGGGCAACACCCGCCAAATCACCCGTATAGTTCGATAGCGTCGCATCTGTTTTGATATAGCTAGAACAGCTGTCTTCGGTATTCAGCTTAAATTGTGCACCATCAAAATATTCCGACTGCAAGTTCACATCCAAGTCCAACAGTTCCGGTCCGTAGGCGTTATTCACCACCATTCGGCCGTAACGCTGTACCGTTTCTCCCAGTTTGACATGATCATTCGTGGCATCGTTATCCACATCCAAATCTCGGCTCGCCAGAATCACGGTTACGTCATCATCATCTGTTGGTAATACGCCAATCTGGGCCAAATAAGGCCCATCAACCATCGTATCTCGCGCTAAATTAAGGGTGGAGCTTACATCACCGGTGCCGTCGTCATGCCAATTAAAGGTAGCTAGCCCAGTTTCCGTAAGTCGAGTAGGAAATAATGTGGGAATGACTAAATCGATCGCGCCGTAATCCAATGCACCAAGCGTCGCATCCAGTTTAATAAAACCACCACGATAGTTCACTGTGGTCGCCGTACCGGTATTCTTCGCGGTCAGTGTATAACTCGTCGTGAAATCCTGAGACAAATAGGTAAAACCTCCGCTAGCGCAAGCTTCGGTGACAATTCCGGCGGAAAGTTCGAAGCGATCTGGAATAAACCTGCCAATATTGGCACTGGTGAAAAGCCCCAAATTTTCATTCAAATATTGCGGTGGGTTCGCGGAAATAGTAAATACACCCACTTCACTGATAGTTTGATTGGTCAGCGTTTTGGAACCGTTACTCGCTGCGTCAATGGTAACGGTAGTAACACCCAGGGTCGCATTTGCGCCGCCGCTTGGCGCGACCAAGCTTGGTGCCAGACCGATACTCGCTAGTTGGAAATTCTTCGTCGTAGCGTTAGTGCCGCCAACACCAGAACAGAAATTCGTATCCGCAGCGCTCTCCCAGGTGACTCCACGCACATTCAAATCAAAATTTTCGCCGGCTTTTTTAAACTTGGAACAGCTGGCATTGCCTGATACACACACTGAAGCAGCTTCTGTCGCCTCCACACACAAGCCCGCCGGTTTCACTACAAACTGATTGGAAGCACCGTTCAGAATAAACGCGGGATCTGGAGCGGAGGCCGTCACCTCCTTGCGGGCATGCAGGCGGATTTCACCAGCATCCAGATAATTAAAACTAAAATTGGTGACGCCCGACGCATCGAAATTCATATTGACCGGTTGATAACTAACCACCGAACCATTGGGGTTGCCTTCAATCGCCAAGGTCTGCGCCGCAGAAATTACTACACCATTATTAGTTTTGCAGGTGGTCGGGTTGTTGCATTCAAAGGCGAGCTCTACAGGAATATTACTGCCACTTAACGCCCCTTCACAGGCCATTGTATCGGTATTGGTCTGTACTGCGCGCAATTGCAAGACTTGCTCACCCGGCGCTACGGCGGAGGATTTTCCGGATATTTGCGTCCCTATAGTCTCCGCTGTGCCGTTGGCGTAAAAACGAAATGCGGCATCAACGAAGGCAATATTTGGGTCTTCTAACGAACCATCAATATCGCTAGCCGTACCGTCGTCCACATCGATATCAATATGCGGGCTGGTGGTCACTGTGGTCTGGGTCAGATACAGCTCGACAACAGTTTCTGTACCATCAAAGGTATAGCGCGCCTGTCCCGCACCGGGCCCACTACTAAAACTACCGCCTCCTGCTTTCAAGGCCCAACCATTTGCCGCAGGCCCCGTTGACAGGGTAATCTGAGTACTGCTACTGGGTGCCACCGGATCATGGTTCGTATCGTGGGCGGTAATGCGCACCGTTTGCGCTTCGCAGGTAATACCAGGCGTTGCCGAATAACTGATCGCATAATGATCCACCGCCGAGCAGGAGCGCAATGTGCCATCCCAATTATTACCCGCTAAAATGTTAGCACGCCCGGCCTGGATATCAGTCGCACTCAAGCGTTGATTGAACACCATGACTTCATCCAATAGACCCTCCCAATCCTGACTAGCATCAAAATCACCGCCCAGCGTATCCTGATCCTGGCCGATAATCAGACCACCCGCCACAATACTCAGCGGATCGGAATCGTTACTGTCTGGGTGGGTAACACAGCCCTGTAGTACTCCATCCATATAAAAACAACTTTCACGAATTGACGCTTCACGGGTCCAGGCAAATTGATGCCAGGCATCATCGTTTGGTGCCGACAATAGGCTAATATCGCCGGTGTCATTAAAAAGCTCTTCAGAAATAATCGGCGTAAACCGGTTGGCGGTATCAAACAACATGACCAGCTCATTAGCAGCTGCCAGCGAGGTTCCGCTTGCCCCTGAAACAATCGCCTGAAAACCGTTGATAGAGGAGGATTTTCCCCAGGCAACCAGGGTAAAATCCTCCAACCCATTCATCGCTTGGCTGTTCATGGATAAATAGTCAGAAGCGCTGTTTGCAGAAAGGTCTGCCGCTTTGCAGAGCACCCCACCAACCGTGGAAACATTAACAGCAACGCCATGGTAATTGCTGCCACTGGAATCCACCACCTCATTGGCGACACCCGACCAACTGCCCTCATCGAAACGCCATTCCGCCACAGGCGAATTGGCACAGGGGTGGGTTTCATTCATCAACTGACCGATTTCCGTTGCCGATAACGCACCCTGATACACTCGTGTTTCATCGATAAAGCCGTTGAAGCGCCAATTAGCTACCGCTTCACCGCCAGCGCTATTCGTTTCCCCACCAATGCTAGCACTGCCTGGATCGCTACCCCAGGTGCCAGTATAGGTAGAACTGGTGCCACCGGTACTGAGCGCTACCGCAACTCCATCCACATAAATTTGTCGGGTTTTGGCCGCCGCATTATGCACAACCGCGACATAGTGCCAGGTATTGGCGCTAATGACGGCGCTCTGTGTATCTACTATTATCGGCGAGACATTCCTGGAAAAGAATCTCAAGCGGCCATCACCACCGTCGCCAAGGCTAAAGGCAAAACCTCCCGAGTTGTTTTCATCATCGGCATAAATACGTTGATCCTTGCCCAATTCACGAGCATTAATCCAACTCAGGATAGTAAAATCACCAGTCAAATTCGGCACTGATCCCGGCACTGCAATATAATCGTTTACTCCATCAAAATCGCCATAACGACAGGTGCCAGGACTTCCCAGCTTGGCTGGGCTCAAATCATCATTTACCAGCCCATTGACGGCACTCGCGTCATGTCCATTGCCGCTAGCATCTAATAGTTCGGCGCCAGCGCCCGTCCATGCCGGTTCATCCATTTTCCACCAGGCGACAGGGTCGTTACAGCCTTTATCCTTGTCTGCCAAGACCTCTGCCTGAGAAATACTTCCCGTATACACCTTCAGTTCATCCAATCGACCACTAAAACGGTAGCCATTTGAACCCCACCAGCCACCAATACGCATATGCGAATTAACCACCGAGTTACTATTGTTCGGTGAGCTGTGTTGTTGACTTAAAGTTTGCGCGACACCATCAATGTAGATCTCATTATTGGTCATATTATTATTGGTAAAGACCACCGCCACATGATGCCAGCTGTTGGCTAAACTAGCCGATGAAACCCCGTAAATATCACCCGCACCGGAGTTAAAGCCAAACGCACCGTTATATAACCATAAATCATGATACTGCCAACCCATCGGCATTACGCTATTGGTGCCGTCCCAAAACATCCAAAATGAAACGCTGGTTGTATCTCCAGAGGCCGTTGAAACAGGCAGCCCAGTCATATCAAATGCGCCACCGTTGAATTCCCCCGCGTAGCAAGTATTGGGTTTACCACCGCTGGCTGGCGCATCAACCCGCGTTACCGCTCCGGTTTGGGTGCCATTCGCCGCACCCACGGCATCTAAAAGGGTACCGCTTAGGTGCCAGTCACCATCAAAATCGTACTCCGCCACCAATACCGCCGGAACCGGAGGCGGCGGCACACAGGTCGGGCAGGTTGCACTGACATAGGTGAGATCAGCATTGACCTGAGCCTGGGTTACCTCGCCGCTGTACACTTTGACTTCATCAATATTGCCGGAGAAGCGGTAGCCATTGTCTCGCCACCATCCTCCGATCCGTAAATGAGGATCCACCACCGCTACCGAGTTATTGGGTGAACTCTGTCGTTGAGTCAGCGTCTGCGACACACCATCGATGTAGAGCTTATTGGCGGTGACATTATTGTTAGTAAAAACCGCCGTTACATGGTGCCAACCATCGGCCAAACCGGCTGAAGCGATACCGTAAACATCGCTATTGCCGGTATTAAAGCCGAAGGAACCGCTCACCAGCCAGAGATCGTGGCCACCCCAACCGATCGGCATCACACTGTTGGCGCCACTCCAATACATCCAGAAGGAAACACTGGTTTTAGCACCGGATGTCGTATTCACTGGCAACCCGTTAATATCGATCGCGCCACCCGCCATTAACGCAGATGAGCAGGTGTCCGGTTTGATACCGGATGTGGCCGTACTATCTCTACTAACGGCACCACTAACCGCGCCATCGTAACTACCGACACTGTCGCCAGCGACGCCCGTGGTCGCCCAGTCGCAAACATCGAATTTGTAGTGAGCGAGCAATGTTGCCGCTGGAGAAGCAACCGACCAGGCCGCCGTAAACCCAGCCCGGTTGCCACCAGGGTTGCTGGTGAACACTAAGTACATTGCCCCTGAATTTGCCACCACATCCGAGGGTAACGAGCTACCATTGAGGGTCGCTAACAAGGGCGCAGAGGCATTGGCTCCATTATAAATTCTGAGTTGATCGGCATTTTGCGTATCAAATTGGGAAAAACTAAGGGTGATAGTGCCACCGCCAGAGGGTTGAATTAGAAAACTACAGTTTTCACTATTGCCATAGTTACCCCCCGGCCCGCCGGAATCATAAAGCGTTCCACTATTCGCTGTAGAGCTCGTATTCGCACACATAGTATCTGCACTGGCGTTGATACTCAGCGTTGACAACGCCAGCATTAACAATCCTGTGAGTACTATTTGAAGACGCTTCATCTATTGTCCATTTAGTTATTTTTTGCGCCGATCTCAAGCTTACGAATGGCCTGTACCTGGCCGCTTCCGCAGCTCCCCTGACTATTAATTGTATAATAGCTGGCATTACTGCCGGACTGTGAGACGCAGCTGACCACCGCACTACAGGAATACAGTCCCGCCTGGGAAAAACTCAAATTACTGGATGCACCAATGGCAGTGCATTCTAAATTGGAATGAGTACTATCAGCGGGTCCCGAGGCGTTAAAAAATAATCGTGACATAGCCCAGGATGCGCCGCTTTCCGCCGCATAAAAAGCACGATTGGATAATTCTTCATGAGTCGCTGACAGATTGCTGCGTGATGATAACTGCGCAATCCCCACCGCCAATAATGCCATTATCACCAGAATGAATACGGCAATCGGCAGACTGAAACCAGCCTGACGAAACATGGGTGGCCGCTGTGCAGCTTGGCTAGGGCACATTTCGTATCTGCACTGTATGACTGATTTTAACGGGATCGCCGCTTCTCAGCAGATTCAGCGACACATTCACCAGTGCATTTCGCACCTGCGTACCGGGCACATACTCAAACACCTGTGGATCGGTTATATCGATATTTTCAGCAATCAAAGTGTCCGTCCCGCCGGGGTTACTTTCGACAAAGGTGTTGTCGATGTTATAACCGGCATAAAAAGTCAGCGCATTGCTCGATGCACAAAAACGTTCCGGTTTACCGACGAGATAAACCCGTTGCGTGGGTGAAGTGCGGGTAAAACTATGCTCGCTTTGCAAGGGAATATCGGTGCGCGCGCCGGTTCCCGTAATCGTCGTTTGTGCGATGACTTCGCTGGCGCTATAGCTGTCTTTATAGAGTTCGCTCGGCGCGAGCGCGGCAATCACCGCATAATTTTGTGCTGCACTAGAGAGCGTAAAAGAAGCCGTGATTAAAGTGCTGACCGATGCAGGTAATACACCTTCATATGAACTTGCCCCCAACACAGGAAAATATTCAATGCAGCTGCCTGAAGTACTCACGCGCACGCTATTGGGTAACGCGTTACGTAAACGCCGGGTCATTTTCTCCACCGCGATGCGCCCAGCGGCTATTAATTTTGCGCGATCGGCGGACTGGGTGTATTGCTCCATGCTCTGCACGATGTAGCGCGTGGTGCCCAAGGCGAGAATCCCCAGAATGACGATGACCATAATTAATTCAATCAGGGTGAAGCCGACCTGTGTGTGTATTTTATTGGATGTCACCCTGCCACCTAAAAGTTCGCTCGATAGGCACTTAAATCCACCGGCGCGCCCACCGGTGGTGTCACGGTCACTTGAATCAGCTTAGCCTGATTACTAAGCAGCCCGATATCTGCTCCGGCATATTGCACCGTCACAGTTAACCCAAACCCAACGTAGGGGGCAACCAAGGTTGGCGTGTAGCCCGCATAATCATCCACATCATCATATCCATCTACACTACCTTCTTCCGGCCCCAGATTGCCAGCTAGGGTACAGGGCAACATCCCCAGCTCACCGGAGTCGCAAGGTGGGAAGCCTCCATTCGGACTGCTCTCATCGTAGCGTTTGCCTAGTATTTCATCCAGGGTCGACTGCGCCAGCTCCAGCGCACGCACCTGATAAAGGGGGTTGACGCTGGAGAGGTTATGTTGATTCAACGCCGCAAACAGTCCGGTAGTGGCAATACCAATAATGACGATAAATATAATCAACTCGATCAGCGTAAAGCCCCGCGCGGATACGGATTTGCACAGATGCAGACCTTGCGCTCTTTGGGTATTCAATCGTTTCAAAGCTGGAGGAGTACGATAAAAATTACAGACAAGTAATAGCACGCGCGAACCCTGAATTATTTACCATTACGCACAAGGAATCACCACCAATGCTACTGATAGTAAAGGTAGTTTCCGTAGTTTGTCCGAGCGAATTGCTGTAATCCAGCGGCAGCGCCGTCGACGCTGTAATACTGCTGACTTCATCCTGAAAATGGAGAGGGTAGGAAACACCTGCAACCTGATAATCACTACCATCGACGGTCAGGCTGTAACGTTTATTATCCGCATCGATAGTAAAGGCGATAGTACGACCTGTCATGGCCAGTTGTTGTGCCAAGTTAAGAGTGGATATCAGGTTTTCCTGTTCGATTCTTACTGCGAAGGTATCTTCATTCGCAAATCGTGAAGCCACCGTCACTGCAAGTACACCGACAATTACGATGGTGACTATTAATTCTAAGAGAGTGAAACCAGAATGTTTATACATTTAGAGCTAAAGAGCGCCCTCAAACAAAAAGAAAGCGCTCAATTAACGGGAAACCTTTTTAATCTGCACCAGTGATTGTGAAATTAACTGGAGTTACACCGGAACCAGTAATTGTCAAAGTACAGGTTCTATTTGCACCATATGCTAAAGCTGTAGTATCTCCTGCTACTGCATAAGCTGGACTGGTAGGCATATCTTCCTGTAATAGGTTGTTTGCTACTGTTAAGGTACAGCCACCAGTTGTTTGAACTACTTGAGCAGTTCTTCCAGTTGCAGCATCAACAGCCGTGGTCGTATCAACTCTTCTAGCTAAATAAGTCGCATAGTTAATATTATTACCGCCGTTAATTGCTCCGGCAAACCCTTCCACCGCAGCTTGGTTTGCATCCCCAGTCAAATCCACAAACCTCGGCAGCGCCGTTGCCGCCAAAATACCCAAAATAACGATGACCACGACCAGCTCGATCAGAGTAAAACCTGATTGTTGATTCTGCATTTTTACCTCTGCCTTTAAGTTCATGAGTTTCTTCCAAATTCTTCTAAAGTTATAGTTTAAATTCAGTTAGTTACAAATAATTTTTTCGTTCTTTATAGATCAGGTACTGTGGTGATGACCTGACCGGTACCCACGTTATATTCAATACGGTGTGAGGGTGGGTTTGCCGCCGGCACACTGGCCAGCTCATAGCGGCAAACGTCTGGGTTAGCGTTTACCACGGTAACGTGATATCGCGCTTTGCCTCTATCGGCAGCGGCAACGGAGGTAGAAGGCGGACTTTGTAATAGGCTGTTCCAAACTTGCTGGCATTCCTGCTCATTCTGGTCGTTCAAACCTGCGCCAACAGTGTCGGTATTTGCCGGCCAGCCATTTTCGTTCATGTTGATATTGCTGCCCTCCAGGTTGATCTGAATATTAGGTGTGCCTGGACTGTGTTTATCCGCTATCCAACGTGCATGAGCAATAGCAACGGCGGTAGCAAAGCCGCCACCCACACCCTCTACTGCGGCCGCTTCTGCTTCGTCGGTGACATCAAGAAAACGGGACAAAGCGGTGGCCGCCAGTAACCCCAGAATGACAATGACGATGACAAGCTCGACCAGGGTGAAGCCCTGCAGCCTACTCCCTCTTTGGTTATGCATATTTACTCCCATAATTTTTCTGATAATATGCGGTTAAATATCAAAATGATATTATCCTCGCACCGACAAACCCCTCCTGATTTTCTAATTCACCCACTCATAGGGATTCAGCGACACCAGCCTAAGCCCCTGCGCTTCATCCACTTTGGCATCGAACTGTCGATTACCATTGTTATCGGCATAAATGAACTTTAGTTGATATTCTGCCTGCGTTTTAGCGCCATTTTGTACCTTAAAATAACCTTTATGCTTAACGCCATAAATCAACTTTTTACGATTGGAATCAAAATACCAATTGCCACTTGCTGGTTTGTTCTCCAGGTTGGTGTATTGACCTGCATAGTTCTCAGGTTTTATGGTCAGCAGTTTAATTGGGTTCTCACCATCCCAGCGCGACAATCCCGCCATATCGTTGACCACCAGATGCTCCGCGGTCAGGTTAGTCAGCGCCTTTTCCAGGTTTTGCACAACTTCCGCAATCGCCATCTGTTCCGCATCGACCGCAAAACGTACTAACATTTTTAACGCCATAGCGATAAAAACAAACACTAGTGTAATTGCCAGTATCAGCTCTAAATAAGAGTTTTTCTTTTCCTTCACTTTCGTCATTAACGCCCTTTAACCGCGCTCGATAAATCCCACATTGGCAGAAATACGCCCAAGGCCAATATCAAAACCATACCAGCGACTATTAACAGCAGTATCGGTTCAATTTTATCGCCTAGGCTTTTTAGGTCGTAATCGACCTCCTGTTCATAAAAATCGGCCACTTCGTCTAAAAGGTCATCCATGGTACCAGTTTCTTCACCGACCGAGATCATCTGCAATACTAATTCAGAAAACATACCGCTATTTTGCGCCACGCGGGAAAAGTTTTCACCCCGTTCGATGCGTGTGCGCATGGCATTAATTTTACTTTCTATGTAGCGGTTGCCAACCGCACTGCCCACTACATTCAATGCCTGAATGATAGGCACACCTGCCCGCGCCACCATGGCATAGGTGCGGGCAAATCGACCCAGATTAATACGTTCAAATATTCCGCCCACCAGGGGTATCCGCAACTTCATGCGATCCCAATTCAAACCGCCAATATCAGTGGCTATATAGTAGCGACAGGCCAGGATAGAACCAATGATCGCCAGCAGTAGCCAATACCAGTTATTGACCGTGAAATTGGAGCAGCTAATCAAAAACTGTGTTTGCCAGGGCAGTTCCGCGTTAAAGCTACTAAAGAGTTTGGCAAAGGCAGGCACCACCAGTACGTTAATAACACCGATGGCAATGACAATGGCAACGATGACAAAGAGCGGATATCGAGTTGCTTCACCGATGCGCTTCTTGGTATCTCGTTCCAGCTCAAGATAGCCCGCTACTTGCTTAAAGGCGAGATCTAAACGCCCGGTATTTTCGCCAACATGGATCACACTGACATATAAAGGTGAAAAAATTTCCGGATGCCGATTCAATGAAGAAGCCAGATCCACCCCCGACTCCAGCGTATCCGCGACATCGTAAAGTGTTTCTTTAAGGGTTTCATTTTTAATCGACCCCGCCAAACCGCGCAGCGCCCTGATAATAGGTACGCCAGCTTTGTTCAGGCTATGCATCTGGCGGCTGAAGATAATCAGCTCTTCCACACTGATGCGCTTGCGAAACAGCTTGGCAAAATCAAAGGAATTACCTGCCGCTGCAGCAACTTCCTGGATGCTTAGCGGAATCAAGCCACGGCTATTTAACTGCGTCGCTACCGCCTCAGCATTAACTGCGTCCAACTGTCCGGTGATCAACGCCCCCTGCGCATCACGCCCTTTGTATTGATATTTAGCCATAGTTTAGCGATTCACTTTACTCATAGTGAGGGCTCGACAATTCCGGCTTCAATATTTTCCGGCGCCTCATCGACCTCTTCCGCAACCCGGAAGACTTCCTCCACTGAAATAATGCCCTGTTCGGCATACTCAAGCGCCGCGTAAATCAGTGGTTTAAATCCCGAGCTCGCTATTGCCGCTTTAGTAAAAGCTGAAGTATCGTTGTTACGCAAGGCATCCGCCATTGGCGCGTTAATTTCAAGTATTTCAAACACCCCTATGCGCCCTCGGTAGCCAGTATGATTACAATGCTGGCAGCCCTTGCCCATCTTAAACTGGACACGCTCCAGGTCACGACTATCCATCACTGATTCCAATAATACCCGTTCCTGCACATCCGGTTCATAGTCTGCACTGCAGATATCACAGACACGACGCACTAAGCGTTGCGCAATAACCGCACGCAAAGATGCAGCGGCTAAATAGCCTTCCACGCCCATATCGATTAAACGCATAGCACTGGTGACCGCATCGTTGGTATGCAAAGTGGAGAGTACCAGGTGGCCAGTCATGGAAGCACGTAAGGCAATTTCGGCAGTTTCACTATCGCGAATCTCTCCCACCAAGAGTATGTCAGGGTCTTGGCGCAAGGTTGCCCGCAAGACTTTGCCGAAGGTCAGGCCAATTTTAGTGTTCACCTGCACTTGCTGAATCCGCTCTAGTTGGTACTCCACCGGATCTTCGACGGTAATAATTTTCTTTTGTGGTTTATTCAGCTCAGTTAATGCGCCATAAAGCGTAGTGGTCTTACCACTACCGGTAGGTCCCGTCACTAATATCAACCCATGCGGTCGATGAATAAGCTTGCGGAAGCGCGCCAGAATATCCTTAGGCATCCCTGAGTGCTCTAAGTTAATAGCACCTTCGGAGTGATCCAACAAACGCATTACTACCGATTCTCCATGCTGCGTCGGCATGGTAGAAAGCCGCACATCCACATCGTGACCTTTCACACGAATGCTGAAACGGCCATCCTGCGGCACGCGCTTTTCGGAAATATCCAAGCCTGACATGAGTTTTAATCGCAACACCAGCGCGGCAGTTATGCGACGCTCTTTCATCACATGTTCTTGCAACACACCGTCGATCCGTTGCCGAACCCGCACGACTGTCTCATCCGGTTCGATATGAATATCTGAGGCCTTCACCTGCATCGCATCCTCAAAGATGGATTGCAGCAACTTCACCACAGGTGCTTCGTTATCATCTCCGGTCGCGGCAAGTTGACCTAAGTCGAATTGATCTTCACCCAATTCATCCTGTAACTCCTCAGCTAAGCTGGAAATTTCACCGATGCGGCGATAGACCATATCGAGTGCTTCCAACAACTCGGATTCGCGCACCACAGCCTGTTCAACCGACACACCCAGGACCCGTGAAATTTCATCATAGGCGAAAATATCCATAGGATCACTCATGCCTACTAACAGACCGCCACCCTGTTTTTTTAGAATCACGGCGCGAAATCTGCGGGCTAAGGTTTCCGGTAAACGCCGAACCAAGTCTTCGTCAAAATTAAAATTTTTAAGATCGATATAGGGTAATTTCAGCTGCTGCGACAAAATGTTCAACAGCTTATCCTCGTCAACATAGCCCATGCTGATAAGTGCACGACCTAGCCGCATACCTGATTTCTTTTGTTCAGTCAGCGCCGTCATCAACTGCTCTTCAGTGATAGCACCCGCCTGAACCAGCAAATCGCCAAGTCTCAATTTTCGTTTTGGTTCTGTCATAATTCCATCAGTTTAATTTAATACCTGTATTCTGCTCTCAGCGTACTTCTTAAGCCTAGCATCAATTCCAGGGATACGCCTTGCCTGCACATAGGCTCTCAGCGCATCCTGCTTAAGTTCCAGCGCTTCCAGAGAAATAGCACTGCCGACCCACCACTGCGCCTGTTCCGCATCCTTTTTCAGTAAGACCTGATACACTTCTATCGCACGCGCATGCTGCCCCTGCTGCTGAAACAGCGATGCCAGTAGCGCCAGATATTCTTGATCCTGATTGTTCTGCACCAAGTTCCTATTCAATAAAGCCAATGCCTCAGCCTGTTGCTCACGCGCACTGAGCAAACGAGCCTGTAATTTGATATAGGCACCGTGCTGAGGCGAAATTTGCATTCCCTCGGACAGCACGTTTTCCGCCAGCTCCAACTTAGCCTGTGATAACGCCCAAACCGCTAATGTCTCACGCGCCTGCTGCGCTGTGGGATTTTCCGTAATAAACTGCTGCAATTCCGTCACGGCCATTTGCGCCTGCGCCTGACCGGATCGCATTTGGTTTAACGCATTTTGGCTTGCTCTTCGATCACGCTCTGCAAGAGAAGGTATACTGGTAGTTTTACTGAACTGCTGCGTCTTACCAGATATCTGCACTGGATCAACCTCAGAGAAAGAGCCGCCCTCATCTGCAAGCGCCTGCGCTTTAGGCCGAACATTGTCCTTGGGTTCCGTCGCTGCGGGTTCTAAGTCTGTCGGAACCTTTGACGAAGATTCTGTCGCAACCACCGGACTCGATAGATTCGCCATTTCAGGTACGGCAAATAGATCCAACACCAGAGCATAATACTGCCCACGAGCTAACAGGTAAGTCTGAAAATTCGCAGCTTTGGCTAAAGTGACTTTTAAAATCAGGCCACGCTGCGCGCTCGCTACATCCAGCGAATCCACCAATGGGTGTTCGGCAACACTGGGTAACAACGTGGTTAATTCCGTATTGGGCAACTTAATCATTAACTCTGTTTGGCTCAGCGCACTTACCTGATGCTCTACCTTTTGTGTTAATTGCACTTCTATACGAGCCCCTTGCTCCAGTTGTGTCACAAACACAGCGCTAATCTGTGCTTGCTCCGGAGCGACCTGAGTAGCGGTGGGGGGAGTTATTTGCGCCTTTACGGCCGGATGCAGCAACACCATGGCTTCTTGATTTTGCGCTTCGGCTGTCGTCAGGCGCTGCTGGTAACTCCCATAAAGCTGGTAAAGGAAAACCGCTAAGGCCAACACACCCACCAATACAATCAAGAGCAACAGCAGACGATGCCAGTTAAGCTGAGATGATCTCTCCCGTACTGGCGCAATGGTTCCGCCAGCATGGCTTTGCTGAAAGCTCTCACCGCCAGCCCGGCGATCATCCAAATCCTTAAGCACATCGTTTATCAAACTCATAGTGCCATCCGACCGGCGAGGAAAACACCGCAGGCCGCCAATAACAGCAGTATTGCGTACGCGCCCCAGTGGGCATAGCTAGACGCGCTTATCACTGAAGCGACCCCTTCAGTATCCTGAATAGCACGTTGGACATAGGCTTTTTCAATGCGATGGTCGCCTTTACCATAAGCCACCATCAGCGCCTTATGGCAGAGGATATTAATGAGCCGAGGCACACCACCTGATGCACGATGCAAAAGTTTCAGCGCCGCAGGTTTGAACAGGTGTTCGCCATTGTAGCCAGAACCCGACATGCGATGGGTGATATAACGATCCAACGTCTCCAATTCCAGTGGCTTAAGGTAACAGGAAAACGTAATACGCTGCTTAAGCTGACGCAACGACTTACGGTTCAATAATTCATCCAATTCCGGCTGTCCGAAGAGCACCACCTGTAATAACTTTTGCGTTTCCGTCTCCAGGTTAGTCAGCAGCCGCAGTGCCTCGATGGTTTCTTCCGGCATCGCCTGGGCTTCATCTATCAGCAAAACCACCAGTTTATTCTGTTGCGCGAGTTCAATGAGCCGCTCGGTGATTTTCTTTAACACCGCATGCTGACCTTCGTTGCGGTGAACAGTCACCCCCAACTCCTCGGCAAAGGCAATGCGCATCCCTGCGGGCGTTAAATGTGGGTTAGGGATATAGGCCGTTACATAACGCTCATCCAAGCTGTTCAAGAGTTTACGGCAAAGTATGGTTTTGCCAGTGCCAACCTCACCAATAATTTTGATAAAACCGGCAGCGTTATCCAGGCCCACGAGCAGCAGGTTCATTGCCTCTTTGTGACTACCCACATTGAGAAAAAAATGTGTGTTCGGCGTCAGCGAAAAGGGCATTTCATTGAGGCCGAAATGCTGTAGGTACATGGTTTTTCAATAGATCTGTCGTGTTATTATTAATATCTGTCAACACCGCACCCCGCTTCGGGTAAGGCAGTATCGCAAACTCAGGTCAGAAATATTCATCTTAGGGTTTTTACTTAAAAAACCCAGGTTCTATCGCTTCGCGTAAACCTTTAACGTTTTCCCGACTTTTTTCGATCTCGTGCTGCCAAGCTTCGTCAGTCGCAACAACTGGCCGTAACAAAATAATTAGCTCACTCTTGGTGGAGCCCTGCCGTTTTTGGCGGAAGGCGTTACCAAAAAAGGGGACGTCTCCAAGCCCAGGCGTTTTGGCATTGCCATCGGTCGAACTGTTTTGCATCAGCCCGCCGATTACCACAACCTGGCCGTTACGCGCACGAATAATCGTATCGGATTCCCGAATGGTGCTCAGCGCCAACGGCAAGGTCAGTTGCCCGGTTGGTGCAGCGACAGTTTTACTCTGATCAACCACTTCGCTGACAGTTGGATGCACATGCAAAATAATATCGCCTTCATCGCTAATTTGCGGCGTAACATCGAGTGCAATACCGGAGAAAAAGGGCGTTAATTCCACATCAACCGTTGGTGTCGAAGAGGTTGTGGTGGTGGTGGTTTGCGATGATACTTCGGTGACAAAAAACTCATCGGTGCCGACCTTGATTACGGCCTTTTGATTGTTGACAGTAGAAATCCGCGGACTTGACAGCACCTGCACGGTACCCTGAGTTTTTAGCAGCTCAATCAGGCCGTTGAAGTCCTTCAGATTCAGCGCCGCGCTAAAAGCGCCACCAATATCAGTACCAGATAAGTCTGTCTGCAAATTAGGCACATTAATAATGGAGCCATTTAGCGAAGCCGAACCATCCGAATCGATAATACGACTTCCCTGCGTCAAACCATTACCAAAAATAATATTTTTATCACGACCAACCTGGGCAACAGCTGCCCAATTAATACCTGCTTGAAACCCTTCGTTAAGTTGAACCTCAAGAATTTTTGCTTCCAAAATCACCTGACGTCGCAACGACAGCTCGGCTTTATCGAGAAACTCCTGTGCTGCCCGCAACTCCGCCGGATAAGCCTTGATCACAACAATTCCCGCTTGCGGGGACACAACCACCGACCGCCCCTCACCCCCGCCGACAATCATGCTGATAGTCGCGCTCAAACCATTCCAAAAATCTGCTTGTGTTTCTGTTTTGATGCGTGTCCCAACCACCGCGCGCACCCCTCCGGTATCACTTAAATTATCACTATCCAGATCGTTTTCCGTACCCGTTTTAGAGGTATCAACACTGCTCACCTGTCCAGCACTCACCTGAGTTTCCGAGGAGCCATTACGCTTAACGTTAAGATAGTTAATTTTAAAAATTTGGGTCCGCATTCCGGTCGGCAACACTCGAAACAAATTCCCCGATTGCTCGTAATCGTAGCCGTATACATCGCGCACGACCTGCATGACTTCAGCAACTGAGACATCCTTCAGTTCCAAGCTAATATTGCCAGTAATCCCAGGGTGAACCACCATGTTATAGGCGGTATCACGCACCAAACCAATAAAAAAGTCACGGGCAGGCAGTTGATCAACGGCGATATCGAAGCGGTCTTCGACCGGCTCAGATAAACTTCGATCCAGTTCTAAAGGTGGGATTAAGGCCTGATTGACCGAATCCGGTGGTGTCGCTCTATCAGGTTTCGCCTTAGCCTGCTCTAGCGACGCCTCCAGCTCCTGTTCCATCTGTCGCACCGAGGATGTGTCTTTGGCCGGGCCGGTCTTGATTACTTGGCAACCTGACAGCATGATGGCCATCAACAGCACTGCCCCTTGGGTTATCCTCTGCATATTTGTCTCCGCACTACCCTTCTACTTTAAGCATCTGAGAGAAGCTCTTAATTAATTTTTTTAACATTCTCACCCGCCAAACTAATATCAAAAACAGCACCAGGTATGGCCAGTCTAACGCTCGACTTACTGATTTTCTGCACAACCGCTTCAGCCACCTTTTCACCTTCGCGCACTCGCTTACCGTTAATCACGGCGATGCGCCGACCGGCACTTACTAATACCGAATGCAGCCGATAGCTTTCCCGCAGGCGTGACAAATAGGCATTATCTCCCGCCGTATAATAGGCAGGTTGCGTTGGGTCTTTTAATTCCGCCGCGATAACCGCACTAACAAGAGCGGCCAAAACCGCCACTGCACAAGCTTTAAATACAATTTTTAAGACAATAGAAAATTTTAGCACCCTCATACCCCTATCCATCCGGAATCGGTACTGAGGGTATTGATCTGCAAACGAATACTGGCACGTGGGTAGTCCTGCACCTCATATTCCAGTTCACCCCAAAGAACCTGCCAAGGTAGCTCTTCCAACGCCTTTAAATAACGCAATGTTTGAAAATATTCACCCTCTAACAGCATTTCCACACCATGCTGATAAAGCACGACCTTATCTTCATCCGGCTGGGCTGTGGATGCGTTAGTACTACCCGTTTGTTGGAGGTTTGCGCTAATTTGCCGACCGGGAATATTGGTCACCTTGACCAGTCTCAGTTGCGTTTCTTGACGCAGCACCTGCTCTAGCACCTCCGCCATTTGGCGCGGCGCTATCAGCCTTGATGTTAACCCGTCAATGCGCTGATTCGCTTCTTGGAGAGCTTTTTCTAACTGTTGTTTTTGCTGTTTTAATTCTTGATTAGGATCTTCGGCAACAGCTTTCAGAGCGAGTACCATTTCCGTACTTGCTTCATTTATTTTGGATTGCGTTACGCTGATCTGCTGTCGCAGGCTAGCCGAACTTCTTTGTAACGGCGAAAACAACAGCTGATCCCATAAGAACACCAGTAGCGCCAACAGGGCGACCATAACTATATTGCGCTCACGGGTACTCATGTTCTCAAACTGTTGCTTTATTTTTTCTAGCCCGGCAGACATTAATTTTCTCCCTGCTTCTGAGCCTTATCGCTTTTTGCCCGAACGCTAAAAACCATAGAGGCCTGAGCTTCCGAGGTCTTAGCCAAACTAAAAATATCAAACTGGGCTCCCTCGAATACCGGCTCTTGTGCTAAATTCTGAATTAACTGTGGTACATATTCCGGACGCCCGGTAAGACCATCAAGACCCAAATGTATGCCCCCATCCGTCAACTCAATTTTAGTCAACCATAAGCCGTCCACATGCCTCCTCGCCAACCCTTCCAGATAGCTTGAAAAACCTCCGTCATTGCCCACTCTATCCTGAGTTAACGCTTTCAGCAGCAAGACTTTCTCCTGCCGTCTTGCAGCCAATCGATTCACTTCCGCTTCGAGCTTCGGGTCAATACCCGGTTGCGGCATAGATTGACGTAATTCTTCCAGCCGTTGTGCTTCTGATATTTGCTGTGCTGTCACTCTTTCCAGTTCGGTACGCAAATCCCGGTATTCCCAAAACGCAAACAGATAAACCAGCATCAATATCATCGCTAACCCAAGCGCAATTTGCGGAAAGGGTGCATAGCATTGCCAAAAACTTGTCTCGATGCGCGCCTCGTAGAGGTTAATCTGCTGACTCATAGTGCTTCCCGCCTCAGCCCTGCCGCAATCGCCAGCAGGCACTGATGTTGAAACTCCATCGAAAGCGCCTCAGCACCTGGCAAATATTCAGGTAAATTAAGCATGTGAGCGTTTAATCCCAAATTAGCGTTGAGCGCATCCCCCAAAGCCCCACCCAATTCGCCAACAGGCAGCAACAACAATTCAGTTGCCGGAATTTGTCCTAGCTGGCTTTCGTAATAGTCCAGAGAACGCTGGGTTTCTAACAGCAGGTGGTTGAAGGCGTTGGAACTTGCTAGCTCCTGAGGGTCAACAGCAGTGAGATCCGCTTTAATTCTGCGGGTTAGATAGAGCGAATGATTTTTAACCAGATTGACGATGCCTTCGCCCCGCTTCAAGAACATCAACGCACAACCATGGCTTTCCGTATCAAAACCGTTCAGTAAATTGCATAGGGAGGTTTCAGCAACATCAATATATTTCAGTTGCATGCCCGCGTTATTGACTAAATCCTCAGCTGCATCAACTACTGCGCGTGCTGCCGCAACAACATAGATCATTTGTTGGCGGCCACGAAAAGCATCGGCTGGCAAGCGAACGATATCAAGCGCCGCTTCATTGACATTGAAATCAACTAAATCTTTAATTCGCCAGCGGACTGCCTGCGTCAATTCCTCTTCCGGCACTTCCGGCGGCTCAATCAAGAGCAGGCTATATTGGGAAGGACTTAGGATAAAGTTGGCGGACGCACCCTGCAGACCCATTTTATTTACTTGCTGGGTGAGCACCTCAAGTTGTGCTTTAGCACCCTGACACTCACCATATTCACAGGCTTTTAATTGAATTTTGTCTGCACTGGAGCCCTCGATATGGGCGACAGCAATGCCTGTAGCGTCAACACTGACCCCCACTAACCCTTTAAGCTTGCCACTCTTTTTAAAAAGACCCAGCAATATTCTCTCCTTCACGAGCTTTATTATTGTTTTGACAGCTTAGCGTGCCTTCGCCACTTTGCCATTTACTCAGCCGTACTTGTTAGCTTAAACCGAACGTCATTTCTGTTAAGCTTTATATGGTTCTACCCCTTGTTGTCACGTCGTTATCGCGTCGCATATGATACGTGGGACGGGAGACAGGTATTGATGATCAAAATACCTCAGCTCTTATGCAACCCTGTATCGGCGCACTTTCTATTTTCTTTATTCAGGACAAATACTTTTTATGTTTCATGTTGTACTTTATCAGCCCGAAATCCCACCAAATACCGGCAACATAATTCGACTTTGCGCCAACACCGGTTGCCAATTACATCTCATCAAACCACTGGGGTTCGATTGGAACAACAAACAACTACGTCGTGCGGGCCTGGATTATCATCAATGGGCCGAGGTCAAGCTCTACGATAACTACCAGCACTACTGTGCTGAATCGAAACATACTGAGCCCACCGGCTTAACCTATGCACTCACCACCAAAGGCAGCAAAAACTATAGCGAACCCCGCTTTGCGGCTGGCGACCGATTTATGTTCGGCCCAGAAACCAGAGGCTTACCGACGCACATTCTGGACGCAACACCCGAACATCAACGCTTACGCATTCCAATGTTGGACAATAGCCGCAGCCTGAATCTCTCCAACAGCGTTGCTATTCTGACCTACGAAGCCTGGCGTCAACTCGGCTTTAAAGACGGCCGTTAACCGCAATCAGACTAGTGTGTGGTGCCCGCTTCTTTCTGGGCGTCAGCCCCACCCTGCTCCACCTGACGCTTCTTGGCTTCGGCAAAAATTGCATCAAAGTTAATGGGCGCCAGATGCATGGGTGGGAAATTTCCTCTTACCACCAGATTGTCTATCGCTTCGCGCGCATAGGGGAAGAGTATATTAGGGCAGAAAGCGCCTATCGTATGCTCCATCGCGGGACCTTCTAAGCCTTTAATGGAGAATAATCCGGCCTGTTGCACTTCAGCCAGGTAAGCAGTTTCATCATTATTGGTCACAGTGATGGTCAGTGTTAGCACCACTTCAAACAAGTCGTCTTTCACTTTGGAGGCATTAGTATTCGCGTCCAGTTTTACCTGTGGCGCCCATTTTTCCTGAAAGGCAACAGGAGCGCGCGGCGACTCAAAGGAGAGATCCTTGATATAAATCCGCTGCATGCCAAACTGGGGTTGCGGTGCTGAGTTTTCTGTTGTTGCCGCGTCATTAGTCGATTCATTATCTGCCATATCAATTTCCTTAATTTTCTACTGAATATTAAATTTTGTTTATTCAACGGCTAAAAGGGCGTCTAGCTCGCCAGCATCATCCAAGGCACTGAGATCTGTATAACCACCCACATGTCGTTCACCAATCCAGATTTGCGGCACCGTATGACGCCCGCTTAATCTCACCATTTCCTGCATTTGCAGGATATCCTCATCAACTCTAATATCCTGATACTCGATACCTTTGTCGTTGAGTAACCGCCGCGCTCTAATACAATAGGAACAAAACTTTGTAGTATAAATCTTGACCAGTGCCGACATAAAAGTGCGTGTTTAGCTTTTCACCACCGGCAGATTAGATGAACCCCACTCAGCCATGCCGCCTGCCATACGGGTAACTTGATTATAGCCTGCTTTCATGAGTATTTTGGCGGCCGCACCGGAGTGTTGACCCATTTTACAAACCAAGATGATGGGGCGGTCTTTATATTTTTCCAACTCTGTCAGATGGCCTGAAAGGCTGGTATAAGGAATATTTAAGGCGTCAACGATATGTCCGCTTTTAAATTCAGCCTGCGGTCGCAAATCCAGCACGACGGCCTTTTCCCGATTAATTAATTTAGTTGCTTCATGGGTGGATACGCTTTGCCCACCCCGTTTATTTTCCGTAACCACCAACGCAATCAGTAACACCACCAACGCGGTGGCCAACAGCATATGATTGCCAATAAACTCGAATACCTGCTCCAATGCCTGACTCCGTTAAAAAATCGATGCGAAAGTATACACTGCAATCACTCATGACTAAACAGCCCCCATTAATTTAATGAGGGCCTCTAACCTTTTATTTTACTAACAAAATATTTGCTCTGGCGCACCTTGCTCCGCTCAGCTGAATAGCCATCACAGGCTGTTCCGGTTAGAATCAGCGCTGACGGGATTAGAGCCCTCTAGTTAACTCATTCGGCATCTATTCCATCAATCAAGTATTTTCAACCATCAGATAAAGAGATTGATAGCCTGCATGACAACAGCACCCAAACCCATTGCCCTTATTATTCTCGACGGATGGGGTCACAGCGATACCTCCGACGCCAACGCTATCGAGGCGGCCAACACACCGGTCTGGGATAGACTCTGGCAAAATTCGCCGCACGCACTAATCTCAGCTTCCGGCATGGATGTTGGGCTACCCGCTGATCAGATGGGAAACTCCGAGGTCGGACATATGGTGATGGGGGCAGGACGTGTGGTTTATCAAAACTATACCCGTATCACCAAAGCCATTACTGATGGCGATTTTTTTTGCAACCCTGCACTCTGTTCGGCGGTTGATAAAGCCGTTATAGGCGGACGTTCCGTACACATTTATGGACTCTTATCCCCGGGCGGCGTCCACAGTCACGAAGATCACATTCACGCCATGGTGGATCTTGCCGCGCAACGGGGAGCAACCAATATTTACATCCATGCTTTTCTGGACGGCAGAGATACACCTCCACGTAGTGCTAAAACTTCCCTGGAAAAACTGCAAGCCAAGCTGGATCAACTTGGTTGCGGACGAATTGTCTCGATTATTGGGCGATACTATGCAATGGATCGTGATAATCGCTGGGATCGGGTCGAGCAGGCTTATGACATGCTAACGCAGGGACACGCAAAGTATCAGGCCAGTACAGCGGTCGCAGCTTTAGAGCAGGCCTATGCACGCGACGAAAATGATGAATTCGTTAAAGCAACACTGGTAGTTGGTGCGCATGAACAACCCATCAAAATAGAAAATGGCGATGCCATCATTTGTATGAATTTTCGCTCCGATCGGGCTCGCGAAATCACCCGCGCTTTTGTCGATGATGAATTCGATGGTTTCAAACGCAAAGTCAGACCGGTTTTATCCGACTACGTCATGCTGACCGAATACGCTGCCAATATTGAAACCAGCTGTGCTTATCCGCCCGACACTCTTAACAACGCTATCGGGGAATATCTGTCCAAACTCGGTAAACGTCAACTGCGTATCGCTGAGACTGAAAAGTACGCGCATGTCACCTTTTTCTTTAGCGGTGGCCAGGAACAGGAATATGTTGGCGAAGATCGCATTCTGATCCCTTCCCCGCAGGTGGCGACTTACGATCTCAAACCGGAAATGAGCGCACCCGAAGTGACGGATAAATTAGTAGAAGCTATAGA
This sequence comes from Pseudomonadales bacterium, assembly GCA_024234615.1. Taxonomy (NCBI): domain Bacteria; kingdom Pseudomonadati; phylum Pseudomonadota; class Gammaproteobacteria; order Pseudomonadales; species Pseudomonadales bacterium. Next base: position 115,801 of record JACKNY010000003.1, read on the forward strand.
GTTGGGCGGTTATGACCTGATCGTTTGTAATTTCGCAAACGGCGATATGGTGGGGCATACTGGAATTTTTACAGCGGCGGTTAAAGCCGTGGAAGCTGTCGACGGCTGTCTTGGACGCATCATTGCCGCGCTCAACAAGGTGGGAGGCGAATGTATCATTACTGCCGATCACGGCAACGTCGAACAGATGAATGATACCGAATCAGGCCAACCCCATACCGCCCATACCTGCGAACTGGTGCCACTAGTTTATGTTTCTCAGCGTGACTGCATGATGGAAAAACGGGAAGGCGGCTTAGCTGATATTGCTCCCACGTTACTCTACCTGATGGGTTTAGAGCAGCCGGAAGAGATGACGGGCGAATCAATGGTTCGATTTTTATAGTCAGCGAATGGCGTCTATGGGCCGAATCACAATAGTATTTCGCTTGCTTATTCTGACCTGTTGCCTACTGGCGTTAGGCGGCTTTCAGCATACTCTGGCAGCAGTTGATGCAAAGGCGACTGAGCAACAGCTGCAGACACTCAAGAAAAGTATTGGCGAATTACGAACCTGGCTCGATAGTGCAAAGGGACAGCAGAGCCAGCTGCAAAAGGAATTAAAGCAATCAGAAATTGTGGTTGGAGAAACCGCCTCCAAAATCCGCCACGTCGCCAATAAGATCGACCAGACTCAAACAAAGCTAAAACAGCTCGAAGCCACACGTCGCCAACTTTTAAACTCACAACATCAGCAAGAACAACGGCTCGCACATCAAATACGTGCCGCTTACAGTATCGGTCGGCAAGAATACCTAAAGGTATTACTGAATCAGGAGCAACCCGACCAAGTCGCACGTGCCTTAACCTATTACGGTTATTTCAATCGCGCACGCACAGAGCAGATCGAAGCCTATCGAGAAACCCTGACCCAATTACAAACTACCGAAGCCGACATTGATCAGGAAAATCAAGTTCTTCAGCAAGAAAAACAACAACTGGAGGAGAAGCGCGCAGCACTCAGCGCCAGCAAGCAAAAGCGCCAACAGGTGCTGCTTCAACTAGAGGGAAACATTCAAAATAAGGACCAGGAGCTAGCAAAGCTTTTGGCTGATCGCAAACGTCTAGAGGAACTCTTGGAAGCCGTTAAAAAGACCTTAGCCGAGCTAAAGATACCAGTTTCTTCGGCGCCTATCACTCAGCTTAAAGGTCGTCTACCCTGGCCAGCTCACGGTAATATTGTCCGGCGCTTTGGCAGTAAAGACTCCGCCTCCAGCGCCAGCTGGAACGGTGTCCTGATTGCCGCTTCCGAAGGCGCTGAAGTTACCGCCGTTCACTCCGGCAGAGTGGTTTTTGCCGACTGGCTGCGCGGCTTTGGCCTATTGATAATAATTGATCATGGCAATGGCTATATGAGTCTTTACGGACATAACCAAACGCTCTACAAAGAAACCGGAGATTGGGTTGCCTCCAATCAAGTCATTGCCAGCGTCGGCGATAGCGGCGGCCGCAAAAATGCTGGACTTTACTTTGAAATTCGCCACAACGGCCAACCACAAAACCCGCAACACTGGATACTAACCAAGAAATAACCGCCCGGCTCAACTCTTTTGCAACGTTATGCATTTTCAAACACTTCTGCGTCCGCTAATTTGTTAGATACCGGCACTTTGGTAACGGTGCGACAACCGCGATCATAAATACAATGACTCCATCATGCCGCTTGGGTAATATAAGCCAAATTCTTTTTCCATTTAGGCGTCGCATGCTATGCAGTTATTCTCTTGCCCTTTAAAAATACTCAGTATTGGGATAGTTATTCTCTCTCTGACATTACCAGTGTCGGCCGACGAAGCACCGCCGGGTAATTTCGAGGCAGATGAATCTGAAGCACAGGAGACACTGCTACCGCTAGAAGAGTTACGCACCTTTACCGATATTTTTGACCGCATCAAAAAAGCCTACGTTGAGCCGGTTGAAGATAGCGTGCTGCTAGAAAACGCCATTAAGGGAATGCTCGAAGGTCTCGACCCCCATTCGGTTTATCTGGAAAAGGAAGCCTTTGATGATCTCCAGGAAAATACCAAAGGCGAATTCGGTGGTCTTGGTCTTGAGGTTGAAATGGAGGATGGTTTCGTCAAAGTGGTCTCTCCAATCGATGACACCCCAGCCCTTAAAGCTGGCATTCGATCACAAGATTTAATTTTAAAAATTGACGATGCCCCAGTCAAAGGTATGAGTCTGCTAGATGCGGTTAACCTAATGCGTGGCGATCCCGGCACAGATATAACGTTAACGATTGCCCGCGAAGGCGAAACCAAGCCTCTGATTATTACGCTCACACGTGACATCATCAAGGTGGCCAGTATTAAGAGTAAATCCTTGGAAGCGGGCTTTGGTTATATCAGAATCACGCAGTTCCAGGTCACTACTGGCGACGATTTGGTTAAAGCGATTAAAAAATTGCGCAAAACAAATAGCCCATTAAAGGGCTTAGTTTTGGATCTGAGAAATAATCCTGGTGGCGTTCTGAATGCTGCGGTGGAAGTGAGCGATGCCTTTCTTAGCGATGGCTTGATTGTTTACACCAAAGGTCGTTTACCTAATTCCGAATTGCGCTATAGCGCCACACCAGAAGATCCTAGCCAGCAAGTTCCAGTAGTCGTATTGATTAATGGCGGCTCTGCCTCTGCCTCTGAAATCGTAGCCGGTGCGCTTCAAGACCACCAGCGTGCAGTCATAATGGGAACCGAAAGCTTTGGCAAGGGATCGGTTCAAACTGTGTTACCGCTGAATAATGAACGCGCGCTTAAACTCACTACCGCACGTTATTATACCCCCAGCGGGCGCTCGATTCAGGCGGAAGGCATTACACCGGATATCAATATCGAAAATGCGAAAGTAACGGCCTTGGGCACGGGGTCGTTGCGCTTTAAGGAGGCAGACCTAAAAGGGCATCTCGAACATACTGATGATCAAAAGGTCAAAAACAAGAAAATCGAATCGGCTCAAGCAGACGGCCATGAAATGGATTTGGCTGAAACTGATTTTCAATTGCATGAAGCATTAAATTTATTGAAGGGAATTTATATTATTAATCGTACCCGTAAATAGCGCGGTGGTAGTGAGACGTTTTCGGTTGCGCTGGCTGTTGCTCATTGTTTTTTGCTATCCGTTGTGGTCCGCTGCCGACTCGATCGAGCCAGCAGCAATCACTATCATTATCGATGATCTAGGTTATAACCTGAATCAGGGTATGCGCGCGGTTGCTCTGCCAGGGCCGGTAACCTTCGCAGTGCTACCCTATAGTCCACACAGCAAAAAGCTTGCTGAGGCAGCGCATAACCGTGATAAAGAAGTGATGCTGCATATGCCCATGGACAATGGCAGCGGACTTTCACCAGGCCCAGGTGTGTTAACGGCAAAGCAGGATCAAACCACCTTTCGCCAGCAACTAGAACAAGCAATCCAAGCCATTCCCCACCTACAGGGAATTAACAACCACATGGGAAGCAGCCTGACCCAAAATACCCAACGCATGAAATGGGTGATGGCCAGCCTCAAGAATCGTTCGCTTTACTTTGTTGATAGCCGCACAACAGCGCTATCTGTTGCTGGCGCAACCGCTCGGCGCCAGCATATACCCAGCCTGGAAAGAGATGTTTTTCTTGATCACGATCCGACGCCGGCAGCAATAGATAAGCAATTTAAGCGCCTCATCAAGCTGGCGAAAAAACAAGGGAGCGCTGTTGCCATAGGGCACCCTTATCCCAGCACATTGGGTTATTTAGAAAACGTTATACCAAAGCTGGACGCCATGGGAATTTTTTTAGTTTCGCCCTCAGGACTATTAATGCTCAAGCAAGCAAAAACCAGAAATACAGAAACCCATTCAGACAAAGCCCTGGTGATTGCGGCTTTACCAACAAACCGGTCTCATTGCACCATCACTGAACAGCTAGAGCGTCGAATAGTTACCTGTTAAATTTCTGGTGAATATTATTCTTTTTGAAGTTGAGCAGCGGATGCAGCTCTGTCATTTCGAAGGAAATCCCTAAATACTGTCGATCAAATATTGGCTGTAGATGTTGCGTCAATATCGCAAAAAATTTCTCCGCCTCTGTCTTTTGCACCGCTGGTTCACGGCCATGACCAATTTTAGCGGTGAGATGCACAAATGCCATACTCGGGTCACCGTCAGCAATACGATACTGTTCACACCGAACGGCTCGACTGCGGATGCCTCCCAGCGGAAATATACCACTGCTACTGGCACAGTGATGCAGTTTTTCAAAGAGGTTATCCAGATCCAGCAATTCGTCGTTCAGGTTCGCAGAGTACTCCAGAATAAAATGCGGCATACTACTCTCCTAGCGGGAATTCAGCGTTAACCTGCCCCGTCCCCGAGCTGGCAAAATAGTTGCCGATCACTTCCACCTTACCCTTATATTTATCCCAACCCAGCATACCTAAGAGCATGACGGTGTCATGCATGCCGCCCTCACCATGACAGGTCTCAGCGTACTCTGGCAGCATCTTGGTAAAAATATCCCACTGCCCGCTTTCCCATAGCTGAAGCACACGAACATCCACCTGTTTATAAAATTCTCTACTTATTTTATGTATCCCTGCCGCCGCATCTTTATTGTCATGGAAACGGTGCGATAAAGACCCACTGGCTAGTACCATCACTTTGCTGTCACTAGCCTCGATTGCTGAGCGTACCGCCTCGCCAAATACACGCGATTCGGCCTGCGTATGCCAGGCACACCAACCCGCGATAGAAACCACCTTGAAATAGCCGTCTTCATTCATATAGCGGCAGGGCACTAGGGTGCCGTATTCCAACTCCAACGAATCGATTTCATGAGCGCGGGTTTCCACACCCCGCTGGTTGGCATGCTCAGCAATCAGGCGACCAAGCTCTGGGTTGCCTTCGTAGCTATAGGACATGTCCTGAATAAAGTGCGGCAATTCATTACTGGTGTAAATGCCCGCAAAGCGCTTATTGCAGTTGATGTGATAACCACTGTTCACTAACCAGTGCACATCAAACACCAAAATCGTGTCGACACCTCTTGCCCGGGCACGACGACTCAGCTCACGATGTCCTTCGATGGCCTGTTCGCGACAACCCTGATGCGGCCCCGGCAGTTCTGAAAGGTACATTGAGGGGACATGTGTAATTTTTGCTGCAAGTGCTATTTCACCCATTGTTTTCTCCTTCCCGAACGCCGATCAACTATTATTTATTAGCGGCCCAATACAGGTACTTTATGGGTGCCGTGGGCAATACAGACGTTCTTGGTTTCCATATAAAACTCGAAGCTGTAATCACCACCATCGCGGCCAATACCGCTGCTCTTAACGCCCCCGAATGGAGATGGTAAATTACGATTATTCTCCGAGTTCACCCATACCATACCAGCGTCCAGTTGCTCCGCCATACGAATCGCACGACCAGAATCATTCGTCCAGATATAACCGCTTAAACCGTAGGGAGTGTCGTTCGCAATCTGAACCGCTTGTTCTTCTGTATCGAAGCTGATCGCGGTCAGCACCGGCCCGAATATTTCTTCGCGCGCGATTTTCATCTGGTTGTTCGCTCCGGTGAACAGTGTTGGTGCAACGTAGTTACCAGCACCCAAATCAGCACGAGCACTACCGCCAACAGCAATCGTCGCGCCATCCGCTTTGGCGGCATCCATATAACTCAGCACTTTCTCGTAGTGCGAACGGTGGATCAAGGGCCCGACTTCAGTAGCGGGGTCCAGCGGATGGCCCACCTTGAGATTTTTTACCCGCTGCTCCAAAGCCGCAATAAAGCGATCGCGAATACCGCTTTGAATCAACAACCGACTGCTGGAAGTACAGCGTTGCCCGTTAAGGCTATAAATCATGAATACCACCGCATCCAACGCCCGGTCAAAATCAGCGTCATCAAACACCAACACGGGGTTTTTACCGCCTAACTCAAAATGCACTCGCTTCAGGGTTGGCGCGCCCTGCGCCATAATATGGCTGCCAGTCACCGTTTCACCAACAAAGGCCACTGCCTTGATCGCCGGATGCTCAGTGAGACCTTTACCCACCACTTCACCAAAACCATTCACCGTATTCCAAACCCCCGCTGGCAGCCCTGCTTCATGGCTGATCTCGGCCAGCAACATGGCCGAAAGGGGGCTAAATTCAGCCGGCTTGTGCACTATTGTACAGCCAGAGGCTAAGGCAGGGGCAATTTTCCAGGTTGCCAACATGAACGGCGTGTTCCAGGGTGTAATCACCGCCACCGGACCAATGGGATTGCGCACCGTATAGTTGGTGTGCTCATCCTGATGCAAAGATTGTCCATTGCGCGCTTCGGGCGCTTTATCTGCAAAAAAGCGGAAATTATCAGCTCCCCGCACTGCCGCGGCCTTCATGAACCGCAGCGGCTGCCCACAATCCATGCTTTCCACTAAAGCTATTTCATCAGCGCGTTCGACAATTTTATCGGCAAAGTGATTGAGTAGTTGTTTACGCTCTTTACCACTGATCGCACGCCAATCGGCAAACGCATTTTGCGCCGCCTCACAAGCCTGATTAACGTCCTCCTGCGTGCCCTCAACCACCTTGCCGAGGGCAGTGTTATCCACAGGTGTATAGTTTTCGAACTCAGCGTTACCAGTACCCTGAGTCATTTCACCGTTGATATAGTGGCCCGTCAGGTTACTTTTAAATCGCTCCAGATAAGCGTTTGCTCGCTCTAGGTTATCTGCAAATATCGACATACTTGACTCTCTCTATTAATCGGTTTGCATAAAATTAGAAATACTATTTTTGGTAAAACTTAAAGCACTCTGATTGGTAAAACTTAAAGCACTATGAGTTTCATCCACCTCGACGTTTAAAGCTTTACGGATGTGCGTGCTGAATATCAGCCAGAGACTCACCAGGATAGAAATAAACATAACATGTTAAATATATTAGTACAAATTATTTTTTATTCACCAAGTGCGGCAATTATATAAGCACTAATAAAAACCAATATTTTATTGGTTTTTATTGGGCTTTCCTGATTACAACACTAGTCGGCTTGCAATCAAACAAAATTTTAAATACTATTCATTTTATTTAACGTGTTAATTTTATATAGGCTTAGCTTTTTCAAGGAGACCAGATTAATGGCATTCACCACAGCAGACATCAGAGGCTCCATCCCTCCAGTCATTACCCCCTTCAAGAACGGCGAAGTCGACTACGTGACTTACGCCAACTTGATTGAGTACCAGATTAAAAACGGCACACACGGCATATTGGTGAATGGCACCACGGCCGAGCCATCCACGCTAACCACCGACGAGCGCAATCAGCTGGTGGACGTTGCCGTAAAAACCGTGAACGGCCGCGTGCCCATTGTCGCCGCCACCGGGTCACAGTCTTTATGGGAAAGCAAAATACTGACCGAATACGCCGCCAAGGCCGGTGTCGACGCGCTATTGATCGTCACCCCTTATTACATCAAACCGCCACAGCGCGGCTTGGTTGATTATTACAAAGAAGTGACGAAGGACATTAAGACACCCTGGATGATTTACCATATCCCCGGCCGCACCGGCGTGGTCATGGCCGTTGAATCACTCAAGCAACTGAGGAATTCATGCCCTAATTTTATCGGCATGAAGCAGGCCTATAATGACCTTGGCATGGTGTCGGAATGTTTAACTGAGTTGGGGTCGGACTTTAAAATTTTTGTCGGCCTCGAAGAGCTCAGCTTCCCCATGATGGCGGTTGGCGCCTGTGGCTTGATGAATGCGGTCGGCAATCTTTGTCCAAAACCTCTCAGCGAAATGTGCGAGGCGGTGTGGGCAAATGACCTCAACAAAGGGCGCGAACTGCACCAGCAATTATTGACCATTAATCAGTCAATCTTTTACGAAACCAATCCCATCCCGATGAAATATATGATGAAACGCATGGGGCTGATTAGCGCCAACGAACACCGTTTACCCATGTCACCGGCAACTCCGGAGCTAGAACGCAGGCTCGATATCGTCTTGCAAAACACAGGGCTTATTTAACATGAAGTTCATTACTTATAGCCATCAGGGAAAAGCATCTTACGGCGTCATCAACGGTGGCGCCATTGTCGACCTAGGGCAGCGCCTGGGTGGCGACTTGCGTCAACTCATTAGCCGTGGCGACATGGAAAAAGCCATGGATTTGGTAGCCTCATCTAATGGCGATATTGCGCTGGCAGATGTCAGTTATCTGCCCACCATAGCCAATCCCGAAAAAATTATCTGTATCGGCGTCAACTATGCCAACCGCAACGCTGAGTATCGCGACAACTCAGATGACCCGGATTACCCCAGCGTCTTTATGCGCACCCCTGACTCTTTGACAGGACACCAACAACCCTTGATTCGTCCGCCAGAATCTCCGCAGCTCGACTATGAAGGGGAAATCGTCATTGTGATAGGCAAAACAGGCCATCGTATTGCGGAAAAGGATGCGCTCAGCCATATCGCTGGTTTAACCATCATGAATGAAGGCACCATCAGAGACTGGGTACGCCATGCAAAATTCAATGTCACCCAAGGTAAGAATTTTGTCCACTCCGGCTCGCTTGGCCCTTGGATGGTTTCCGCCGATGAGTTTTCCAGCTACGAAAACCTCTGGGTTACTACCCGCGTCAATGGCGAGGTACGTCAGCACGATACCACCGCCAACCTGATGTTCCCCTTTGCTTACCTAATTAGTTACCTCTCAACATTCTTTGTTCTCAAACCAGGTGATATCATTTCGACCGGAACCCCTAACGGCGCTGGCGCTCGCTTTGATCCACCCAAATACCTCGCTCCGGGAGATGTTGTCGAGGTTGAAGTACCCGGCATCGGCACGCTCAGCAACGGTATTACTGACGAGGATCAATCTTGAATTCGATGAATTTGCGTAAATTTCACCGCTCGCTACCGATGTCGCTGCTCAAAGCGCGCGAAGCGGTAATGCGTAAATTTTCTCCCTCGTTGAAGGAGCATAATTTATCAGCGCAGCAATGGCGCGTCATTCGCATACTGGTGGAATCTGACAAACTCGAGATCACTGAATTAGCAGAAAAGTGTCACTTACTGATGCCGAGCATATCCCGGATTATTCAAAACCTGGAAAAGCGTCAGCTGATCAAGCGTGAAGCCGTTCCCGGAGACCAGCGCAGTTCAGCCATCGTGATTACCCCGCAGGGCAAAAAACTATTTGAACTGATCGCGCCGATTTCTGAAGAGCGCTATCAATACATCACTGAACGCTTTGGTTACGGTAAGCTAGAGCTGCTTTATGAATTACTTGACGAACTCATCAACAAACTCGAAACAGAAGACGAGACTCCAAAATGAGAGCCTCCTAGCCAGACAATTGAGTCTAGTCCGCAAACTTATTTCACCAACGACTGTCCTATCTGGCTGCTAAATTAATCTCAATTACCCGTCGCCCTGAGTAATTTCTGCTATGCTTTATTGGGCGTTTTACCAATATTATTTCAAGGAGCTTTAAGTAATGAAAATATATAAAGCCTGCTTTATCATCGCTCTTGCGCTTATCACAGCGGCTTGCACCACTAATCCTTACACTGGTCAGCGTCAAGCCAGCAAGGCGGCAGTATACGGCGGCGGCGCTGCGGTACTGTGTGGACTTATCGGTGCCGCGGAATCCAGTAAGCGCGCTCGCAATGCGGCTTTAGGTTGCGGCGCTATTGGCGCTGGCGTCGGCGCCTATATGGATGTGCAAGAGGCTAAATTACGAGAAGAACTCGAAGGCACTGGGGTTGGCATTTCCCGTGAAGGCAACAATATCCGTTTGATTATGCCCGGCAATATCACTTTTGAAACAGACAACTACCATGTCAAAAGCAGCTTTTACCCGGTACTGAATTCTGTCAGTACGGTACTGACAAAATATTACGATACTACCCTTAAAATAACAGGGCATACAGATAGCACAGGCACGGCTGCGCATAATCAGGAACTGTCTGAAAAGCGCGCCCAAAGCGTCTCCGATTACCTAGCGAGCCAAGGCATTGCACGCCAGCGCCTCTATGCACAGGGAATGGGTAAATCACAACCCATCGCCGATAATGAGAGTCCCGCTGGCCGCGCCAAAAACCGTCGGGTTGAGCTCTATGTATTACCTAAGACTTAGCAGAGACTTTGCACTAGACGGATAGCCGATAGAGATGCCGACCAAATCGAACTCAACGCTACTGCTGCTCGTATTCTGCACACTGCTGGTCACAGGCTGTTCGGTCACTCCACAACAGCCTGTTAGCACTAAACCATCCAACAACCATGCGCAGGAGTTCAGTTATATCGTTGAAAAGGGAGATACTTTATTTTCCATCGCGCGGCGTTTTGCTACCGAACAAACAACGCTGCAGCGCCGCAACAATATATCCAATCCCAATCAGTTAGCAGTAGGCATGCGCTTGATTATTGTTGGTGCCACTTTCGAAACAGCCCCGCAGTACCCAGCCAGCCCACAGCAATTCATCTGGCCAATTGCCCAACGGGATATCAGTTCCACATTCGGGGCTCGCAATAATCGTCATAAAGGTATCGATTTACGCGCTGCTCCCGGCACCGAAATTTACGCGGCAGCGGATGGCGTAGTTACTTTTGTCGGCAAGCAAAAGGGATATGGCAAGGTTATCATCCTAGAACATCCGAACCAGATAAAAACTCTGTATGCCCACAACCAAGGCAACCATGTTCATCTTGGTCAACAGGTTCGCCAGGGCGAGGTGATTGGCGCAGTGGGTGACAGTGGCAATGCTACTGGCTATCATTTGCATTTCGAGTTTATCAAGGCAGGAAAACAGTTAAATCCGCAAAATCACTTGGGCCCACATCAATACGCCGAGGCGCTTTAAGGAAGCTCATTCAGCCTTGACGATAATTTTATCCAGATCGTCACAGTGTTCGAGCAAAATCTTACGTACTCGCTCTTGCCAAAGTTCACCAAACTCACGAGCCTCCTCTTTACTGGCTTGACCACCGACGCACTTGCCTAACAAATCGCGCATTCGTGGCGCAGCGGGAACGCTTTCCAAGCGCGAGGAAACAACTACCGCCGCTTTCGTATCCAGTCGTTCAAAGCGAATTTCACCTTCGATATCCGCATTGAAAAACAACAGATTGCGTCGATCGAAGCGCCCACCGATACCTTTAAATCCTGTATCGTGAGTCGCCCCGGTGATGAGACTGACAACATTGGCGATCACACCGCAAACCCCAGCCAGCTTATCCTGCTGGAACTCCACTTTAACCGCGCCGCGCTCTGCTCCCCCTTTGGGGTAAAGCGTATCTAATGCTTTTGCTGTCATCAGGTAGGCTGAGGCAACCGTTGGACAAGAGTGCCCAGCGGTTTTTACCACATCCACATAGGAATACTCAATCACTCCCGCATCCGCCGCACCAAGAAATTCTGCCAATGGGTCGTAGACTTTGATAGTGCGCACTTGCTCATAAAACTTTGGGTATGCCATAACGAATTTTTCCTGGTTTAATAAAGATCTCTTACTTCGATGCCTCTTGTCGCCATAAAGTCCTTAGCTTCCTGCACACTGTATTCGCCAAAGTGGAAAATACTCGCCGCCAGCACCGCATCCGCCTTACCCTGCAACACACCATCAGCTAAGTGCTCAAGATTGCCAACGCCTCCGGATGCAATTACCGGCACTGTTACGGCCTCGCTAATGGCTCGGGTCAATTCCAGGTCGAAACCAATTTTGGTGCCATCGCGATCCATGCTAGTCAACAATATTTCACCCGCCCCCAGACTAACCATTTTTCGCGCCCATTCGATGGCATCCAACCCAGTCTGTTTGCGACCACCGTGGGTGAAAATTTCCCAGCGATTAGGCTCGCCTGTTTGACTGACCTTTTTCGCATCTATCGCAACAACAATGCATTGTGAGCCGAATTTCTCGGCAGCTTCTCGCACCAAATCTGGGTTGTTCACCGCTGCCGTGTTGATAGTTACCTTGTCCGCGCCCGCATTGAGCATACGCCGAATATCTTCCAGTGCACGAATGCCGCCACCCACGGTCAGCGGGATAAATACCTGGCTGGCGATTTCCTCTACCACATGCACCATGGTGTCGCGATCTTCATGACTCGCGGTAATATCCAAAAAGGTAATTTCATCGGCACCCTGCTCGTCATAGCGCTTGGCAATTTCGACCGGATCACCGGCATCGCGAATTTCAACGAATTTGACACCCTTGACTACGCGGCCATTGTCCACGTCTAAACAGGGAATAATGCGTTTTGCTAGCGCCATGCTCTTTCACCTCAGTTGAATGGTCTGCCCCTATCGGCAGTAACTATTTTGTCAGCTCGTCGCAGAGTTGTTGTGCTTCCCGCAAATCCAGCGTGCCTTCGTAGATGGCTCTCCCAGTAATGGCCCCACAAATACCTGCATCCGATACCTGCGCCAAAGCACGTACATCTTCAATATCGGTTACGCCACCGGAAGCAATGACATCAATACCACAAGCCCTGGCCAATCGAGCAGTCGCTTCGACATTAACCCCCTGCATCATGCCATCGCGGCTGATGTCGGTATAAACAATGGCGCTGACACCGGCATCCTTAAATTTTTTGGCGAGTTCAGTTACGTCCACTTCTGACACCTCAGCCCAGCCATCCGTCGCGACCTTACCATCTTTCGCATCCAAACCGACGATAATATGCCCCGGAAATTCTGTACAGGCGTCGAATACAAACTGCGGTTCTTTAACAGCTTTGGTGCCAATAATCACGTACTCAACACCGGCATCAAGATAGGCACGAATTGTTTCCAATGAACGAATACCGCCGCCTATTTGAATAGGCAAGTCTGGATAAGCGGCCGCGATTGCGCGTACGATTGCGCCATTAACGGGTTCACCGGCAAAAGCGCCGTTGAGATCAACCAGGTGCAATCGCCGTGCACCCGCTTCAACCCAACGCTTTGCCATCGCCACCGGGTCATCCGAAAATACTGTTGAATCCTCCATCAAACCTTGGCGCAAACGTACGCACTGACCGTCCTTCAAATCAATTGCCGGTATAACAAGCATTAACTCTCTCCATCCCAATTCACAAAATTCTTTAGCAACTGCAGACCCGCTTTCTGACTTTTTTCCGGGTGAAATTGCACGGCAAACAAGTTTTTGCTGTAAAGCGCTGCGGCAAAGGAAACGCCGTAGCTGCATTCACCGGCGACCTGCTCAGCACGCTGCGCTTCGACATAGTAGCTGTGCACAAAATAAAAGCGGGCTTGATCGGGAATATTCTGCCATAGAGGATGCGCAACCACCTGCTTAACGCGGTTCCAGCCCATATGCGGCACCTTCAGCTTTTCGCCGCTTTCATCGATCAGTGAATTGCCGAAAAAACGTACTTCACCAGGGAACAACCCCAGGCAATCAACACCGTCATTTTCCTCACTATGTTCCATCAACGCCTGAATACCAACACAGATTGCCAGCACAGGCTTTTCCTTGACGGCGTCACGCACCAGCTGATCAAAACCCAAACGACGGATTTCGCCCATACAGTCACGAATAGCGCCTACGCCGGGCAGCAGTATACGATCCGCCGAGCGAATGACTTCCGGGTCGGAACTGACGACTACCTCTGCACCGTCGGCAACATGCTCCAGCGCCTTCGCTGCTGAGTGCAGATTGCCCATACCATAATCAATAATACCAATACGGCCAGTTGCCATATTCTGTCAATCCTCAATGATTTAAACGAGCCCGCCATCCCTAGAGAGGCGGGCAAAGAAATGGGATTACAACGAGCCCTTGGTGGAGGGCATAATACCCGCCATGCGAGGATCTAATTCCAGCGCCATGCGCAAGGCGCGGCCAAACGCCTTAAACAGCGTTTCCGCCTGGTGGTGCGCATTGCGTCCACGCAGGTTATCAATGTGCAGAGTGACCAAAGCATGATTGACGAAACCCTGAAAAAACTCATAGAACAAATCCACATCGAATCCGCCCACCGCAGCACGCACAAAGGGCACATCGTACTCAACACCGGGACGCCCGGAAAAATCTATCACCACACGAGACAAAGCCTCGTCCAACGGCACATAGGCATGACCGTAGCGACGAATACCCTTTTTGTCGCCGACGGCTTTGAGCATAGCCTGTCCCAGCGTAATCCCTATATCTTCCACCGTGTGGTGCGCATCGATTTCTAAATCGCCCTGCGCTTCGATATTAATATCTATCATTCCGTGACGCGCAACCTGATCAAGCATGTGATCGAGAAAGGGCAAACCGGTGTTAAAGCTGCCCACACCGGTACCGTCCAGATTCACCGAAACCTTGATTTGTGTTTCCAGGGTATTACGTTCCACGCTGGCTTTGCGTTCAGCCATGCTCTGCACTCCAGTATTAATTCGCGGCCATTATAAGGCCTGCAAGCAGGTACGGGAACCAATTCGGGCTTATTTAGCGGCAGCAATGGCTAAATTAATAAAATAAGCTGCTTGCCGAGCAATTGAATGCGTACAACTAATCATTTTGCACTGCAAAATATGTATTGACTTTTTTTGTCCACAAGCCTAATATTTAATCGCATTTTGCAATGCGGAAAAATGATTCAGGAGGATTACTATGAACAATTTTCAAGATCAACTAGGCAAACTTTTAAACATTGAACAGCTGCAGGAATCAGTCAAGGATTTCTATGACGCTGACAGCCTGATGAGCAAGATTCAAGAGAACGTTAAGCTCGCCTCAAAATTAATTGAAGCCAATACCTCAGCGGCTAGCGACGCAGTCATCATGCAGTCTGTAAAGCTACGTGATGGTGTTGAAAGCGCACTAAAACAAGCCGATACGCTGGCCCAGTGTAAGAATCTAGAATCCGCCATGGAAGCTCAAAAGAACTTTGGTGAAAAATCAAAGGACGCTCTGGTAGAGCAAGCCTGGATGAATATTGGCCTCGCGGTAAATGCTTTAGAGACCAACATCGAAATCATCAAGAGCTCATCAAAAAAGGCTTAAACTTTTGGCGCTATCGTGAAAGTATATCGATAACGTAGAGTAATTTTTCAGTTCCCCGAAGCCAGCTTACTTCAGACTGAGATGGCTTCTTTTTGCAGGGAAAGCAACCCGGATTTCGGTCCGGGTTTTTTATTGCCTGGATTTTGTTGTACAGTTTGGTTGATATCGGGCTAGCGCAGGCAGGTCACCGCTCAACCCCATCGCCTGAGCCGCCAGGTGGTTTTTCACTGGCCCCAATTTATTCACCAAGCTCATCCCGCTATTGCGTAACCATCGTAGCGCTGGATTGCGATTGCCAAAAAGTTGCTTAAACCCAGTCATCGCCTGCATCATCAGCATATTGTTCGCGACTCTGCGACGCTGATAGCGGGAGAGCAAGCTGGGCTCGGTCAATGGCAATCCTCGCTGTAACGCTCGTACAATTTCTTCCGCTAACACCGCCGCATCGAGCAAGCCAAGATTCACACCCTGACCCGCCAACGGATGTATGCTGTGGGCGGCGTCACCAATCAATGCCAGCCCGGCCTTAATGTAGGTTTTGGCGTGACGCTGGCGCAAAGGGAACACATGGCGCGGTGCCACTGATTGAATCGCGCCCAATCTATGCTCAAAGGCCTGCGCTAACTCAGCAGCAAAGGCAGCATCGTCCAACGCCAGCAGAGGTTCCGCCTGCGCCTCGTCCAAGGACCAAACGATGGAACAGTAATGATCGTCATGCTCAGAAGTACGTAGCGGCAAAAATGCCAGTGGCCCGCTGGGTAAAAAACGTTGCCACGCTGTCGCCTGATGCGGCAACTCTGTTTTAACGGTAGTTACCATTGCGCGCTGGCGATAATCCTTCTCCTCCACCTCTATCGCCGCGAGTTCTCTAACCTTGGACTGCGCACCATCCGCACCGACAATTAGACTGGCACCTAGCACCGTGCCATCCTGGAGAGTTACAGAGCGGTTACCGTCCCGCAATTCTGTTATATTCGCTATTAACCTTGGCGCTATTATTTCAATATTCTGCAACTGCGCTATGCGCTGATAAATACCCGCCAAAGTCACCGAGTTTTCAACGATATACCCGAGCTCAATTTGCCCCAGCTCTGCCGCACAAAACACTATCTCACCCGTACCATCCGCGTCCCATACTTGCATGCGCTCAAAAGGGCTATGCCGAGACGTACTAATAAATGACCAAGCCCCAATATTTTCTAGAAAATTTCGTGACGCCATCGTGAGTGCGCTAACGCGAGGGTCGAAATCATTGTGCTCGGGCAGCGCAAGCACTGGTGGCTGATTGGCGTCGACCAACCCGATACGTAAAGAAGAGCCGCCCAAAGCACAGGCTAAGGCCGCACCCACCATACCGCCCCCGACAATAATTAGGTCAAAAGCCTGCGTTGGGGTTTTCCTGCGTTTTCGCCCAGAGACCACAGAGCTATTTCCCCGCATGGAACGTGGGTGGCACTTGATGACTAAAGCCCATTGCCTTATGGGCAAATAGTTTCTTAGCAAGCGGCGCACAATCAAGTGCGACCAAACCTAAATCGCGCAGATGACTGAGTAAAAAATCATCGTTAGAAAACAGCTTTATCATTTGATCGGAAAAAGCAATGGTCTGTTGTTGGTCGCTGTCGCAACGCGCCAAATATCGCTGCAACACATCGATCGACCCCAACCACTCATTTTGAGTACAGGCTTCCCGGATCGTTTCCGCCAAAGCGGCAACACCACGTAGCGCCAAATTAAAACCCTGCCCAGCTACGGGATGCAGCGTATGAGCCGCATTCCCCATAATCACGATGCCATTCCGTATCTGGTCTGTCGCTCGGCGCAACGTCAAGGGGTAGCTGTGGCGCTCTCCTACCTGCTCAAATCGCCCGAGGCGGTAGCCAAATTTTTCCTGGAGCTGTTCGATAAACGCCTTATTATCCATAGCCATTAAGACGTCCACTTCATCCGCACCAACACTTAACACCAGCGCACTTCGATTTTGCTCCGATGCTCTTTTACCAGGCTCATGCAGCGGCAATAACGCCAAGGGACCGGCGCTAGTAAAGCGCTCATAGGCAACATTTTGATGTGCTTTTTGAACGGTAACATTAGCGATAATGGCGTGCTGTAGATAATCGTGCTGCTCTGACTCAACCTTTAATTGTTGGCAAAGCTCGGATCGGCCACCGTCAGCAATGACCAGCAACCCTGCCTCTATGCTCTGACTCGAGCCCTCTTGTTCAAAGCTTATGCGAGTACCAGTGGGTATGCTTTCCACTCTGGCCACCTGTGCCGGACAAATAAGCTTTACCTGCTTCATCTGCTCGACGGTTTCCAACAACACCTGCCCTAGCCAACCATTTTCAACCACATAGCCCAAGGCATCTACAGAGTAGTCCTGCGCATTCATGCGCACACTACCAAAATGCCCTCGATCCGAAACATGGATGCGCTCAATCGGCGTCGCCTGCTCAACTAGCTTTTCCCACAGGCCCATGCGTTTAAAAATATTGCGGCTACCCCAGGAAAGAGCGGTTGAGCGCGCGTCATAGCTCGGCTGATATGAGCGCTTAGCTTGACCACCTGAGTTTCCTGCTGAAGCTTGCGCATACAGCGGAAATGCTTCGATGATCGCAACCCGTAAACCATACCGGTTCACCAACGGTGATAGCGCACAGAGCAGACTGGCGCCTACCATACCGCCACCGACAATCACCAGGTCAAATTGTGCGTTTCCCGCCACTCAATCAGCCTCGATTAGCCATTAACTGTTCGATCGCGTCGATCTCTTTTGGCACCAGATCGGTCAGTACTTCGCAACCATCCTTGGTCACTACTACATCATCCTCAATGCGTATCCCAATGCCACGCCATTTTTTCGCCACGCCTTTGGCGTTTGGTGCAATATAAATTCCCGGCTCCACTGTCAACACCATGCCCGGCTCTAGTAGGCGCCATTCACCACCAACTTTATACTCACCAACATCGTGCACATCGAGACCCAGCCAATGACCGGTTTTATGCATGTAGTAGGGTTTATAAGCCTCTTTCTTGATTAAATCGCTGAGACGCCCCTTAAGTATCCCCAGATCCAGCAAGCCTTTGGTAATGATCTTAACCGCCGCTTGATGCGCTTGATCCCAATGCTTGCCCGGCTTCACCTGTTTGATCGCAGCCGCCTGAGCATCCAGCACAATTTGATAAAGCGCTTTTTGTTCTTTACTAAATTTACCATTTACCGGATAAGTGCGTGTGATATCCGAGGCATAATATTGATATTCACAACCGGCATCGACTAAGACCAAATCACCGTCCTGCAGCACATCTTTATTATCAATGTAATGCAAGGTGCAGGCATTAGCGCTACCGCCAACGATGCTGGGGTAGGCCGACGAGCGACAGCCATTTTGAATAAAGTGCTGCAAATACTCGCCCTCCAACTGGTACTCATACATCCCCGCACGACAAGCCTGCATGCCCTTCATATGTGCTTGGGCAGAAATTTTCCCAGCCCGCTTCATCAGTTGCATTTCACTTTTGCTTTTGTACAACCGTAAATCATGCAGAAAGTGATCCAGAACCATAAACTCATTGGGTGGTTGCGCGCCGCTACGCACCTTGGAGCGAATAACTTTGATCCAACTCATGACCTTATTATCGAAGTCTTGATTGGAACCCATCGAGTAGTAAACTTTGTCGCAGCCCTCCATCAGGCCAGGTAAAATGTCATTGATATCGCTGATGGGAAAAGCATCGTCCGCGCCAAATAGCTCGCATACCCGCTCGGGACCGGCAATATAGCCATCCCATAATTCACGTTCCGGGTCTCGTTCGCGGCAGAACATAATAAACTCTCCATGCTTACGTCCCGGCTTTAACACCATTACCGCATGCGGCTCAGTGAACCCGCTCAAGTAGTAAAAATCACTGTCTTGCCGATAAGGGTGCTCGACGTCACGGTTACGTATTCTCACCGGCGCAGCAGGCAATATCGCCACGCTGTTCTCACCCATTAAGGCCATCAAATGTTGACGACGCTGCTGGAATTCTCTAGCGGATATCTGCATCTATAAATCTCTATTTAGTCGCGATGGGTAGGGAGTTAGTGAAGGTAGGGCGGTGGCTGATTCATCGTCGTCTTGAGCGGCTTATCCTTATCCGTCATCAATTCACTATAAATAAGAATGGCGGCCATTCTCACATATTCTGAGACCTGCATTAAATCCTGCTCATCCTCCTCGGTTTCGTCCAAGTCATCCCGCGCGATCTGTACTATTTCAGCAAAATCCTCTAACGATTCACGCGCCTCTTCAGACAGACTTGCTAATTGACGGTTACCAAAACCGGCTAAAAACCCTTGACACCACAGACCTAGGCTTTCCACCCGCCTGCTTAACTCAACATCTTCATCGGGTAGCACTAATGCCAGCTCAAACCCAGGCGTTTGCAACTGCGAAGCCGTATTTTTATACAGTTCGCCCAGCAATTCTTTAGCATTGTTATTATCTATTTTTACCTGCTCCAGGTAGCTGGCAACACTTCGCAGCCATGCCGCCTCGCTTAGCACTTTACCTTGCACCAACAATCCACAGAGCAAACCATGACACTCAGAAGGTGACGCAAACACGTCCATTTCCACAAACAAATTTGCCAGCTGGCGAAATAGCACTTCAGCACCCTCTGTTCTATCTAAATCCGTCATTTACATTCCAATAGACAATTCGCAGCGCCAAGAGAAGTTCAATTTCCCCGTTGCCGACTGAGTAAAATATGATTTGCGACCGTTGACCACCGTGCGCGACGCAACTATAGTACTACAAGACTTCAAATTTAAAAAAATAATGCTATGAGTGAGTTAGATTTCAAAGCGCTGGAACTTAAAGTTAATCAGTTGATAGAAACCTGTCGGCTGATGCACGAAAAAAACATTGCACTAACTAAAGAAAATCAGACCTATAAAGCTGATCGTTCTCGGGCTATAAAGCAAAAGGACATGGCCCGTCATCAAGTTGAGGGTATGATCTCTCGCCTTAAAGCAATGGAACACTAACTTTGGCTACGAGCGCCAATACCACCAAGGTACATATTCTTGACAAAGAGTACCTGATCGCCTGTCCGCCTGAAGAACAACAGGCTTTGCAACAGTCGGCCCAGCACTTGGACAACCAAATGCGCGCCATTCGCAGCTCAGGCAAAGTGCATGGTTTAGAGCGGATTGCCGTCATGGCAGCTTTAAATATCACCCACGAATTTATTAAAAAAGACCAGGCCCATAGCAGCAGCCAAGGCACCGCGCTACGTCTCGCCACCAAAATAGACGATTTCTTAAAAGATATCTCCTAGCCCCTTGAGTCTCCCGGTTTTGACTGCGTTGCACGGTCGGCTTTAGCAATACTAAATTTTCACCTTTTAAAACCATTTCGCGCCAAGACTGGCTCTCGTAAACCAAAACAATCTAAAAAACCTGTAGTAAAAACTGACAAAATCATCCTATGCGATATACTAGTTAACAAGCTCTCTGTTACGTTCGCTAGTCAGTTTAGTCCTCGAGCCTATATTTAAATTTTGGGGGCGGCTTCGAAGTGAAGGTGTGCATGTCCGTTCATTCGGAAAGCCTGATTCGCTTCAGCTGCCACCGCCTTGGACCAATGGTTCAAGGGCTTGGCTGACAACGGCGTTGCGGAGAGCTGCTAAATCCTACCCTTGCCGCCACTATCCGTTTTATAATCCTTTCTCCTAAATATCTAAATTTTCCGGGTTTTCTATGCTCGATAAAACACATTTGCGACAAAGCATGCGGCGTACACGCCAAGCTTTGAATGCTTCACAGCAACAGGAAGCATCGATGGCTTTAACTCATGTTTTAGCGGATTTTTCGCTATTCAAAAATAGCCAACATATTGCGTTTTATTTGGCCAATGGGGGTGAAATCAACCCTCACCCGCTCGTCGAAGCGGCTTGGCGGATGGGGATATCCTGCTACCTGCCCGTGTTGGCCCATAATGGTGACAACCAGTTAATTTTTGCGCGCTATACTCAGCAGTCAATCCTGGAAAATAACCGTTACGGTATCCCCGAACCGAAGTACTCGTCCGATACTATTTACCCGGCGCAAGCCCTGGATTTGGTATTCGTACCCTTAGTGGCGGTGGATACAGAGGGAAATCGGTTGGGCATGGGAAAAGGCTACTATGATCGAACCTTTGCCTTTCTGAAGCGGCAGCCACGGCCACAAAAGCCAACGCTGATCGGGTTGGCGCATAGCTTTCAAATAATTAATGAGATCAAACCGAGTGAGTGGGATGTGCCGCTTCAGGGTACTGCTTCAGAGCATGAGCTAACGCTATTTAGCTAAGAAAAATCTGGTAAGCCGGGTTAGCTGTCTCTTCACTGAAAGGGTAACCAATCTTTCTAAAATATTCTTCAGCCCGTTTTTTCTCGTTAGCCGGAACCTGCAAACCCACCATCACACGACCATAGGCGGCGCCATGATTCCGGTAATGGAACAAAGATATATTCCAGCGCTGTCCTAAGGTCTGCAGAAACTTCATCAGCGCACCCGGACGCTCGGGAAACTCAAACCGAAACACCAGCTCATTCTGAGCTTTGGGTGCACGCCCACCGACTAGATGGCGCACATGCAGTTTCGCCATTTCATTTTCGGTAAGATCAAGCACAGCGTATTTAAGCTTACCTAACTCGGCAATTAATTTAGCTCGTTCTTTACCACCGTCACTGAGCTGAACGCCAACAAAAACCTGTGCATCCGACTCATCGGCATAGCGATAATTAAATTCGGTAATATTACGTTTACCTAGATCACCACAGAATTTCTTAAAACTTCCTGGCACTTCGGGAATCGTCACGGCAATAATCGCTTCACGTTTTTCACCCAATTCTGAACGCTCAGAAATATGCCGTAAACGATCAAAATTAACATTAGCGCCGCTATCAATAGCTAATAGTGTCTTACCACGAATACTATTGGTTTCGATATATTTTTTCAGCCCAGCCACCGCCAACGCGCCAGCAGGCTCGGCAATCGAGCGCGTATCATCAAAGACATCTTTAATCGCACCACAGATTTCATCAGTATTGACCGTCACGATTTCATCGACACACTGCTTGACGATACGAAAGGTTTCTTTGCCCGCCTGAGCCACCGCTACGCCATCAGCAAAAATGCCAACCTCCGGTAAAATGACTCGACGCCCTTTCTTCAAAGCAGCCTTCATGCAGGCAGAATCCTCGGCTTCTACCCCAATCACTTTTACATCCGGTCGTACGAATTTGATATAAGCAGCCACACCTGCAATCAGCCCACCTCCGCCCACCGGCACAAAGACTGCGTGCAGCGGCCCAGTCACCTGGCGCAGAATTTCCATACCGATGGTACCCTGTCCTGCTATCACGTCAGGGTCATCAAAAGGGTGCACATAAGTATAGCCTTTTTCCTTGGCTAACTTATGGGAATGGGCAGAGGCTTCATCGTAGGTATCACCATGCAAAATGACTTTTGCGCCGCGCGCGCGTACTGACGCTACTTTAATATTTGGTGTCGTTTTCGGCATCACAATAACCGTGTTAATACCCAGCTTTTTTCCAGACAGCGCAAGCCCCTGCGCATGATTACCGGCGGAGGCAGCAATTACGCCTTTGGCACGTTGTGCAGTGGTTAAACGGGACATCTTGTTATAGGCGCCACGCAGCTTGAAAGAAAAAACCGGCTGCAAATCCTCGCGCTTAATCAGAATACGATTGTGGTAACGCTCTGAAAGGAACCGTGCCTCATCAATCGGGGTCTCGATAGCGACATCATAGACTCTGGCTTCTAATATTTTTTTTACGTACTGTTGGGGCATGAGAACCTGTGATCACCTTATAACTTTGAAAAGACGCCTATGATAAAGAGTTAGTGGCGAACAAGTCTATAATCAATCGCGCCAAGGCCTTATAATCTTGGCGCAACTCCCCTTTTCACTCGCGGAAACCTTTCTCCATGACAAATAGCCCCATGACGCAGGATGAACTGAAACAGGCTGTCGGGCAAGCTGCCGTCGATCATATCCAAAATAGATTACAGAATGACACCATTGTCGGCGTCGGCACCGGCTCTACCACCAACTGTTTTATTGACGCCTTAGCACAAATTAAGCATCGCTTCGATGGTGCTGTTTCCAGTTCCGTTGCCAGTACAGCGCGCCTCAAAGCACATGGCATTCCGGTGTATGAGCTAACAGTAGTTGATAGGGTGGCAGTCTACGTTGATGGCGCCGACGAAACCAATGCGGCCCTGGAACTGATTAAAGGTGGCGGTGGCGCACTCACACGGGAAAAAATTATAGCCGCCGTGGCGGAAGAGTTCGTCTGTATCGTTGACGCCAGCAAACAAGTCGATGTACTGGGCGCCTTTCCGCTACCGGTCGAGGTTATCCCGATGGCGCGCAGCCATGTCGCACGCGAGCTGGTGAAACTGGGCGGCGCACCAGAGTACCGCGACGGTTTCGTAACCGACAACGGCAATATTATTCTGGACGTCCACAACCTGGAAATTATTCAACCGATGAAACTGGAAAGTCAGATCAATAATATTGTCGGAGTAGTCAGCAATGGTTTGTTCGCTCAGCGTCCCGCCGACGTCCTGTTGGTAGGCAGCGAGCAAGGGGTTCTACAGATCCGCGCAAAATAATTTGAATCTTTGAAACCTTTTCCAAACGGCTTGTCTGAATGGCACATTTTGTAATTTATTGAGTCCGTTGCCTAGCGTAGCCGTTAGACAAAGCTCTCATGAGGTATGTATGGGTAAACTATTTAAATTCCTTGCGGTAACTTTAGTTACGCTGATAGTCGCTATCGGATTATTCACGTTCTATTTATTGACCATCTTTGACCCCAATGACTTTAAGCAGGAAATTCAGCAATGGGTCAAACAGCAAACTCAACTAGAACTGGCAATTGACGGAGATCTTTCTCTCTCGGTATTTCCTTGGTTAGGTGTCGCTGCCAATAGCGTTACGCTGAATAAAACACAACAGGAAATTGCTGCAGTTAAGCAGCTGCAAATTTTTGCGAAACTCAAACCCCTGCTCAACGGTGAGCTGGTGGTGGATGGCGTCAAGCTAGACCACCTTAAACTCAACCTGATCGTGGATAAGAATGGCAAAGGGAATTGGGAAATCGACAGCCCCGCGACCAGTAAAACGCCAAACAAAAACCAGGCATCGCTAGCCAGTGCACCCCTTGCAGCATTCAGTCTGGGCGATGTTAACATTGAAAATGCTGAAATCAACTATCGGGATTTACAGCAAAAAACCCATTATCAACTGCTCGATCTAGCACTGCAAATTCGTAACCCAGAGCTTTCTAACCATTTTCCGCTGACCGCTGACTTCAATTATCTTCAAGCCGATAATAAGGTCAGCGTGCCAGTTCATATCGACACTAACATCACCCTGGACTTACCCAATCAAGCCGCTCAACTTGAAGACTTGAGCATTGATCTCGCCAAAACACGCATCCTGGGTGACGTTAAAACAAGCAGGCTATTCAACAAGCCGCAATTTACCAGCCAATTGGAGATTGGCGCATTTAACCCCAGCCAATGGGCAGTGCTGCTACAAGTCCCCAGCCTTGCGGATATGGATTTACCGATAGATATGAAATTATCTGCCACGCTAGACACCGACAAAGATACCCTGAAATTGGACAGCATCTCCGTCAAATCAAGTTTAGTGGAAGCTCACGGCAACGCTAATATTAGTCAGCTCAGCCTGGAACCGAATACCCAGGGTAAGCTGCAAATTAAATTTAACGACTTAAAACGACTATTGGCGATGTCAGGTAATGCGCTCTCCCCGCAGGATCCGAAAGCGTTAAACCAGCTCGCTGGCCAATTCAAATTTAAAGCCACCGGACAGTCGCTGAATATTAGCGAGCTTGATCTGACACTTGATCAGACCAAACTTACCGGTAATTTTGTACTTAAAAACTATGATAAGCCGGACATAGTATTCAACCTCTCCGGCGACGCCTTTAATCTCGACCGCTATTTGCCTAAAACAGCCGCAGCAACGGATCAACAGCAGAAAAATAAAGAGCAGCCACCAGCACTGCTGCTACCGGTTGCTTTGCTGGGCGCTCTGAATATTGACAGCGTGCTGCAACTTAAAAAACTAGTCGCCTCCGGGTTAACCATTGAGAACCTCAACTTTAAGGCTAAAGGCCATGACGGGCTCATCAACTTGGAGCGAATTAAAGGCGATCTCTACGAGGGTAACTTTGCCATTGACGGAGTGATCGACGCCCGTGGTAAAACCCCACAAATCGCCATCAACAAAACTCTCAATAATATGCAGGCCGGACCAGTGCTCAAAGCCCTAGCCGATATAGACTACATCTCCGGCAAATTAAACCTAGCTCTCAATATCAACGCGCAGGGGAACGATCTAGACCAAATAAAACGTAACCTCAACGGTAAAGCCAATTTCTCGGTGGCAAATGGCGTCTTGAAGGAGATTAGCCTGGAGCAAATGGTCTGTGAAGGCATCGCCACCATTCGCCAGTTAGAATTAATACCCAGCGCAACTAAGAACACACGATTCAAAACTTTCGATGGCAGCATGACCATTAACAATGGCTTAGTGAATTTGCAAGCCCTGAACATCGCTGTCGAAAAACTCAAAGCACGCGGCACCGGCACCATCAATCTGCCACAGGAAACCTTAGATTTAGGTATTAACACAACCCTGTTGGGAGACCTGGAAAACAAAGCCTGCGAAGTGCACGCGCGTTATCGCGACATTGAGTGGCCGATCCGCTGCGCGGGCAAGTGGGATGCCGAGCCTTCCGACCTCTGTTCCATTGATGCGAAGCAAATGCAAAAAATAATTGTTACGCTTGCCGAAAAAGAACTCAAGCTGAAAGCTGGCAGTAAACTGGAAGAAACCCTACGCAAAAAATTAGGTGATGATTTTGGCGACCAGCTGCAACAAATACTAAAATTCAAATGACTCCCAGCAAGTTTAATCAGGCAATTCTAAAATGGTTTGCTGAGCATGGCCGCACAGACTTGCCCTGGCAAAAGGCGATCAACCCGTATCGCGTATGGATTTCGGAAATCATGCTCCAGCAAACGCAGGTCAGCACGGTTATTCCTTACTATGAACGTTTTCTCGCCAGCTTCCCCAGCGTGAAACCCTTAGCGGCTGCCAGCGAAGATCAGGTTTTATCGCACTGGTCCGGGCTTGGTTACTATGCCCGCGCCCGCAACCTGCATAAAACGGCAAAGCAAATACAGCAGCAATATCAAGGTGACTTTCCTAACTCCGTAGAGAAATTATCTGCGCTCCCCGGCATTGGCCGCTCCACCGCCGGGGCCATTATCAGTATTGCAATGAATGGTCGTGCGCCTATTTTAGACGGCAATGTAAAACGTGTGTTATCGCGCTTTCATGCTGTCGAAGGCTGGGCAGGACAATCCGCCGTGGCGGCAAAGCTTTGGCAATATGCTGAAGACTACACACCAAAGTCTAACGTCGCGGCCTACACCCAAGCGATCATGGATCTTGGTGCGACGGTCTGCACCCGCACCAAGCCTCAGTGCCACCAATGCCCGCTAAGTAGAAACTGCGCTGCCCATTTGAGCGACCAGGTGACGGCTTTTCCCCAGCGCAAACTCAAATTTAACATTCCCACCAAACAATCCTATTGCCTCATTTTAAAAAACCAAAACGGAGAAGTTTTGTTAGAAAAGCGGCCACCTTCAGGTATCTGGGGTGGCCTTTGGAGTTTGCCGGAAGATAGGGATAAAAACACGCTATACGAGCGATGGCAGCAGAGACTCGGATGCGAAATCAACAATCCGAGCGAATGCGACAAGCTACGACATACCTTCTCCCACTTTCACCTTGAGCTACAACCAATCCAAGCACAAATCCAATATCAGAGCACACAGATACAAGACTCAGACCGTTGGCGCTGGTATCAGGCGGAAGAACTTAAAAAAATTGGCCTCGCCGCTCCCATCAAAAAACTACTCGAAAGAGGCTAAGCAAAAACTGAACTAGTCTTATCCTACCTAGCTAAGTACAATGCAACACTCAGTTTTATGACGATTAGGAAGCCCCATGAGTCGCACAGTTTTTTGTAAAAAATATCAACAAGAATTAGAAGGCCTCGACGCCCCCCCCTATCCTGGGCCAAAAGGACAGGATATCTTTGATAACGTCTCCAAAAAAGCTTGGCAGGAATGGCTGCAACATCAAACCATGATTATAAACGAGCGCAAACTGAATATGGTCGATGCCGCCTCACGCAAATTCCTGGCTGAGCAAATGGAAAAATTTCTTGCCGGTGAAGACTTCGCGCGCGCTGAGGGCTATGTGCCACCCAGCAAGCCGGAATAACCAAATTTTGGCAGAATTACTCTTGACTACAATTCGCTAGAACGGTTTAATAGCCGCCCTGTTCGATTGGGTTATCTGCTTATCCATCGACAAAGTGTAAAAAGAATGCCCAGATAGCTCAGTCGGTAGAGCAGAGGACTGAAAATCCTCGTGTCGATGGTTCGATCCCGTCTCTGGGCACCATTTTTCCCTTTATTTTCAACCGCTTGCAAAAACCACCCTACCAACTGAACTTCTAAATGCACAGATAATGCACAGATAATGTGCAGTTTTATAAAAAAACTAATTAATTCTCCTTCCTATACTGTTCAAATATCCCCTTTTATTTATCTAGTATGGCAATCGGGGCAACAATGAGCACACCCATCCACGCTGTTATAAAAAACCTTAGCTACTGAAATTGCAGTTGAGCAATCAGAAAAACTTCCCAATTCATACTGATTTTTATATTCGGGTAAGTACGGACAGTTTGCTCCCAAGTTATGCACTTCATGTTCTCCAGTTGGCTGAGGTTGTCTATTAACACAATATTGATGCATGTTTTTTCCTTATTTTTATTTTTGGTAAATACTAGATTATTTAGCTTAGCTAGAAGCAAACTAAAAACTGTATGTAGTCTTACTACCAGACAAAGCAGAGCGATTATCTCACAAGAAAATCTTAATTCAACTTACATGTAACCATAATAATTTAAAGGCTATTCAATGGGTTATACTTAACCGCGCCAATAAGTTTTCAAGAGCAAGATGAGCATATCGCATAGTTACCTTAATTGTTGGCGCCGATTGAAAACTAATGGAACGACCTTTCCTAATGTAGGCCAAATTAGTCCTAAAATCGAAGCAACTGCCAAAAATTACCAAGAACCAGGAAAGGGTTAGTCCTCGCAAAAAACATACTATACTCAAGGCTCAAGCGATAACTATGTGAGGATACCCTTAATAGAATAGGGATTCCGGTAATCTGGATGTAATACTACAAGGAGCACAAAATGTACGCTGACAAAATCCTAATAACCATCTATTCAATACTCACAATTAGCTGCCTATGCCTTGCAGGCGGGAACTACTATTACTGGATGAAATGGAATGAAACCCGACAAGAAGTCACCATACTTCAACATAAGGTCAATGCTCGAAACAAAGAAATAAACCATCTAAGGACACAATTCACTTCATTAGATAAACAAAAGCTACTAACCAAAAACACGGCAAAGAAACCTATAAAAAAACCAATAAGGAAACCAGCCAAAGCACTAACATACTTAGCAACAAAACCTAAATCTCAAACAATCAGCGAATCACAAGAAAAGCACAATCAGTGCGTAAAACTTAAAAAAATGATGGATCCACTCGATGAAAAATCATCCTATTATAAAAAACTTCAAGATCAATTTTACGACCTTAACTGCATAATCAGGCATAACGATTATTTTTGAAAAATGAACACATTTTATGTGTTATTTGTGACTTTCTACGATTTTGGGCGATAGCTGAGCATTTGATTTAAAAGGTTTATGGCCGATTTTGTCTTAGCCATAAGGCACTAAAACCCCCTCTTATCGATTGTTCGATAGTCACCCTCAAAGATTCCCGGATAGTCGGGTTTTGATACTCCGGTACCATGCGGCTCCAGAAGGAGTAAGTGCTCGGCCTTGATTGGCGGTCTTGCACGATGTGTTGATAAATTTCTCTTAAGTGTTCTTGTGCCCGGTGCGTCCATGCTACTTCGATCATTTAGTCTGGCCCAAACCCTTATGCAATTGTTCGGTGCTAATCAACCGCCCTGCTTCGACATCGCCACTCCCCTTGGGAGAAGGGATTTGACTGCTGGCGCGGCCGCTTTTACCTTGTGTAACGCAAAATCACTCCTTTAAAGGGTTTATCCAGATAGGCCCTGTCACCTGATCTGGTGAGCTCCATAGTGAACCCTAACGCCATCATTTTACGGCTGAATTTCGTATGTCTACCACGCCCGGGGTCTACTAAAATAACGTCACAGTGCGCCTTGCAGTGCTGCGCAATAAAGGCAACCAGTAAATGAATATGTTGGTCCTCATAGAGCAGGTCGCTACCGATAACTAGGTCGTATTCACCCAAAGCGGTTTTCGGGTCAGCCCAGCCAGTGCGCACAAAAGGAATCAAGGGGTCATGATTGAGCTGCGCATTCTTGATCAGGAAAGCTTCCGCTTCCGGGTGGTGGTCGGTGGCGGTGATATCTGCCTTGAGGTGGTTCAGCAATAAGCTGCTTAAACCTATACCGCAACCGACTTCGAGAATCCGTTTATTGGTAATATCGAAGTTAAACAGGTAGTGGGCAAGCACGAGTCCGGAGGGCCACACAACACCAAACATGGGCCAAGACGCCGAGCAAATGCCCAGGTCTGCCGCTACACCTTGCTCATCGGAAAACTCCTGCCGATCACGCAAAGTTCGCAGATGGATATCCACTGCTTCAAATTCGTGCGTGTTATAACAAACCCTTACTGTCATCACTGCATGCCTATTTAATAACGTTGCCAGCAGACAACTTGTTTCACACAAGGCATGTGCCATAGGAATCTCCAAATTACATTAATACGCCCCCTGTAGCGAATATTTCGCTGATATTAATTAGGCATAGAGGTTACGTCACTATCAAAAAAATCATTGAACTACTGCCAATCTGATGTACTCTATTAAGCACAGTTGGTAAAAACGGGTTTGCATCCAAACAATGTTAACTATCAAACAGACTCTCCTCAGCCTGACACTACTAGTCTTTCTTGGCCAGGGGTTTTCTGCGTTGGCGAATCCTTGTTTGCCGATGGCGACGATATCAGATACCGGACTCGATGGTGCGGTGACCGTGCCGATGGATCACTCCAGCCATGAAACCTCCACTGTCGACCCTGCTTCGAGTGTAAGCCATTGTGATATGCAGGACTGCGGCTGTGATCTAGGTGGCTGCGCGTCTGGCTTACTATCCTCGGCACAGGCGGCAATTACACCGCTTATCGATTCACTAGAAAGCCAATACCAAAACTCCCAAAAAAACCAAGTTTCAAGTTCGCTCTTCCGACCTCCTATTTCCTGCTAATACAGGATAGTTGCGCCCGTTTTTTGGCGTTTTGAGTCACCACTCAGCTATCCGTAATCTATTGGCGGGAGACATTAAGCTCCCGATATCTGTTTTGACTGTAATCCGCTCCGGGAGCGACTATGAAAACCAAAGCTACTCGCACGAAATGGCATTGTGCTGTTTCATTCTTTTTGCGCACAGCTACCTGTCTGCTGATGTTAGTTATTGCGCAGACGCAGGCGTCGATAGGCCGTAATGAATTAGCACTGGAAACCGCTGTGGAAGCTGCGGTCAGTAACAATCCATCGCTGGCCGAAGTGCAAGCGCGCTATGCGGCGCTTGCGGAAATTCCTTCTCAGGTCAGCGCCTTGCCTGACCCCATGTTGCAACTCGGCCTGATGAATATGCCAACGGATTCCTTCGATTTCGATCAGGAACCCATGACGCAAATACAGTTCGGCGTGACGCAGGCGATTCCGTTTCCGGGCAAACTATCCTTGCGCAAAGAAGCGGCTGAGTATCGCGCTGAAGCGGCGGCTCATTCCGTGGACGAGATGCGTCTGGGACTTATCAACACTGTCCGCGAAGCCTGGTGGCAACTTTATTACCTGGACCGCGCCTTGGAAACCACCATCAACAATCAGTCTTTATTGCGCCAGTTTATTGAAGTCGCCATCACCAAATATGAGACTGGCAAGGGCTTGCAACAGGACGTATTGCTGGCACAACTGGAACTGTCCAAACTCGTGGATCAGCATATCCAATTGCGCGCCCTGCGGTTACGGCAATCGATCAAACTTAATATTCTGATGAATACCCAGCCAAATCAATCGTTACTATTACCCAGTCAGGTATCAAAGCAGCTACCGGATATTAAAGCAGAAGCGTTTTACTATGAGCACGCCGAGTCCTCACGCCCCTTATTGAAGCAAGCGGAACAACAACTCGCCAGCGCCCAATCCCAGTTGGATTTAGCCAAACGTGATCGCTATCCGGATTTCAGTCTGGGGCTGACTTACGGCGATCGACAGGGTAGCAATTCGTTACCTATGGGCGGATCTCGCTCAGATTTTTTATCACTTATGATCGGTGTAAAAATCCCTCTATATGCAGGGGCCAAACAGTCGAAAGCGATAAAACAACGCAGCAGCGAATTCCAACAAAATCGCTACGCCCTGCTGGACGATAAACTTAAGGTAATGGCGGAGATTTCCAACGCGGTCACTGATTACCAGCGGTCACGCGAACAGTTTACTTTGTTTGAAAAAGGCATCGTACCGCAGGCGCGGCAAACGGTTGAATCTATGCTGGCCGGGTATCAGGTGAACCAGGTCGACTTCCTCAATCTCATACGCAGCCAAATCACTCTATTCAATTATGAACTGCAATATTGGAAGACGCTCAGTGAAGCCAAACAGGCATTATCCAGCCTAGAAGCCGCAGTTGGAGAGGATACAATTTATGAATAAGTCCAGCATTGTTATCGCCATTCTCATGCTCGCCATCGGGCTGCTCGCCGGTTATTGGTTCTCTGACGGCAAGGTTGAACCGGCGCAACCCAGTGCCAGTAAGGCTGCGCAACCGCTGTTTTACCGCAACCCGATGAACCCCGCCATCACCTCTCCGGTGCCCACCAAGGATTCCATGGGCATGGACTATGTGCCGGTTTTCGCTAATGCCGCTGAGGGCAACGATAGCGCAGGCACCGTGAGCATTGATCCGGTGATGGTACAAAACATCGGAGTACGCACAGCGATTGCAAAACGGGCATCGTTGAGCCGCTCTATTCGTGCGCTGGGTCGGGTTGCCTTTGATGAGCGACGCATCGTTAATTTACACCCCAAGGTAGAAGGCTGGATCGATGAAATCCGCATTGATAAAACCGGACAGCAGGTGAAAAGTGATGATATTTTATTGAGCATCTATTCACCCAACCTGGTTTCCACGCAGCAGGAATATCTGTTGGCCTTAAATAATCGCGCGGCGCTTAAGGGAAGCCCCCTCGCCGAAATTAGCAAAGGCGCGGAATCGCTGGTCACCAGTGCGCGGCAACGGCTTGAGATGCAGGATGTTGCCGAACATCAGATTCGCGAATTGGAACAAACCCGGCAGATCAAAAAAAATCTGCATATTCACGCACCGACCGCAGGTACGGTGATTCGCATCGGTGCACGCCAAGGACAATACGTCACCCCGGCAACGGAGTTATACATGCTGGTCGACCTAAGCCAAGTTTGGGTATTTGCGGATGTCTACGAATATGAATTGCCCTGGATTAAGGTTGGCGACCAGGTTGCCATGACCTTAGCCTCCGTGCCGGGCAAAACCTTTGTCGGCAAACTGGATTATATCTACCCCTACGCCGAGACCAAAACCCGTACCATCAAAGTACGCCTGGTGTTTGATAATCCTGAACTGCTGCTGCGCCCTGATATGTTTGCCGAGGTGATTATCCGGGCGGACACTCAGGCAGACGCCGTCGTTATTCCCGCTGAGGCGGTAATTCGATCCGGTAGTCAGGATCAAGTTTTTCTGGTGCTCTCACCCGGCAAGTTTACCCCCAGAATCGTCACTCTGGGCTTGGAATCTGCGGGTCAGGTAGAGGTATTGAAAGGGCTCGAAGCCGGTGATGAAATCGTCACATCAGCACAATTTTTAGTGGATTCAGAATCAAAATTAAGTGAAGCCACGAGTAAAATGCTAGGGTTGATGGCACCGGTAATTACCACCACTGAAACACCAGCAAATGACACCGAGCATAGCTTACATAACGCAAGTTCACGTGACATACCTGTTGTAGATCAGGAAGTGGAAAACCCGGATCATCACGGAGCACACCAGCATGATTAACGCTATCATTACGGCTTCATTACGCACTCGGTTTCTGGTGCTGCTGGCTGCGCTGCTAATTGGCTTAAGTGGGTTATACGCTTACAAAAATATGCCGATGGATGCGATCCCGGACTTATCTGATGTTCAGGTCATTCTATTTACCAGGCATCCTGGTCAATCGCCCCAGGTGATCGAAGATCAGGTGACCTACCCGCTAACTACCGCCATGCTGTCGGTGCCAAAAACCAAAGTGGTGCGCGGCTACTCTTTCTTCGGCATGTCCTTCGTTTATGTGATTTTTGAAGACGGCACCGATATGTACTGGGCCAGATCACGGGTATTAGAAGCCCTCAATTTCGCCAGTAGTCGACTACCTCAGGGCGTCACCCCCACGCTGGGGCCGGATGCGACCGGGGTCGGCTGGATTTACGAATATGCCCTGATTGATCGTAGCGGCAAACACGACCTCGCACAGTTGCGCTCGCTGCAGGACTGGTATTTACGGTATCCCTTGCAAGCGGTCAATGGCGTTGCCGAGGTCGCTTCCATCGGCGGTTTCGTCAAACAATATCAGGTCGAGGTCGACCCCAATGCGTTACAGCGCTACGGCATTTCCCTCAACATGATAAAAATGGCGATCAAAGCTTCCAACCAGGATGTCGGTGGCCGCCTGCTCGAAATGGCGGAAACCGAATACATGGTGCGCGGTCTCGGTTATATCCGATCAATTAGCGACCTCAACAGTATTCCTGTTGCTGTTGATGCGAACGGCACGCCTGTGCGTCTGCGCGATGTCGCGCAAGTCCATCTTGGCCCCGAATTGCGGCGCGGTGTGGTTGATCTTAACGGTGAAGGCGAAGTGGCCGGTGGCGTGGTGGTTATGCGTTATGGCGAAAATGCGCTGGCTACAATTAAGGCCGTGCGCACCAAGCTGGAAGAGCTTAAAAAGGGGTTGCCGGAAGGGGTAGAAATTATCCCGGTTTATGATCGCGGTGATCTGATCGAACGCGCCGTCAATAGCTTAAATACTGCTCTGCTGGAAGAGTTACTAATTGTCAGCCTGGTGGTGATGCTTTTTTTACTGCACGTCCGCTCAGCGATGGTCGTCATCATCACCCTTCCCTTAGGTATTTTGATGGCCTTTTTGGTCATGCGCTGGCAAGGACTGAATGCCAACATAATGTCACTTGGCGGAATTGCCATCGCCATTGGTGCCATGGTCGATGGGGCTATCGTGATGGTGGAAAATGGCCATCGCTGTTTAGCAAAAGCGATCACGGCAAAAGGCGAAGACCTGACAGACAAAGAACATTGGCAAGCAATTGGCAAAGCCTGCCGTGAAGTCGGGCCATCACTCTTCTTCTCGCTACTCATCATCACCGTTTCCTTTATGCCAATATTCACATTGCAGGCTCAGGAAGGTCGTTTGTTCAGCCCACTCGCCTTTACCAAAACCTACGCAATGGCCGCTTCAGCGATTCTTGCCATCACACTGGTGCCGGTTTTGATGGGTTACTTCCTGCGCGGCAAAATCACCTCCGAAGAGAAAAACCCGATCAATCGTTTGCTGCATCAGTTACACACCCCGGTTTTGCGCTTGGCGATGCAACACCGGATCATTACTCTTGCCCTCGTAGCAGTCTTACTTGCAGCGACCTATTACCCCTATGCGCAATTAGGCAGCGAGTTTATGCCGCCACTGGACGAAGGCGATATTCTCTATATGCCCACCACCTTTCCTGGTATTTCAATTACCAAAGCTAAAGAGCTGGTGCAGCAGACCGATAAGATTTTGGCCCGTTTCCCAGAAGTAGCCTCGGTATTTGGCAAAGCTGGACGTGCGGAAACTGCCACCGATCCAGCGCCGCTGTCGATGTTGGAAACAACCATACGATTAAAACCGAAAGCGGAATGGCCTGACCCAAGCAAAACCATCAAGCAACTGATGGCGGAAATGGATCGAGCGATTCAGTTTCCTGGCTTGGCAAACAGCTGGACTATGCCCATTAAAACCCGTACGGATATGCTTGCCACGGGTATTAAAACCCCAGTCGGCATTAAGGTTTCGGGGCCTGACCTTTCAGTACTACAAAAGCTCACCAGGGACATTGAGCAGGTAATGAAAAAGCTACCGGAAACCACTTCTGCTTTCGGTGACCGATCAGTCGGCGGCTACTATCTGGATTTTACGATCAATCGTGATAATGCTGCCCGTTATGGCCTGACGGTGGGCGCGGTACAAGACGTTATCGCTACCGCCATTGGTGGCATGAATATTACCGAAACCGTCGAAGGCCTGGAACGCTACCCAGTAAATCTGCGTTATCCCAGAGCGCTGAGGGATAATCTGGAAAGCCTGAAACGTGTGCTAATTCCAACACCAAGCGGCAATCAGATTCCCCTAACTATGGTGGCGGATATCGAGTACCGACGCGGCCCGTCTGTCATTAAGAGCGAAGGCGCCAGACCGAACGCCTGGGTTTATGTGGATATAGCCAGCTCGGATGTCGGCGGATTTGTCCGCAAAGCCAAACAGCGAGTGGCTGACGAAATTAACCTACCAGTCGGTTACGCACTTAATTGGGCTGGGCAGTTTGAATACATGGAGCGGGCTGCTGAGCGGCTAAGCATCATTGTGCCGATTACCCTACTGATTATTTTTTTGCTGCTCTACCTAAATTTTCGTAACGTCACTGCCCCGCTGGTCGTAATGCTCTCTATCCCCTTCGGGCTGGTGGGCGGTATCTGGCTGATCTACGCCAACAACTATAATCTTTCCGTCGCAGTCGTGGTTGGCTTTATCGCTCTCGCCGGAATGGCGGCAGAAATTGGTGTGCTGGTTTTAGGTTTTATAGATCGCGAAATTACGTCACGGCGCACAGAAAGCGATTCGAAACTAGCCGCTGAGACAATCAAAGATGCCGTCCTCGAGGCGACTTCAAAACGTGTGCGCCCCATCGCCATGACAGTGCTATCAACTATGGCCGGTTTAGTACCGATCATGCTCAGTAGCGGTACCGGCTCAGATGTCACACAACCCATCGCCGCGCCTATGTTAGGAGGCATGTTCTCGGTGCTACTGTTGAACCTGTTGGTATTACCCGTGATTTATAGCCTGGTGCTGCAGTATCAGGAAAGTAAATCTGCTTGATCGAGACCAACCATATCTTCTTAGGGAGAAGGCATGGTTGAGGGGGATATAAAGGTAGTAGCGTAGTTCTACTCGATACGATAATCTATTCGCCAACGGATGGTTAATAGCTCCATGGACCTCAAGGGGTTAGGCAGATGACAGCACGACCAAACAATAACAATTTCCTATTTTCACAAATACATATCGAAGTTGCGCGCAACTCAACCGACGACTTCAATCTTTTTCATGACAAAAATCATTGGCCGCAAATTGTCGGCAATCCGTTTGCCGGACCGATTGTTCTGGGCTTCCAACTCGAATGTTTGATCGAATATCAATTACGGCTGTTTCGCGAAAAGGCACAAGAGAACGCAATAATTGACCGAGAACAACTGCAATTTAGTAATTATCAATTTACTTTCGCCAATGTGGTAAAACCGGAGCAAGCTGTTGCGGTGGATATACGAAAGTCCGTTTTAAGCACCGCAGATACGCCAACTCTTTCTAACCGTGTCGCCATCAAGACCGACGCAGGGGTGGTTTTATTGGGCTACAAAAAGGAAACGCAAACACCATTATGTTTAGCAGACTCCGACCTCAGCTGGCTGCCGGATTTAAAGCTATTAGATGATCGCTCATTCTTCTCAGATCAGCACTATTTCATCAAACGTAAATACATGAACGTTGGCAATGCTAAGAATTTTTTATCGGGCTCACTGGCAGAACAATCAGATTATTTTGACGAGCTGAATGATAAGTTTATCTTTCCTGAGACCTTTCCGATGGCACTGGTTTCCTGTGCGCTACTGGAGCGGGCATTTAAACAAGGGCACGATTTCAAAAAAGACCCGATGGTCTATACCTCGCATAAGTTTTCGGTAGATAGAGCTCTCAATGCTAGGCTAAAGAGCAACGATCAACTTAATATCCTGGTGGCGCCGCCACAGATAATGACCAGTGGTCAGGGGTTAGGCGCTTCCGGTGCAGCACAACAACTTTATCATTGCTATGGTTTGCTTACCGACAATCGGGTGTTATTTCGGGCTGAAATATCCTTAGCGGCATTAACCGAGATTTTAAAAAGAGCCTGAAATAAGCTAGCATTTTGTTCCATGAAAAACCTCTAGACGCCCCGCTATTCCACAATTCAATTAGAAAAACACGATCTATAGGCGTATATTCTTGGTACGGAACCCGTCCACCGGGAAGTCTAATGACCGTCGCAAGTAGGAGGCACGATGAAACGTCCACCATACTTACCCATCCTATTGTTGACTTTTGGCACTGCGCTAAGCACCCTGAGTCTCGCAGCAAAATACCAACCTATCAACGAAATCCCACATTCTGTACCGGAAAGTCAGGAAGAAAAACAGATCTGGGAAATTGGCAAGGCACACCAAAAGCAGGTTCGCGAAACTGGCGAGGTGATTGATGACCCTGAGATGGAAGCTCAGCTTGAAGCTTTAGTAACACGGCTGATGGGTGATATGGTGGAAACCATTGGCATGGAAGTGAAAGTACTGATCTTCAAAGACCCAACCGTTAACGCCTGGGTTTACCCCGATGGCACCATTGCGGTGCAAACCGGGTTACTGGCTGAGTTGGAGAACGAAGCTCAATTAGCGGCAATTCTTGGCCATGAAATCTCACACTTTTTGAATCGACATGCCTATATCCAAATAAAATCCAAACAAAAGCAATCGGCGATCGGTAAAGGCTTGGGCCTGCTCGCCACCGCCGCCGTCGCGGCGAAAACCGGAGCCCTGGATACCAGCCTGATGGGCGCAGGACAGGTATGGACTGACTTGGTTACCAGCGGATATTCCCGCAAACTCGAAACCAAAGCGGATGAGCAGGGTTTAGCGTTACTGGTTGCGGCCGGTTACGAACCCAATCAAGCGTTGCCTGCCTTTGAAGCTTTACGTATCAAAGAAGACGACCAAGTCAATGTGGGGAAAATATGGAGCAGCCACCCGGACATTGACTCCCGGCTGAAAAACCTTAAAAAGCAGATCAAAAGGATAAAATCACCACCGCATAATATTCCACCAGAACAATCCTATGTCGAAGCCTACGGCAATGCACTGCTGGTAGATGCTCAACTGGATCTTCAACGGCAACGTTATCAACGTGCACACAAAACCTTGCAACGCTACACCCGTGCTTTACCAGACAGGCCAATTGGGCATTACATGGTCGGTGAAGCCTATCGGAAAGAATACCCAGAAGGCCCCGACTTTAAACCGCGTCTAACGGCTTATCAAAAAGCGATCGCTGTCGATCCGAAGTTCGCGCTAGCGCATAAAGAACTGGGTATGGCCTATCGTCAGCAGCAATTGAATGAGCTGGCAACCGCCGCTTTCGATCGCTATCTGGCACTCGCACCCGATGCCGCGGACGCGCCTATTATCCGCTGGTATATTGACTCGTCAAATCAATAATGAGGGAGGCGTTATGAAACAGCTTAAAAGCTACCTTTCTTGTGTATTAATGCTGCTTTTCAGCGCAAACTTGAGCTATGCGGAATCCAGCAAAGATGCTTTTATCAACATTAAAAAGAGCGCGTTAAAAAAAGAATATCACCACCTCGCCGTCGCGCCACTAGACGCTGCTGCCGATTTAAAAATGCCAGACAGCGTCAAAAGCATGCTTGAGCAGGAGGTGGTTAAACGTTTGAAAAAAGAAGGTTTTAAGGTTTTACCACCACAGATTATGCAGGATATCCGACAACAGATGAACAGCCTCGTTGGTTTGGCCCATCAAGCGGGGGAAGAAGATCCCAAAAAACTTGCTGCGGTGCTTGATCACAGTTATCGGGAATTGCTGTTACGGCATAAAGTGGATGGGATAGTCTCGCTCCGCGTACGAGCAGTAGGCGCGCCCTTCATGAATGATAAGGCGGAATGGGATGGTGCATCACAAAAAATAGCGCACAAAGGTGATGGCTTAATGAAATTTATTACTGGTAAGAGTTATGGCGGCACCATCGCCGCATCTACTCTCAAGGTCAGCATCTGGGATCGCCGCGAAACTTTGCTTTATTCCTGGGGCGGCGGTATCGAAGTGCTCATGCAACGTAATGCCAAAACACTCGAACAAATTCCTACATCCGAGTTTTGGCAGGATGAGAAGCGCATTAAAAATTCAGCAAAACTGGCGCTGAGCCCTCTTTAAAACAATCAATGTGCCAATTAACACAGCCCGAGAGGCCAACAAATAAGTGTAGACTCAATCAATAACCCGCTATATTCTTGCCACCATTATCGGCAGGATTCCTGTATGAAGAAATGGCGCTATCAGCGGCATAGGCCAGTGAGTATAGCTTACTTGGTTATATTTCTATGCGGTTGTGCCACTATCAGCTCGGAGGAAAGCAATTACCCTGGGCATTGGCCCACATTGACTACCGCTAAAACGGATCACTGCAACCCACCTCTCGGCACCTTCAACAATATCAGCAGTAACGCCCATTACGAATACGAAAACTCCTATCAATTTCCAGCACCGACAATGGCTCATATATTTATCAGCGATTTTTCAATTATTGATGTCACCCATATTAATATTGAAGCGGTAGGCAAAAAGCAGCTACGAATTAAAGCCTTTGGTATTAGTAACGGCATGGAAAAACTCATCGGTGAACAGCTATTCGATCTAGACCAGTCGTACTGTAAAAATAATCGTTGGGCGCTGGCCAGCAAAACAACCCATGAAGGCTTCAAGGATTACAACCAGGAAAAGTATGACCCTCTATACACAGCTGCCTACTGGATCGGCACTTTTGGCCTGGGCGCCCCGATATCGAAATGGTGGGAATATCGTTTTACAAGTAGCGCAAATGGAGGCCTCGCTGTGAGGCGACTCAAAATGGAGTCTGCATTGCTATTCTCTGTTTATACCAGAATAGCGATGAACGACGATTGGTTTTTATTTGAACCCGCAGACTTGCAAAAATTAATTCGCGATCAAGTCAGTTCTCAGCAGCACCTTAACGGCAGCCCGGAAACCGGGCCGATTGCGCAACTTCACCACTGCACTGTCGATAACGACCTAACCGCAACTGAGATTTATAATGTCGGTGTTATCTTTTACCGCGATGGCAAGTATGCATCTGCACTGCAATGTTTCCTTAGCGCAGCAACACACACGCAAGAGGCCTCTCCGGAGGCGATGTGGAAATTGTGTCTTATGTACGAACTAGGCCAGGGCACAGCGCCAGACACGGATTCTGCAAAGCATTGGTGCGCGCTTGCGGAAAAACATTAAGCTGTCTTGGTTAGTATTTTTCTAACGCCCAAACACTCACGCCACCAAGAATACCGTTGGCGTAGTTGATTCTTTCTATGATTAAGGCATTTCCGTTCAGGTTGATTGCAATTAAAGTCTCGACAAAAATATTGCGATGCCATTTTTTTTGCAAAATAGTAAAGCCTTCTTTAGTTAGATGACGGAGCTCTATATCCCCACCTTTGCCAAAAAAATTCAGTCTGAGAAAATCATCTTCTAAATGAAAGTCATACTTTTCACTGCGCCGAGAACCACCATGTTTTGATTCGAGATCCGCCTCTATCCTCAACGTCGAAGAAAAATCTACCCGCGCCTCAACCCTCAAGTTAAAATCCTCCGGCTTCAGCTTTGGGGTCTCGACCGTACCTAAGCAGGTAACTCCTTCCGCCGTACCTCTCCAGTTTCCCCGAATTTTGTCAAAAATATTTTTCAGCGTTTCAATCTGTTCATCACCTAACTCCCTGGCGTTTACTTCCAGATGAGAAACACCAGAAGGCGTCGAAGATGGCGAAGGGCCAAAACATCGGTGCTTCTCTGGCAAGGAAACTTTTTTATTTACCACATTGGCAGATTTACTCGCTTCCTGATCTAACCGCTTTTGCTCCAGTTTATTAGCCTCCTTGCGCTGTTCACGGTCAGTATCATAGGTTTCCAGCAGTTGCATGTCTTTTTCACCCATAATCTGTATTTGGCTGTTTTTAATTTCGATATTTTCCTCAAGCACATCCCTTCCTTCCGGGATTTCATCGGAATAATGCACCTTGCCATTATCGTCAACCCATTTATAAACCTGTGCCTGGGCGACCTGAGCTAGCAACAGCAATATCATGAATCTTTTCATAGGGCTTCCTGTCCAAATTTTGCCGACACGGGCAAAATAAGAGCACTTTCTCAATTTTCTCAAACAATTAAAATTCTCTTCCAATTGTTGCATTCTATCGCCATCGGTTACTCCTGTCTGTAACAGGAAGCACTGGAAAAACCTGACCATAGGACGATAATGGCTACATCTTTAAAGTAAGGTAGGCATCGATATGGGACTGAAAATGATGATTAAGGTCAACCCCAGACTGCTTAAATCCATTCTCCTCGGCACTCTATTTGTCGGCGCTTGCATTTCCGCTTATCACCAAAACTGGGTTAATGCCCTGATCGTGTTAGGCATTATTTTGCTGTCACTCGCTCCCACCCTCTTTGCCAGACAGTTTGAGGTTTCCTTACCGGTTGAATTTGACCTCGCCACAGTAGTCTTTATATTCGCGGCGATTTTTCTTGGCGAGCTGGCTGGTTTTTATGAACGTTTTTGGTGGTGGGATTTGCTGCTGCACTTAACCTCTGGTTTACTGCTGGGGATGCTTGGACTCTGCCTGGTCTGGGTTTTAAACTTTAATGCGCGTATCGACCTTGAGCTGTCACATCCTTTCATCTGCCTGTTTGCATTCGCCTTTGCACTCTCGATCGGCACTATCTGGGAGATTTTCGAATACAGCATGGATAAGCTGTTTGCGATGCGCATGCAAAAGAGCGGGTTGGATGACACCATGAGCGACCTCATGGTGGACTCAATTGGTGCCCTCACTGTTGCCACCGGCGCTTATGCGTTTTTAGCAACCGGACGCAAATCTATCCTTTCCTATTGGATAAAGCGTTTTATCGAAGTCAATCGAGATGCCATTGCCAGAAGACGTGCCAACGCACGAAGAAAACGCTAGCTGGCACTTTGTGTTCGGTGTGAAACGATCAAATTTAGGCCATCTAATCCACCAAAGACTCAATTCCAGCTTGACCAATCCTTATGGGGAAGACAAGATAGGTTATCAAATCGAGTAGTTAGCACGCTGGTAACGATTTATGACAGGTAATTCATCACAGTCACAGTTCCATTCCATCGCGGAGTTTGACCACTTTACGCATTCGGTTTGCCGTACCTTTTGCCAAATGGATGTGAGCATCAATCGCAGCAAACAGGCTACTGGTTTTGCCGCCGAACTCTATCATACCGAACTGGATAAAATGCGGCTTGCACGTGTTTCCAGTAACTCGCTGACGGTTACTCGCCGTAAGCAGGATATCGCGCAAATAGCGGATCCCTTCTACCTCGTTAAATTTCAGTTAAAAGGCGAGAGCCTTCTCCAGCAATGCGGGCGTGAAGCCCACCTCAAGCCAGGTGATTTTGCACTCTGCAGTACCACTGAGCCTTATCAACTGCATTTGCCTTCGCATTACCAACAGGCAGTGCTGGCGATACCACAATCGACGCTACAGGAATTATTAAAATCCCCAAACGATTTTCTTGGCATTCGCATGGGTAGTGAATTCCCAACCCACGGCCTGCTAAGCCAGTTTTTATTTTCACTAGTGCAACGTATCGACATGCTCGCCCCAGCGATAGTCAAACGCCTGGAAACAAATATTCTTGACTTGCTCATTACCTCACTGGAAGCCATGTCCAGCGCAGATATGTCTCCTCAGCAAAATGCGGTACAGGATCATTTACGTCGTATCAAACGTTTTATTGCCATGCATCTGCAAGATTCGAGATTATCACCCGAATTCATCGCGCAGGCAGAGGGTATCAGCAAACGTTATCTGCACATGTTATTTAAAGAAGAGGGGATTTCAGTTTCCCGCTACATTCAGCAGCAACGGCTTGAGGCATGCTCGCGAACGTTGGCCAGTTCGTCGATGCAGCATCTTTCAACCACGGACATTGCGCTGGAATGGGGCTTTGGTGATTTATCCCATTTCCACCGTTGTTTTAAGGCACATTACAGTGTTACCCCTCGTCAATACCGGCTGCGCGCTTGTAGTGACGAGGCGGCAGAATAATCCAACTCGCCGGGTCACCCCTGCCCGGCATTATCTAATCAGGTTGCTTTCCCTTTGTAACGCTGGATGTCCGCAGCGGTATAGGCACTCATGTTCAAAATCCCACG
Organism: Pseudomonadales bacterium; assembly: GCA_024234615.1. NCBI lineage: Bacteria > Pseudomonadati > Pseudomonadota > Gammaproteobacteria > Pseudomonadales > Pseudomonadales bacterium. The sequence goes on from JACKNY010000003.1 coordinate 159,451, forward strand.
CGGGGTGACCGAAGGAATAACAATGTGTGCCGGCTTGGCCAAGCCTGATAATAGTGGGCCGATTAACAGCGCGTTGGTCAATGAACGAATTAGGCCTAGTGCAATATTAGCGGTATCCAGGTTTGGCATAATCAGCAGATTGGCTTGCCCTTTCAGCACAGAATCTTTGAAAACAGTGCGCAGCAATTCCGGTCGCATAGCTGACATCGCGTGCATTTCGCCATCAATTTGCACATCCGGCATGGTTGCTCGCAAAATCTCTGAAGCTTTACGCATTTTTATCGCTGAGCTGGCATTGGATGTGCCGAAGTTGGAATGCGACAATAACGCCACTTTTGGTTTGACACCGAAATGACGTACCACTTCAATACTCGCCTTGGCCGTTTCCACAATCTGCTCAGCCGTCGGGTCTACATTGATAAAGGAATCCGCCAAAAATAGCGGCTCTCCCTTAGGCAGTAGTAGAGTCGAAGTTGAGGACACATGTTGACCCCGAGCACGAGGCCCGATTACCCCCATAATGTCACGCATATGGTAATCAAAGCGTCCAACTTTTCCGCAAATTAAACCGTCCGCCTCACCCAAGGCCACTATAACCGCTGCCAACACTGTGCTATTGGTATGGATGATGGATTTTGCGGCTTCCACCGACACGCCGTTTCTTCCCACCAACGAATGATAGTACTCCCAGTATTCCTGGTGCCCTTCGCTCTTCTCTGGATTGACTAGCTCAAAATCCCGCTCTGCCTGCAAACGCAAGCCCATTTGTTCAATGCGTTCCTGAATGATGTCAGGGCGTCCAATCACGATTGGACGGGCGATTTTTTCATCAACCACCGCCTGAACCGCACGCAACACATCTTCATTTTCGCCTTCGGCGTAAACCAAACGTTCCTGCGAACGTCGCGCCACCTCAAAAATTGGCTGCATGAACAAACCACTGCGATGTACCGAACTATGTAGCTTTCTACGATAGGCGACCAAGTCATCAATCGGCCGCGCCGCAACACCACTGGCCATTGCCGCTTCCACCACAGCAACGGGTAATTCTTCAATCAAACGGGTATCGAAGGGTTTGGGAATCAGGTATTCAGGGCCGAATTTTAATTCTTCGTCAGCGTAGGCTGCTGCTACCACTTCGCTGGATTCTTTGCGTGCCAGGGCCGCAATGGCTTTCACGCAGGCCAGCTTCATTTCTTCGTTAATCGTGGTTGCACCACAGTCCAGTGCGCCGCGGAATATAAAAGGAAAACACAGAACGTTATTAACCTGGTTGGGGTAATCAGAACGTCCGGTTGCGATGATGGCATCCGGCCTAGCCTCGCGCGCTAGCTCGGGTAAAATTTCCGGTGTCGGATTCGCCATAGCCAAAATCAGCGGTTTATCCGCCATTTTCTTCACCATATCCTGAGTCAGTACGCCAGGGCCGGAGAGGCCCATAAAGATATCGGCATCAGCAATGGCATCATCCAGAGTCCGCAGCAAAGTGTCCTGGGCATATTTTTCTTTGTACTCGTTCATGCCATCAACACGGCCTTTATAGACCACGCCACGGCTATCACAGACATAAACATTATCACGGGAAAGGCCCATGCTGACGAGCAGATCGATACAGGCGATACTGGCAGCGCCGCCACCTGAGGCCACCAGTTTAACCTCTTCCATCTTTTTATTAACGATACTCAGCCCATTGTAGACCGCTGCCGCTGCTACAATCGCAGTGCCGTGTTGATCGTCATGAAAGACCGGAATACTCATGCGCTCGCGCAATTGCTTCTCAATATAGAAACACTCAGGTGCTTTGATATCTTCCAGGTTAATGCCACCAAAGGTTGGTTCCAACGCAGCAATATGCTCGATCAACTTATCCGGATCGCTCTCATCAAACTCAATATCGAACACATCAATATTGGCAAATTTTTTAAACAGCACCGCCTTGCCTTCCATTACTGGCTTGGACGCTAATGGCCCAATCGCGCCCAGGCCAAGCACTGCCGTACCATTGGTTATCACGCCAACCAAATTACCTCGAGCGGTCAGTGACGCAGCCTCTTTCGGATCTTCCACAATGGCTTCGCAGGCATAGGCGACGCCGGGAGAATAGGCTCGCGCCAAATCACGCTTATTAGCCATCGGTTTAGTGGGTTCGATCGCCAATTTACCCGGCACTGGGTAGCGATGGTAGTACAACGATTCTTCTTTAAAATTATCTGACACTGCTGCTTCCTCAAACAAAACGACAAATAGAGGATGCTTTTCAGCATCCTCTTTACAAGATGAATATCTATTTATGGGTAGACTACCCCAGAAAAACTACTGAACCTCCTCAGGCACAGTGGGCTATTGTAACCAATAGCTAAGTAAACACAATCTTACCTACCAGATTCGTTTTGATGGTTTTGTCAAAAATCTCAATGAGAAGGCATACTGAGGCCGGACCGAGAGTGGCGTTACCCCCATTAATTCGCTCAATGTTAAATGGCTTCTATAGTTCCCACCCTTTTTCCCTGTTAGAATAGCCAGCCATTTTATATTGCTCCTTAAAAAACTAGGTACCTTCATCATGCAACCTATGCTGAATATCGCATCGCGGGCGGCGCGTAAAGCCGGAGAAATTATTGTTGATGCGCTGGAGCGCGTTAACCTGCTTGCAATAGAAGAAAAGGGACGTAATGATTTCGTCACAGAGGTTGACCGTGCGGCCGAAAAGGAAATCATCTATCAATTGCGTAAGGCCTATCCCGACCACAGCATTCGCGGCGAAGAAACAGGGGCTAGCACTGGCGAAAACCCCGACTATGAATGGGTGATCGACCCCCTTGACGGTACCACTAATTTTCTTCATGGCATCCCCCACTTTGCCATTTCCATTGCTTGTAAGTACAAGGGCCGCGTTCAGCATGCGGTAATTTTTGACCCTATAAAGCGTGAAGAATTTACTGCCAGCAAAGGCGATGGCGCTGCTATGAACGGAAAACGCCTGCGGGTATCTGGTCGTCGCAGCCTGGATGGCGCCTTAATCGGCACGGGTATTCCTTTTAGCGGTTTTGCGCTAAACCATATGAAGCCTTATTTGGATTGCATGCACGAAATCGCCGGACAAACGGCAGGTATCAGGCGTCCAGGCGCAGCCTCGCTGGATCTAGCCTATGTGGCAGCCGGACGTTTTGATGGTTTCTGGGAAATGAATTTACAGGAATGGGATATCGCGGCGGGTACATTACTGGTGAAAGAAGCTGGCGGCTTGACCAGTGATTTTCAAGGCGGCGACAATTACCTGAAATCCGGCCATATTGTCTGTGCTTCCCCCAAGGTGTTCAAACCGATGTTACAGATTGTCAAAAAACATCTTGGCCATCTCTAACTTGCGGTTCTAATCATCTTTCTGCAGCGACGCTTTGGTACGCTCTATCAACACTTCTATAGAAAACCCTGGGATGAGACCTATTAGATTCCTTCATCTGTCGGTTGCACAGACTTCCACAAAAGCTTATTGTTTCGTCCATTAATACTGATTATTGGGGGGCGAGGATCGCCAATGGCTGCGTTACCTAAAGACAGCATTTCCAAACTTATCGAATCGATTTGGCACACTGAATTAAGCAGCATGCCACGCTGGCGCGCTGGATTAATACAGTGCGTTCGTGTGCTTTTCGCCGTGGCCAGAGACATGACTGCCGGGCAACTCACACTGCGGGCAATGAGTCTGGTCTATACCACCCTACTCTCTCTGGTACCATTGCTTGCGGTGAGTTTTTCAGTGCTCAAGGCCTTTGGGGTACATAATAAAATCGAACCCATGCTGCTCAATCTATTGCAGCCCTTGGGCGATCAAGGGGTACAGATTACTGCCAGCATCATCGGTTTTGTAGAAAATATGAAGGTGGGCGTGCTCGGCTCGCTCGGTATCGCGCTGCTTTTTTATACGGTCGTGGCGCTCATGCAAAAAATTGAAGCCGCCTTTAATCACACTTGGCGGGTACCCCAAACACGTCCTTTGTCACAACGATTTAGTGATTATTTGTCTGTAGTGATGATTGGCCCGGTGTTGGTTATTTCCGCGTTGGGCTTAACCAGTACGATGCTTAATACGTCCATGGTGCAATGGATTTCGGCAATTGAGCCCTTCGGTAGTGTGATTGAAGCCGCTACCAAGCTGATTCCCTATGTACTGATTATTTGCGCCTTTATCTTTATCTATACTTTCATCCCTAACACCAAGGTTAAATTGAAACCCGCTTTTGTCGGTGCGCTGGTAGCCGGAATACTCTGGCAAACCGCTGGCTGGGGCTTCGCCACCTTTGTTGCAACTTCCACCAAAACCGCCGCGATATACTCCGCCTTCGCCACCCTGATCTTTTTCCTCATCTGGCTGCATGTCGGCTGGCTGATCTTACTGGTTGGTGCCAGCATCTCCTTTTATGTACAAAACCCTGATTATGTAAGCTCACCACAGCGAGAGTTAAAACTCAGCAATAACATGAAGGAACGACTGGCGTTACTGGCGATCACACGAATTGCTGACAACTTCTATCATCAACGTAAACCATACAGCGCAAAACAGCTGGCGATTGAGGCCAACATCCCTTCCGACATTATGGCCAATATTCTGTCGGCCTTGGAAAATCAAAACCTGATCAAACAAACTAACGACGTAATACCCGTCTATTTACCAGCACAGCCATTTGATGAAATTTCGGTTAAGCATGTATTGGATGCGATTCGTATAGCCGGCGAGGATCGTCTGTTAAACAGCAATCAGCTAGCCCACAACCCTCAGCTGGAAGAACTCTTTGTACAACTGGACGCTAGTTTACATTCTGCTTTTTCAAATCGGATTATTAAGGAATTAGTGACTAAACAAAGCTGAGTTAAGTCCTAAGACGACAGCAACCGGTCTTTGCGGAACTGGTATGCCACCTTGATTGCCTCAAACAGGCCATATCGATTCTTCATATTGCAGCTATCACAGAGCGCGGGTAACCCTGCCATGCGTTCCCTTTTGGTTAACACTTCATCGATGGACGAAGCCGCAATATTCCCAATCGCATGTTGGTGGGAAATATCGTTATAGCAATACAGGTAATCCCCGTTTGAGGCGATAAATAAATCGACATTTCTGGGTATACATCGGAAACGGTTATGCAGGCACTGACGCGCGATATCAGATAATGCAGGAACAAAATCCAGCTCTTGCGAATGCAAGTGGTGGGTTTTAATTATTTGCCTGAGCCGCTCGGTCGCGATTTGCTGATCATTTAAATTCCCAGCGCGATTATAGAGTGTCGGCGACATCGAGAGATTATTGATGCCCTGCTGCCTAAACCAAAGAATGGTCTCCTCCAGGCTATCGAGACATTGCGAGAGCGGTGTCAAACTAATGGCCAGCTGAGTTTTATTCAAAATTTGCTGCGCTTGCACTATGTTTTGTTTTACCCGTTCTTGATCCAGATTAACGTGCACCTCTCGATAAACCGCCGGGTTGATGCTAGAAAATGAAACTGTAAGGGTGTGAATCACGCCATCCAAATGTCGGATTTTGTTGCTATCAAGCAACTGTCCATTACTCACCATATCGAAGCGGACAGGCTGTGCTCTAATTTTGTCGATAAATGGCATGAAATGTGGGTGCGTAGTGGGCTCACCATAACCGGCTATAACCACTCTGAAAATATTTGCTTCGGCTATCCGCTGCAGGGTTTTATCAAACACCTGCGGCCTCATCAGCATCGGATGTCGGATTTCACTTTGCGGACACATAATACAACGGGCGTTGCACTTGCTCGTCCACTCCATATTGATTGAGGTTTTATACGTTTTCATCGGTTATATCCACCTCAAGCTTTAACCGTCAGCTTTAATCAGGTGCGGCACATGTTGTGCGCAATTTGGCACTACCTGTTCAACCTCAACCTTTATCACTCGCTCAGCGGCAGGAAATAAAGCCAGCAGATCAGTATCTTCGCTAATACTGGCCGTCCCGTTCACCCGGAGACGAGCGCCATCTTCAAAGTCTATAAACAGGCACCCCACATGGGGGTTTGTCAGAATATTCCCCAGGCTCATAAAGGCACCATTACCATCAAAATCAGGGAATACGAAATGGCGCTCATCAATGATTTTTATCAGACCGGGGCCACCACCCTTGAAGGAGCAATCGCAATGACCGTCACTATCGCTAGTCGCCAAAAAGAAGAAAAGGACGCTCTCTAACCTTGTCTGCAGCTCAGCAGGAATATGATCCCACAGTAATCGCTGTTTACGGGCGTCATCCCAAATTGATTCGGTATGCCATTTTTGCTGGGCTTTACGTTCACCCCAATGAAAGCTGTTTTCCACGCTGACTTGACACTCTTATATAATTGGCAAGATCAGCATAGATAAGTCATATTAAGGGAGTCTTAACCTTTCAACTGTTATGTGCGGTTTTAATGATATTTTTTGTTGGCCAGGATGAAGATTTCCCTATTCTCATGAGCATTTATACATCTTTTTATGAAGGGCCAGACTGATTATTTCCCTCATCATACCGAACCGCCAGAATCTCATAGCAGGTCTGCCCGCTTGGAGTGCTCACAACCACTTCATCCCCCACACGCTTTTTTAACAGTGCTTTGGCAAGTGGCGAGTCCATACTGATGTAAGTTGGCTCCATATCGAACTCATCCGGCCCGACGATGCGGTACTCGAATGTCTCACCCTGCTCATTTTCCAGGCCCACCCAAGCACCAAAGTAAACGGCCTGGCGGTCATCCGGTAGCCGATCTACGACGCTAAGGTGATCCAGCCGTTTGGAAAGAAACCGAATTCGGCTATCAATCTCGCGCAGTTGTTTTTTGCCGTAGATATATTCCGCATTTTCAGAGCGATCTCCCTGTGCCGCCGCTTCCGAAACGGCTTGTGTCACTTGAGGCCGTTTTTCTCGCCAAAGATAATCAAACTCTTCCTTGAGACGTCGCCTGCCAACGGCAGTAATATAGTTAGAACCCGACGGACGAGGTGGTCGATAGCGCCCCATGCTTCAATACTTGCCTGACAAACTATCTACTCTACGTTGATGGTGATTTTTTCTGACATTACGGCTGGGTTATGCGGAATATGAAACTGATCGCCCAGCAACAGCTGCAAACTATGCCGCCCTTTGGATAATTCAATTTGGGTTTCGGTCTGGCCACCGCCAAAATGGATATGATTGGCGTCCGCTGGCACGGGCTTGGTTAAATCCGGTAGTTGCGCCACGTCAACTAACAGGTGATGGTGCCCAGTATTGTTTTTATCGACGCCAGCCGGGGCAACACCCATACCACGTAACCCAAACTTAACTGTTACCGGGCTGGAGACCGTTGCACCATCAGCAGGCGAAATAATATAGACTGAAGGTTGTCCAGCCTGTGCTAGACTCGATATCAAGACTAAGCTACAAGCGATAAAGCCAGCGAATAATTTAGATTGGATTCTCATTGGCAACTCTCCTTCAAAAAAAAGCTATGATAGCGGAAACAGCTTAGTCTACGATATCGTAAAATCGTTTTATAGTTTGAGATTTATTTGGCAGGAATTCGGGAAGATGAGCAAAGCGTTAGAAACCCTCGTACACAACCTGAAATTGGAGCAGCTTGAAACCAACCTGTTCCGCGGCGTTTCACTCGACCAAACCCGCTTTCGCGTTTACGGTGGCCAAGTGCTGGGACAGGCGATGGCTGCTGCCAGCCAAACCGTAGAAAGTAGCTGTCAGGTTCACTCCTTTGCTAGTTATTTTCTACGCCCTGGCGACACCAGCATCCCCATAGTCTATGACGTCGATCGTGTCCGCGATGGCCGCAGTATCGTGACCCGTCACGTCACTGCCATCCAAAAAGGACGGCCCATTTTTGAAGCCATTATATCCTTCCATATTGAAGAAACGGGATTTGAACACCAGGCAGACATGCCCAATGTGCCAGGCCCGGATTCACTTCCGTCTGAAGAAGAAAGACATTTACGCTACTTCGAAGAGACCAACCAAACACCCGAATATAACTATCAATGGCCGATCGAGTTTCGCCATGTCGACCCCATCAATTTTCACCAGCCGGAAAAAAAGGCCGCTACTGCTTACGTATGGTTCAAAGCCGATGGTGAACTGCCTGATGAGACGGCACTGCACCAAGCGGTTTTGGCGTACGCTTCTGACTCTCCTATACTAGTAACGGCCTGCCGACCACATCCAGAAATTAATGCTGACAATGCGCTGTTGGCAACCATTAATCATTCTATGTGGTATCACCAGCCTTTTCGCGCTGATCAATGGTTACTCTACGCGCTAGAAAGTACCAGCGCGTCCAATGGTCGAGGCTTTGTACGCGGCAGTATTTTTAATCAAGCAGGAGTTCTCATTGCGTCTGCGACCCAGGAGGGTATTTTGCGTACGCGCGAAAAAACCCATCAAATGGATATTATTGGCGATCCGACTGGCTTTAGAGGCTAATGGTCTCGCGCAGCAGATTTTTCTTAATCTGTGTAACCTGATCTGGCGTAAGCTCCAACACCGATTCGAAATAACGCTCCATGCTTCCCATTTCCTGCAGGATTGCGGCAAATGCCGCTTCCAGGTAATGCGGCTGCACCTGCACCAACGGCCTTAAAGCATTAATTTTGTCTTCAATATTGTCGACTTTTCTTCTGAATTTATCGGCGATATGGCTAAGCTTTTGTTCGGCAGCAAAACCTTCGTTGCTCAGCAAATAATCCTCAATAACTTTTTCCTGGGGCACACCCAACAAAGTTAGCAACAAAGCCACCACACAACCAGTGCGATCCTTTCCAGCAGTACAGTGAATTACAACAGCTCCTCTATGCGGTTGTAACAGCTTCGCAAAGAGTGCTTTTAAAATAGGCGAAAATTCAAAAGGCATGCGCGCATAATCTTCCAACAGATGTGCTTCTACTTCAGCTCTTGAAATAGAACCTTTCATAATTTGTTCAAACAGACCCGCAGCAGGATGGCTGTCATCTTGATGTAAATCGATGGTGAAGAAGCTAGGTTCCGGTTCGCCATGCCAGCGCGTGGGGAATGCTTTGCGCTCAGAGGGGGCGCGTAAATCAAAAATAGAGGATATATTGAGAGGCGATAACTGCTGACAATCAAACTCGCTCAGCTCCGCCAGATGCCCAGAGCGAAATAACCGCCCCCATTTTACGATGGTGCCATTGCCGACAGAGTAACCACCTAAATCGCGGAAATTTTCTACTCCCTGCAACGCGAGAATATGTGCATTATGCATCGATAGTCTGCACCTTTGATGCCCAAACACTGCCTATTAAGCTCTTATCCTCTGATTTTTACAAGCCTTGCCTTGGCCAAATATCCTGTCTCAGGCCAATATAAACCCTTAAGGGGCGCAAAACCATAAACTGCGATTCGGCAATCTGCCATGTCATGTGAACTGCCAAGAACTGATTAATATTATTCCGAAATCACATCAGTCTGGATCAGCCAAATATAAGATTGGATAGCAAGCCTTATCATTTTTCTGTTTCACTCTTGAGGGGTTTTTTATACCTAATGAACATAGCTAAGATAGGGGTCATGATTTGAGAGCACCCCCCAAACAGACCACTTCATTCGGTAAATTCAACATTATTTTATACGACCGACCTATAGTTAACAGGCTCGGCTCCACCTAGCAAATCAAGCACACATATACGCCAACATAAGCAGGCAAGCGTATGGAGCCAACAAGCATCATGCTGAAACTATCTGCGCCTTTGCCTGCATTAAAGGAAAATAGTAGGTATTTTATTGCAGGTACACCAGAGTTGCCGCCATAGCAATTAACACCAGCGTGGTTAGCACTCGGATGGTTTGACACTTTTTACAGTTTCGGCTCATCTGTTCATCAATGTTAATAACAACTGGCTAACTTGGCGAGTGACGTAACCCGCCTTGCCGGCCGCCACGGCTAGCCTGACAGTTTAATGCGGATGTCCTTTTAATAAAACTGTCGTATTTCAGTTTCATACTTGGTGGGTTACATGATACACACAGAAGTTTGAGCAAGCTCATCCGTAACGAGACTCAGTTTGCCAAGCAAAGCAAGAAAGCTGGGATCTTTCTCAAAGCCAATGGCATCAACGATATCATGGAAATACGCTTGTAAAGCACGAACACTGGACAAAAACTTGAACAACCGTTATGTTCCACGAGGGAATCGCAAGAAGATCAGATTCCAAATCGCCATTCACGATTATCTAAAGGGGCCGGGGTCTTAAGGAAGCTTTGGTCGGCGCCCTAAACATTCATTATTGGTAACCAATGCTTTCTGAACCAAGCGTCGAAAACTGCCCCACACAACACCATCAACCCTTTATTGTCGCCGCACTAGATATCGGCTCCAATAGCTTTCATCTAGTGATCGCCCGCCAAGTCGATGGTGATTTTCAGTTTCTTGAGCGTCATAAACAACAGATACGACTCGCCGCAGGGCTCAATAGCAAAAATACGATCAACAGCGAGACAATCGATCGCGCCATGGCTTGTTTGGAAGAATTTAGCAAGCTAATCCGTCATTACCAACCAACCCAAATTAGAGCCGTGGCAACCCATAGTTTGCGTATCGCTGATAATGCCGAGGACTTTTTGCTGCGTGCCAAACAGCACTTTCCAGCTAGCATAGAAATTATTTCCGGAACGCAGGAAGCCCAGCTCATCTACGAGGGAGTTGCACATTTATCCGATATTCATGGCCAGCTGTTGGTGATGGACATTGGCGGCGGCAGCACCGAGTTTGTCATCGGCTCTGACTTTCATGCCAAACAGCTACGCAGCTGTCCGGTTGGTTGCATCAACCTGACCCGGCAGTTTTTCCCCGATGGCACCCTCAACAGGAAACGTTTCGATAATTTAATCAATACTGCGCAACAACAACTCACACCGTTCAGCGAGGAGTATATCAAGCTCGGCTGGACTCAGTGTCTGGGATCTTCCGGCAGTATACGGATGATTGATCGCATCCTCAAAGAAGAGGGTTACCGCAAGCGCACTATCACGCTGGAGCGCCTATTAACTATAGCCGACCACATCCTTACCTTTGATAACTTGGATGACGTCAAACTGCCCGGCTTATGGCCCGAACGCAAAACAATCCTGGCGGCGGCGGTCGGTATTTTAATCGCTGCCTTTAAGTCACTTAGGATTGAGCAGATGAACTATACTCGAGGCGCACTACGTGAAGGTTTACTCTATAGCCTCGTCAATAATCCTTAGGGCGCAAAGCCGCCCGGACCAACCACTTTGAAGGAGGAATAAAAATGGCCCAAAAGCTGGTTCAAATAAACTTTCACTACGCAATCCCAAAGCAACAGCTTCAAGCAGGTACAGATGAAGCCCTTGCGCTGATCCAACAAGCACCGGGATTAATCTGGAAAATCTGGATATATAATGATCAAGACAAAATTGCCGGAGGTATTTATCTCTTTGAAAATGAAGATACGGCGAGAGCCTACGCTAACGGGCCGGTCGTAGCCAGCTTGAAAAACTCACCAGTATTTTCAGACTTTAACGTTCGATTATTTGATATTATGCGCGAGCAGAGCCAAGCAACCCACGCTTATCTGGGGGGTTCATTTCCCCACTGAAGTAGATATCTTTTACGTCCCCGCAGCGTCAAAAACCACCAGTCTATAAAATCGCCTAATTGCTGGACAAGCGCTATCGGTGGGTAGTAGCCTAACACTCAGATATCACGGTCAGCGTTAGCCCTAGGGAGGTTCATCATGTCAAATTTATTCGAAGATAACAGTCTATCCATTGGCAACACTCCGCTGGTGAAACTACATCGTATTACCAACGCCAACATTTACGCCAAAATAGAAAGCCGCAATCCGGCCAATTCCGTCAAATGCCGTATCGGTGCCAGTATGATCTGGGCGGCGGAGCAGGATGGCTCATTAAAGCCCGGTATTGAACTGATTGAATCAACTAGCGGCAATACAGGTATTGCCCTCGCTTTTGTCGCCGCCGCACGCGGTTATAAACTGACGTTAACCATGCCCCACACCATGAGCCTGGAACGTCGCCAGTTAATGAAAGCACTCGGCGCCAACGTGGTGTTAACCGATGGTGCACTTGGCATGACAGGGGCCATTAAAAAAGCCCAAGAAATCATTGATAGCAACCCTGGTCGCTATTTAATGCTTCAACAATTTGAGAACCCGGCCAATCCGCAGATTCACGAGCAAACCACTGGCCCAGAAATATGGAAGGATACCGACGGTCAAATTGATATTCTGGTGTCGGGGGTCGGCACCGGCGGCACTATTACCGGCGCATCGCGCTATTTTAAAAAGGTGCAGGGGAAAGCTGTCACATCGGTAGCGGTTGAACCCACCTCCACCACCATGATCACCGCCGCGCTCGCGGGCGAAACGCCTACTCATGGGCCGCATAAAATTCAAGGTATCGGCGCGGGCTTTGTCCCGAAAAATCTAGATCTCTCTATGGTAGATCAGGTCGAGCGTATCGATGATGATATTGCGATGGAGTATGCACACCGGCTGATGCGTGAAGAAGGTATTCTTGCCGGAATATCCAGCGGTGCGGCCGTAGCGGCAGCAATACGCGTTTCTCAGCAGGAGCAGCACCAGGGAAAGATGATCGTGGTAATCCTGCCCGATTCCGGTGAGCGTTATCTCACCACTGCTTTGTTTCAAGGATTTTTCAGCGATAAAGAAACGATTCAAGCTATTAGCTGAACAATTGCGTTGTAGCCAACCACACAGGGAAACTATCGCAAAAATAGCTCAGAGACTATCGAGGGCTCATCAGAACATGATCGATTGGGATCAAATAGATACTGTATTTCTAGACATGGACGGCACGCTTCTGGATCTGCACTTCGATAACTATTTCTGGCTCCAGCACATTCCTCAACGCTACGCTGAAAAGCACGGAATGCCCCCAGAACGCGCCTATCAAAAATTAATGAAACAATTTAAGGAGCGGGAAGGTAGCCTTAGCTGGTACTGCATAGACTATTGGTCAGAGACACTGCAACTGGATATCCCCGTTTTGAAACGGGAAATACAGCATAAAATTCAATTTAGACCGCACGTTACGGATTTTTTAGACCTGCTAAAAACCACCAACAAGAACGCTGTGATCGTCACCAACGCCCATCAGGAGAGTATCAAGCTAAAACTCCAATTCACCGGACTCAATAAGTGGGTAGATAGGATTATTTGCTCTCATGACCTTGATTGCCCAAAGGAACATTCCGAGTTCTGGCATAAATTGCAACGACATCAATCCTTTTCCAGGAAATCAACGTTGCTGATCGATGATAGTCTGCCTGTATTGAGAGCGGCAAAAGACTATGGCATTCAGCATTTACTCACTATTTTGCAACCGGATAGTCAGCAGCCCAACAGGGAAATAAATGAGTTCCTTGGCATTGACAGTTTTGCCGATATTCATCCGCCGACGATGACTCAAGATGAATGAGACGCCGGTACGATTGGACAAATGGCTTTGGGCAGCACGTTTTTTCAAAACCCGCGCCCTAGCGAAAAAAGCCATAGAAGGTGGCAAAGTCCATTATGAAGCTGCTCGCAGCAAACCGAGCAAAATTGTCGAGCCGGGGGCAAAGCTCACAATAAGGCAGGGCTGGAGTGAGATGACCGTCTTGGTCACTAATCTATCAGAGCAACGCCGCGGTGCAGAGGAAGCGAGACAACTTTACGTAGAAACAGCGGATAGTATGGCCAAACGACAGCTTGAAATTGAACAACGTAAATTACAAAGGGCCTCTATGCCACAGACGGAGCAACGTCCCACTAAAAAACAACGCCGTCAAATTGTACGGTTTAAGAGCATTCATGACTCGTCAAATGAGAGACAGCCCCTATGAGTTCACCCGACCAACTACAGCACTTCCTGTTTTCCGATGTTGATATTCGTGGACAACTGGTGGGCTTAGAGGAAGCATACCAACAGGTACTGGAAAACAGTGAATACCCACAACCCATTAAGGCGTTAATTGGCGAGTTTATGGCGGCAGCGGCACTGCTCAGTGGCACCATCAAAGTGGATGGCAAACTCAGTATTCAAGCCCAAGGAAATGGCCCACTGAGCCTGATAATGGCAGAGTGCGGGCACAATCAAGAGGTGCGCGCTATCGCCCGCTGGGAGGGCGAACCTGAGCAGATATCGCTGAAAGAATTATTGGGTGAAGGCCAGTTAGTGATCTCTATCGAACCCGATCAAGGCCAGCGTTACCAGGGTATGGTGCCCTTTACAGGCGATACTTTAGCCCAATGTCTGGAGTCCTATTTTGATCAATCAGAGCAAATAAAGACCAAAATTTGGTTAAGCTCAAATCCCGGCCAATCTGCCGCTGGCTTACTATTACAGGCAATGCCAGCGACAAGTGATAACTTCGACGAAGATGCCTGGCCTCGCATCTGTATGCTCACGAATACGCTCACAGAAACAGAACTCCGAGACTTACAAAATGTGGCTCTCATCTACCACCTTTATCATCAAGAAGAGGTAAATCTCTACCCACCATCACCCATTTCTTTCCGCTGCAGCTGCAACAGAGAAAGAACTATGAGCGCACTCATCGGTTTGGGTCAAGACGAGCTTGAGGACATCATTGCGGAACAACAAGAGCTGGAAGTGAAGTGCGAGTTTTGTAACGCAACCTACCACTTTACTCGTGAGGATCTGGAACCCTATATGCTGGAGCTGGATATTACGAAAATGGCCAGTGATTTATCACCCTCCAGAACTTTACACTGATTCTTAATTAGTAATATGAATATCTACTATCATTCTAAATTTGGTAATTAGACGAATTTCTGCTTAGCTTCTCGACTTTTTTTTGTCATAATTACGCGCCCAAAAACTGTTCGGCCGACGGAATTAATTAACCTCGGCGTATTTAGCCGGGTTCGATATGTTGTGCCGGCTTTTTTAGGCGGCGTACGCCGTAGGAAATTAAAATGAATAATGCCGCTGAAAGTCAGCAATTGAGCACAAGCTATGTCGATCTTAGTATCGCTGAACTGGTCGAGTTAGCAATCCGTCGAGGTGAAGGAAGGCTTGCAGATAATGGTTCTCTGGTAGTGAATACCGGCAAACGCACAGGCCGATCTCCGATGGATCGCTTTATCGTGCAAGAACCCAGCACTGAAAATGAGATTCACTGGGGCCCGATCAACCGCCCTTTTCCCTCTGACAAATTTGATACCCTTTGGGAGCGCGCTGAAGACTATCTTCATGGGAAGGAATCTTTCGTTGCTCATTTGCACGTAGGAGCGGACCCCGAACATTACATCCCCGTCACGGTTGCAACCGAAACTGCTTGGCATAATCTTTTTGGTAAAATTTTGTTTGTACGCCCGGAAAAATTTAATCCCCGCGACAAAGGCAAGTGGCAAATTATCAACATTCCGCATTTTAGCTGTGACCCTGAGCGCGATGGCACTAACAGTGACGGCGCAGTGATTATCAACTTTGCCAAACGCCGAGTCTTGCTCGCCGGCATGCAATATGCGGGTGAAATGAAAAAAGCCATGTTTTCAGTACAAAATTTTCTGCTGCCGGAAAAAGATGTTTTACCGATGCACTGCTCAGCGAATACCGACGGCGGTGGTGATGTTACGTTATTTTTTGGCCTATCCGGCACAGGTAAAACAACCCTTAGCGCCGACCCAAATCGTTACCTTATCGGTGATGACGAACACGGCTGGGGCAAGGGTTCGGTATTTAATATTGAAGGTGGCTGCTATGCCAAATGTATCGATCTGAGCAAAAAGAACGAACCGGTTATTTGGGACGCCATTAAGTTTGGCGCCATTGTCGAAAACGTCGTAATCGATGAACAAACACGCATTCCTGATTACCGCGATGCCAGCCTCACTCAGAATACTCGCGCCGCCTATCCTCGCGAACATATCGATCTGCGAGTAGAAGCAAACTTAGCAGGCGAGCCTAACGCCATTATTTTCCTGACCTGTGACCTTACCGGCGTACTACCTCCGGTTTCAATTCTTTCCAAGGAAGCGGCGGCCTATCATTTTTTGAGTGGTTATACAGCGCTGGTAGGCTCGACCGAAATGGGCTCTACGGCAGGCATTAAATCCACTTTTTCTACCTGCTTCGGCGCACCTTTTTTCCCGCGTCCGCCGAGTGAGTATGCCGAACTACTGATTAAACGACTAGAGGATTTTGGCAGTCAGGTCTACTTGGTCAACACTGGCTGGACCGGTGGTGCTTATGGGCAGGGCGGTGAACGCTTTAGCATTCCAACCACTCGAGCAGTTATTGCGGCCGTACAGAGTGGTGAGCTACGTGACGCGGAAACTACCCATCTTCCAACATTGAATCTAAGCATCCCAGTGCAGGTAAAGGGCGTTGATACACAGCTACTCAATCCACGCAATACCTGGAAAGACACAGTAGCGTACGATCAGCAAGCTCAGGAGTTAGCCACTAAATTTGTTGAAAACTTTAAAAAGTTTGATGTGCCCGAAAGCATCATCCAGGCTGGGCCAAAAGCTTAAACCTGTACCAGAGCCTGTGAACGATGGACGCGGTTAAATTATGCCATTAGACGGGGCTTCAGCTGATGCCCCGTTTTGTCCTGACATGCTTTCCCCCTCTCTCTGCGCAGGAGCGTAAACTTGGCACACACATTTGATCAACGCCTTAATCTCGTCTCCTCAGCGGACCTTATTTCTTACCTATCACAAATTAATCGTGGTATCGAAAAAGAGGGCTTACGCACAACAGCACAGGGCGAATTAGCGCAAACCCCTCATCCAGCGAAGTTAGGCTCGGCCTTAACGCACCCCTCAATCACCACCGATTATTCCGAAGCGCTGCTGGAATTTATTACACCGGTTTTTAATACACCGGAAGAAACCATCAACTACCTGTCGGATATCCATCGCTATTACTATAGCCAGCTGGATGATGAGTTTATTTGGGCCACCAGCATGCCCTGCTTTTTGGGTGGTGAAGACGCCATCCCCATAGCACGCTACGGAAGTTCAAATATTGGTATGCTAAAGCACGTTTATCGTATTGGACTGGCGTATCGTTACGGCAAAATGATGCAAACCATCGCCGGGATTCATTATAACTTTTCCTTACCCGAAACCTTTTGGCCAAACTTTCAGCAAAGCTTGGAGGAAACTGGAGATTTACAGTCCTTCCAAACAGACGAATATTTTGCACTGATTAGAAACTTCCGCCGTTATTCGTGGCTGCTCCTATACCTGTTCGGAGCCTCACCAGCGCTTTGCCCCTCTTTTCTTCAGGGCCGTAGCAATAGCCTGAAGAGCTTGGCAGGCAACACCCTTTATGCGCCCTATGGTACTTCCTTAAGAATGGGCGATCTGGGGTATCAGAATAATGCTCAGCAGCACCTACACGTTTGTTATAACTCACTGGATGACTATATAACCACACTGGGCCGGGCAATTCATACGCCACACGCTGAATACGAAGCCATTGGTGTCAAACATAATGGCCAATATCGGCAGCTCAATACGAACGTTTTACAAATAGAAAATGAATATTACAGTGATATCCGCCCCAAACGCGTCACGCCGTCCGGGCAAAAGCCACTGCATGAACTATCAAGAAATGGCGTACAATATATCGAAGTGCGCAATCTTGATATCAACCCTTTCTTACCCGCTGGTATCGACAGCGCCCAGGCACGCTTTGTTGACTGTTTCCTACTTTATTGCTTGCTCGAGGATAGTCCCATTGCTAGCGATGAGGAATGCCAAGCGTTAGCCCAAAATAAATCGCTGGTGGTTAATAGGGGGCGCGAGCCTAATCTTTTCCTGGCACGATGCAATAATCGAACCCAAAAATTAGCTGCCTGGGGCGCTGAGCTTTTCGATAAAATAGCTAACATTGCCGATATTATGGACCGTGCTACCGGCGACAGGCACTACCTTGCGGCGGTAGCAGAACAACGGGAAAAGCTTGAAAATCCTGATGCAACGCCTTCCTCAAGAGTGCTTCAGGCGCTGAATGATCAGCACATTTCCTTTTTTGAGTTTGCCTTGCAACAAACCAAAATACAGGGAGATTATTTTAAAAGCCAGCCGCTCCCTGCATCAACGTTAGACTATTTCACACAATTAGCACAGGATTCACGACAGCAACAAAGCGAAATTGAAGCCAACGATCAAATGAGCTTTGACGAATATCTTCGTCAATACCTAGCCTCCTAAGTGCTAGCTTAACGGCCACTGGCACGCATATACTGCACATTGAAAAGGTTAGTCCGGAAGCGCTCGTCAGGAATTCTTGGCAAAAGCTGTAGCGTCGTACAATGCTCCGCCTGTAAATCTATCATCGAAACCACTTCTACAATAGCGCCCTGCCAAACCACATTGTTTGGATGGTGATAATTCGAATCCGAAGCCCCGGCAATACTCAGTTTCCATAACCGTTCCGCACGGTCATAGATTTTAATCAGGGCCGGGCTAGCGGTCTGAGCATCCACATAAAATGTTCTTCGCGATAACGGATGATTCGAGCTGAGCGGCATGGCATCTAGCACATATACCTTGCGTAACTGCCAAGTAACCTGAGGAAAACAATTACCCTGCCCACCAAACCCGACTAATTGAAAACCCTCTTCTTCCGCATCTTCCCCGGCAAAAGGAAGTTCGGTGTGCCGGTAAAGGGGCATCAGCAACCACTGACTACCCCGATACTGCCACTCCATGTCCATCAGGCGCCCATTAAAACCAAGAAAATCCTCGATCATAATATCGCTGCCTAAAAATGCATCTGTGGTCTGACCGCTAGCCAGACGTCGCACGCGGCGCTGCGATGCATGATACATCCAGACTTGCTCTTTGCGCGTATCATCTTCCTGACGATGGATCAGCAATTGCGTATTGGCAATATCGGGCGGCTTGTTTACACGCAAATAGAGCGCATTATAAATTTCTGATGGGTTTTGCGGCAGATCTGGCTTGGGTTCAGTCGTATGACGATGCTTTAAACGCATCATTCTGCCGTACATGGCCAGGTTTCTTTCCACTTTGCCGGTGCGCATATCGCGGTATTGCCAGAAAAATTTCTCTACCTCATTCTCGTCTGGGGCGTAGGCATAACGCATGTTCCAGGCAATTTTCTCACCCGCGCGAGGATCAGCATCCTCTATCAGCGGGAAAGGGCGTCCGGCAATATAGTTGTTGATCACGCCGGGTTCATCCGCCAGAGATACATTGGCAGCGTATTTGTGGGTAGCCTCTACATAGGCCGGATGTACAGGATAGCTGTTTGATTCGCCAACCTGAATACTGAGCTTTCCTTCCTGTATCAGCTTCACCAAAACGGGCTCGATGACAGCCTCGTAATCAGCCAGATTCTTCCCATCAATCAAGGTTCCTGGCGCAGGCAATTTTAGCGACGCATCTGCGCTAGTCTGATGTAAGAAACTTTGTTCAATCGTATCAACCGCAACCGTCGCGAAAGAACTAGAGCAGATCAGGCTAAAGCCAAGCAGCACAGCAATGTTTAAAAAAAATAAACGCCAAAGCTGCAAGCTGCTCTTCAGCAACATAGGTGGTGTCATGAATGATTCCCCAAAGCTCAATGTTTCAATGAGCACTCGGCTCACAGTTATATTTTAATCAAAAGGAGTTTGCCCCACTGAAGATCAACAAAAGCCTAACGGCTTCCATTTTAGAACGCAACGCATAACACGCGGAAAGATGTGCAAAATCAATTAGCTGTCACAATACGGCTATACGCAGGATTTACCTAAAATTATACTTCCTATATATTTGCTAAACCTGCTCAGGAGAGTCCTTTAAACGCTAAATTCAATAACCCCTGCGCCAGCGCCGTACACCGGTTCATAGGCGTGCACTTTGCCGCCAGACAACTGACTCCCAAGCGCACCCTTGATAAAGGCCATGTGTTTAAACCCCATATCCACTTTAGCCTGCTTGGCGTAAGCAGGGCATTGAGCTAGCATGGCAACACTGTCTCCCGCTTCAATCAGCGCCAGCATTTTGCGGTTCCAAGCGTCATCTTGCTCAGAGGAAATACGATCATCTGCAATATTAATACTCTGGCGGTAAAAAGATCCTGATAACCCACCGACCGCGACCACCGCTATTTTTCGCCCCAGTTTAACCGCCTGTTCCGCAACCACACTGCCAAGTTGCTCAGTAATAGCCCAGTCATGATAGAGATTATTAGAGGTATTCAGCAGCGGCAAACGGTTATCGGCATTAAGGAAATTGGAGGCGACGATAGTGCCAGTGTCGATCGGAAACTGATCATAATCCACCCCCTTGGACTTGATACCCTTCTCGTTTGCACCATCAATCGCCGCCTGAGTTAACCCGGTGTCAATGGTAATATCAAAGGGCAAATCGCCGTACTCATGCCAATTATGATCAACATGCACGCCCTGCAAATGCGGGCGCATTTGCCAAAGCTGATCCAACACCGCAAACCAGCCAGTCGAGTAGATGACAATGGTATCCGGATTGGATTTTGCTAAGGCGACGCCCGCAGCATCCATCCCATCAGCCAAGCGACCCCAAGGAGGGTTATCTCTTTGCACATAGGGTAAGGGCGACGCAGGAACCAGAAATGCTGAAACGATAGCCATGCTGTATTCTCCTTTTCTATTATTTTTCAGCCGCTGGTTAAGCAACTTCGGCTTGGTAAGGGTGTGCCAAACCAGCCTTAACCAGGTTCCATTCCATCACCGCATTGCCAGTGCCTATCACCGTGCCATAGCCATGCAGCTCCCCAGGAATTTTCGGGTAACCCATGGCCGCAAACATCCAGGTAAAGGCGCCGGATTTGATTTCCGCAAAAGACTCCTCGATAAACTGGGGTAGCAACCGGAACACTTCGTCCACTTCACCTTTTCGCAATAGCTCGATCATGCGCATATCCCATAGATAACCCTCATAGGTTTCGGGATGTTCCTGAGTCATGTCTTCAGGAATAGCAGGTTCTTCTCTGAAGTGGTAATGGCAAAGGGTGTTAGACGCTAGCAACACAGCTCGTCGGCCAGTCTTTTCAATAGCTCTGCGGGTAGCTTTCCCCAGTCGATCCATCTCCTCCAAACCCTCTTCCATTTTGAGATAATAGGGCGAATTATTGGCGGATATCCCGACCACCGGAATATCCCACTGCGGGCGCATCATGTGTAAAGTCGTAATGGTGCCATAGTCCACCCGAAATTTAGGGTTTCGCATCATTTTTGCATCGAGCCCCAGAGCGGACGCCTCCGCGCAACAAGCTTCGGCCAGCTCAACATCAACATTTAAGTCAAAGCGGTAACGAAACAGGTTGGGAAAGATCGGATCGACCGATTTACCGCTCAGCTTTTCTACACCGAGAAAATGGTGACCTTGCTCAGTAATCCAGTGTGGTGAATGCACCAGCAACACATCCGGTTTTAGCTCTTCCAATGTCACACGTGCCCGCTCATAGGCCCAACGTAGCTGTTCCCAACCGCCTTTCGAACGGGCTTCATTTTGGGGTGGATTTTCACCATACACTAAATGCGGTGGATGGGGCGCTAAATAACCGGCAACAATTTCACCTTTGCTCATAACTTAGTCTCCTCCGTTAGGGGCGGGCTTGTAAGCAACCGCTTTTATTTCTATCGCTAAATGCGGATGTGGCAATTGCGCTACCGCGACGGTGGTACGCGTGGGTCCGGTTTCATCAAAATATTCGGCATAAACCTCGTTGAAACCATCGAAGTCCTCCATATCAACCAAAAAGCAACTCAGCTCCAATAAATCACTCAAGGCGGCATCCATTGACGCCAGAATATCGGCAATATTTTCTATCACAGCCCGCGTCTGTATTCGAATATCCATCTGCACTCGACCATTCGCATCGGTACTGGCGCCTTCAATACTATTATCCGGGCGCCGGGAGCTGGTTCCAGAAACATAGATAAAATCCCCCGCTCTTTTAACATGCGGGAAGCTTCCGCGTGGTGTTGCTTTATGTGATAAAACTTTACTTTCAGCTTGATTCACATCGACTCCCATCAAATTGAGTTTGGGGCACCTCAAAAAATTCGAGTTCTAGAGGCCTCTTCTATTCTGCTTTATAAAAATTAAATTCTATTTCAACGCTGGCTCCGAGAGGTAGCTCGCTAACTCCGACGGCAGTTCTTGCTGGCGGTCGCACATTTTCCGTAAACACTTCTTCCCAGGCACGATTAATTTCAGAAAATTGCCCAAAGTGAGTGGTAAAAATACGCGCACCGACCATATGGCTCAGTGACAATCCAAAATCTGGTAGGGCCTGAGTAATGTTTTCAAGGATTTTTCTGGTTTCCTGATAGACACCACCAGGCACTAGCACACCGGTAGTTAGATCCAGCGCAATCATTCCGGCGCTTTGCAAGTAGGGGCCCGCTTTAACCAACTGGCTATAGCGAAATCGTGGCTGGGGCAATCGATCCGAACTTAAAGCTTCGAGCATACGAAACTCTTTTATGGCCAATAATATTTCTCAGTTTAAATTTATAATCTTATATATCAAGAACTATTTATCAATATTTTAGATATTAGCGGCGAAATAGGCAATTTGCCTGATATAACGATATGATTTTATTATTTTTGTTTATACGTACAAAAATCTAAGCAAATAGATTTTTGTCTGCTTTGAATTCAATAATTATTAAGATTTAGGGATATCAAACTAGCCATCGGCAAGAAGATGGTCATAGAACCCTTTTTTGCGGCAAGGAAGCCCAGTCGCTGTGGTTTATACTGGGAAGTAGGCCATCGCTTTTAGCATCAGCAATTGATGTGGGTGCGGCAGCTCATTAACGGCAACCGTGGTTCGAGTCGGTCCACTATAGTCGAAGTACTCACCGTAGACTTCGTTAAAAATTTCATAATCTTTCATGCTCACCAGGAACGCCTGAATTTCAACAATATCTTCACGTTTAGCACCAAAGCTCTCAACTATATCAACGATATTGTGCAGCGCAACATGCGTTTGTCGACGCATATCTAAAACTGTTTTGCTTCCTGCACCCTGGACAACACCGGGAAAAGTATCATCCTGCTGCCGCGCACTGGTGCCCGACACCAGTATAAAATCCCCAATTCTTTTGGCATGAGGAAAATTCCCTCGCGGCTTGGCTTTATAGGGCAACACTCTATTTTCCATATAAAGTTCGCGATGTATTTGTTCAGAATGGTGAGCCAAATTTTGGCGGTAACTATTGATTTGGCCTAATGTTAATGACGGTAGCTGAGTGGTCACCGATAGGGCAGCAACCACTTCACTATGGTCATCAAGAATGGGAACGGCGACACAGGAAACCCCTTCATCAATCTCGCCGCAACTTAGCGCATACCCCTGCTGCTCAATCTCCTGCAGTTCTTCCATGAGCGCAGCGCGATTAGTAATTGATTTCTCGGTAAAAGATTCGAACTCAAGATCATCAAGCAGGTAATCCAACATTTTGGGCCGCAATCCAGCTAGCAACACCCGACCAGCTGCTGTGCAATAGGCTGGCAATATCCTGTCATCCAGTATACCTAACTGCAAGGAACGGGCATTGTGCCCAATAGCGATTTGAATAACTTTCTTTCCGCTTAGCACCGCCACATTCACCCTCTCTCCAAAATGCTCTGCCAAGGCATCGACATGGGGCGCCACTACGTGGGTCATTACCTTATTGTGCTCTACCCGACCCCCTAACTCCGCCAGCAGGGTACCCAGTTGAAAGCGATTGTCGCTCGCCCGGGAAACCACACCGAGGTTTTCCAAGGTAAGCAAAAATCGATGTGCAGTGGCAACCGTCATCCGGGTTCTCTTAGCCACTTCAGTAGCTGAAAGCTGGCAGCCGTTAGGCGAAAATGCTTCCAAAATTTGAAAGGCTTTTTGTACTGATGAGTTTCTCGGTGTCGCCATAGACCGTCTATTATTATTCAATCACGAGGTGATCGATAATAACCGATATTGCAAAAAAAGTAACAGTATGCCGGTTTTAGCGTGCTCTTAAGAACAAGAAATGTATTGCAGATATTCCGGTAGTCGCTAATCAAGTGCGTGTATTAGCGTTGCACAAAAAAACTACTGAAGAGTACGTCTTCAATCGACGCGTTATCCTCTTCCGCCTTCATCACGGCCTGTAGGTCAGCTAAGGCTTGCATCCGAATCTGCTCCTTGCCTTCCATACTGCTGACCGTTTCCTCGGTCTGCTGGGTCAATACCTTAATCAGCGCGTATCGAAGAGAGGGCATGTGATGTCTCACCAACCGATAGGCTTCTTGCGAATCGACACGTAGCGACACTTCGGTCTTAATATATTTGAGCGGGCCTGGTCCGCCGTAATTGGTAACGAAGGCAGGGGTCAACTCGATATAGCGAACACCATCCGCCTCTTCTACCGCTTCTTCTTCCGCCATCAACGGAGTACACAAAAGCTGAACGAGCAATATAAGACCAAACAACCGTAACTTCATTACCAATGATCTCCTTTTTATATGGGAATGTTTCAATTTGCGGATCGACACCTATAATAGCGTTTTAAGTATAGAACCCTAATCAACACGGGCAAGTAAATATATGATGATTTCGATAACTCCACGCCAGCTTAACCTCTTAGCTTTTGTATTTTGCGCGGCGCTAATTTTAACCGCTTTTTATTTTCAATATGTGAAGGGCCTTGAGCCCTGCCCTCTTTGCATGGCACAACGCATTGCATTTTATACCAGCGGCCTTATCTTCCTCCTCGCGGCAATCCATGGTCCCGCAATTGTCATGCAGCGTATCTATGCCGGTTTGACGTTACTCTTCAGCCTCGGTGGAGTAGCCCTGGCCAGCCGTCAACTCTGGCTGCAAAGCCTACCAGAAGACCAGGTACCGGCTTGTGGGCCTGGACTTGAATACATGCTAGAAGTACTGCCCTGGTCGGAAATAGTCAGCGTTATGCTACGCGGCACCGGCGATTGCGCCAAAGTGCAATGGACTTTTTTAAATTTGAGCATACCCGGCTGGACCTTTATCGCCTTTATTGGCCTCGCCATAATTAGCCTCATGCTCTTTAAACGGCGGTCGATATAAGCTGACAAGCACTAACTTGAAAGTAACCTAAACTGGCAGGAAACCTATTCTCTCACAGGCCCACTATGCTACAACTATTGTCGGATTTCTCCCTGCCTCGCTATAGCGTTTTATTCGTTGTATGCATTCTTCTGGTCGGTTGCGATCAATCATCCCCCCCGAGAAAAAGCTGGGAAAATGCAGCGCAGGGGTTGTATGCAGCAACACTATCTAACCAGGGCAATTATGCGATAGTCGGCTCAATCAACCATGGCGCCAGCCTTTGGGATATGCCGCGAGGGGAACGCCTGTATGATTGGAATCACGCAAAAGGGGAGTATACCGCCATCGTCGCTGCTGCGATTTCACCAGAAAACAACTACGCGGCAACAGCCTCCCAGCGCACCATCGTGCTCTGGGAGATAGGCACCGGCAAACCCGTCTGGTTCTGGACAGCACCCGGGAATATTTTGAGCATGGCGTTGACACCCAATGGCGACTACGCATTATTAGGGCTGGATAATCATACGGCAGTGATTTTTGATATCAAAAATGGTGGCGTTAAACGCATCTTTCATCACAACGGGAAGGTCCGCAGTGTCGCGCTCAGCCAGGATGCCAAGGTTGCGCTAACCGGCTCCGATGATCGAACCGCAAAACTCTGGAATTTAGAGACCGGAGCAGAGCTGCAGAGCTGGGCACACGAAAATCAATTAATTACCACGGCATTATCCCCTTCGGGAAAATATGCTTTCACCGCCGCGCAAGCAGACAAAGCTATCATCTGGAACACCCAGAATGGTCAGCCTGTAAAAGAAATGCCGATTAAAAAAGGGCCTTACATTGCTGGCTCCACCTACACTGCCGCCAGATTCTCAGCGGACGAAAAGCAACTGCTTACCGGCACCAACAGTCAGCTAGTGCAACTCTGGAATATTGATAGCAACCTCGAAGCAAAGCATTGGAAAGTGACCAAAAAGGATAAATGGAAACCCACTTCGGCCAGCCTGCTTGCGGTCAGTTTTAGCAACAGACAGGGCCTTTATTACGCAATTGCTTCTAACGGCCTCAGCTACGAACTTGATTAAATCGGCGTGTCACTCATTCACCCGAGCTGATATAAAACACGTTATTATCCTTCTCGCCTAGCACCAGATCTATTAAACGTTCAATTTCCCCAAGCCATGGTTGAAAATCCACGCCTGCAGCATTGAAATAGGCAATAAGGTTCGCTTTGGCAAGCACGCGTGCAGCAAGCTTAGACTCAGGCATACCCTGTGCAAGGCGCAACAATAATTTCTGCTCAATCCGCTCGACCTCTAACTCAGCCTTCTTCATGGTCAGATAGAGTTTGGGTTGCCCCATGCTCATCCCTATCCGTTTCATGCCATAACGCGCACTACGCAGCGGCAACAACACCTGCTCGTTGCATTGACGCAAAGCTTCACTTTGCTTCAGCGGGATCATATCTAATTCGCGACCACGTTCAGCCAACCACAACGCAAACAGCAGAATATTCACGCTTAGTTCGGCCTTATCCTGTAGCGTAAGGCAAATGCCTGCAACGCCGGGCGTCGCATAATGACGGAGCGAGAAATCCCAGAAAGGGTTTTGCTCAGAAGAAGGTTTCATTCAGACAACACTCATTATTGTAAAAATCCAAATAATCAATCAGCAGTGCGGATAATATTCATCAGGGATCATTTGTACCCATTGATAAGGATCCGCTAAACGCCTTTCCTGAATACCAAGCATTTGCTCCCGAATGGCTAAGGATAATTTACCATCAGGGTATTTGACTTGATACTCAGTACCATTATATTCACCCAAAGCCCCTATCGGTGAGAGTATTGCCCCGGTACCACAACAGAACAATTCACTACAGTCTGTGGATTGAATCTGCCGGATCAACTCATCAATATTGAGCGATTGCTCGTACACCCTAATCCCCATGCTCCCGGCCAATTGAATAATGGAGTCTCGCGTTATTCCATCCAGCAACGACCCGGTAAGTGCTGGGGTATAGAGTTCATCATTAATCACTGCGAAAAAATTCATTACGGAAAGCTCTTCGATATTTTGCTGGTTGACCGGATCCAACCAGAGCGACTGGTGATACCCCATCGCCATCGCGCGTTGCCGTGACGCAAAGCTCGCCGCATAATTTCCCCCAGTCTTAGCCGCACCGGTGCCTCCGATGGCGGCACGAGTGTATTCACGCTCAATCAGCACCTTCATTGTGCCCGCATGAATGGACTCGGAAGGACTGGCAATCACCATATATACAAACTGGTTTGCCCCTGTCACCTCCAAGCTCGGCTCCGACGCAAACATAAAAGGGCGAAGGTAGAGGGACTTGCCTGGCTCCGCGGGAATCATTGCCTCGCTGTATGCCGTCACCAAATAAACCCCTTCCATAAAAAGTTGCTGAGAGATTTCGGGCATTGCCATACGCTTTGCTGACAGATTAAAGCGTTGCCAGTTACGTTCCGGCCGAAATAGGTTCGCTCGCTCCTGATCGATTCGATAAGCCTTCATACCCTCAAAAATTTCCTGGCCATAATGCAGTACTTTCGCACTGGGCTGAATTTGTAATGGCCGATTTGCCTCCAAGATACCCTCTCCCCAGATGCCGTCGGCATATTTAGCCGAATACATCACAGGGCCTGGCGACAGACCAAAACCTAATTTTTGCGGCAGCTCATAATTACTCAAAGCCTCATGAACATTTTCATGAATGCTATAACTCGTCATCTCCAAGTAATTTCCTAATTGCTATGATTGAAAACCAAGCCAGAAAGTGCGCCGCGAAAACGACGCTCAGTGGCGCTTTGGACGCTTGTCATCTGCTTGTAACATTACGCTGCTCTAATGTAACATCGCCAAGCACTGAGGAAAACCAAGATTTTATATGGCTAAGCAAACGATTCTCATCGTCGACGACGAAGCCTCTATTCGGGACATGGTTGCCATGACTCTCGAACTCAACGGCTTTGATTGCCTAGAGGCAGCGGATGCCATAACAGCACACTCACTTATCGTCGATCAGCGCCCGGATTTAGTGCTCTTGGACTGGATGATGCCAGGCACCAGTGGGATTGAGCTTTCTCGCCGTCTGCGCCGAGACAACGCAACCAAAGAAATTCCCATTATTATGATCACCGCTAAAGGCGAAGAACGTAATAAAATCGAAGGTTTGGAAACAGGTGCCGATGACTACGTCACTAAACCTTTTTCCACCAAAGAGCTGATGGCCCGCATACGCGCGGTATTACGTCGATTTCAAAATGACGCTGGCGGGCAAATCGACTGCGCAGGCTTACAACTGGACACTCAGGCACACCGGATCAGCGCCAATGGAACCCCAATCAAACTAGGGCCAACAGAATACCGCCTTTTACAGTTTTTTATGTCTCATGCTGACCGAGTTTACACGCGAGAGCAGTTACTGGATATGGTTTGGGGTGGCAACGTCTACATCGATGATCGTACCGTAGATGTCCATATAAGACGCCTACGCAAGGCTTTAACAGCACATGGTTACGATCAATACATTCAAACCGTTCGCGGTGCCGGCTACCGTTTCTCATCCAACCTAAGCTAACTTCACGAATGAAAAGACACCGCATCAAGCGCCGATGGTCTAGCGATTAAGATAAGCTTTAAATCTACTTTTTACTCCACGAGCATGTAAAATGTGGCCCTAACCAGCCGGAGCTTTTATTAATTTGCTAAATAAATAGATGCCTTTGTGAATTTTAACCCTGCAACAGAATTACGACACCTCACTATTTTACTGCTTAGCAGCCTCGTTATCGGCTGGCTGCTGAATGCGGTCAGTCTTGTTGTTGCATTCGCCTTAGGCGGCTATATTTTTTGGAATCTCCGACAACTATTCCGCCTTTACGATTGGCTAAAAAATACTGACCCGACCGACCCGCCTAATAGTCATGGACTTTGGGGTGCTGTTTTCGATGAAATCTACAAATTACAGCAACGTCAATTGAAATACCGGGCGCGTTTAAAACGGGTTATCAAACGCTTCAGGGATTCCACCTATGCCCTAAAAGACGGTTTTGTGATGCTCGACCGCGAAGGCGCTATCGAATGGTGGAACCCAGCGGCAGAACGACTATTGGGCCTGGAGTCGCCCGCCGACGTGAACCAGTTAATTACCAACCTCATCCGTGACCCTGCCTTTAAGGATTATTTCGACAGTGATGATTATACCAAGGAACTGGAACTGCCTGCTCCCGTCAATGATAAGATAACGTTGCAATACCAAATAGCATTCTTTGGCAAACAGGAACGCTTGATTATTGTGCGCGATATCACCGAATTGAAAAAACTGGAGCAAGTGCGTACCGATTTTGTCGCCAACATGTCGCATGAATTGCGTACGCCATTAACCGTGTTGAATGGCTACCTGGAAACCCTTGCCGATAATAGTGACCAAATACCCCCGATGTGGTTGCGCGCAGCCGCCAATATGCGCCAGCAAACCGAACGCATGAAACTTTTGGTAAAGGATCTCTTAACCCTCTCGAAACTTGAAACCCGCAGCGTAGACAACAGCCTGCATCTGGTTGATATGAACACCCTGTTAAGCCGTGTTCAAAAAGACTTAAAGCCGATGATTGAAGAGAAAAACCAATCTCTCGTTCTTCACCTTGACTCCGATGAGCAATTGCTCGGCAACCGCGAGGAACTTTATAGTCTACTTTCCAATCTGGTGGTAAACGCAAGTAAATATTCGCCCCGGAATAGCCATATCGAAATTAAATGGTTCACTAATGCCTCTGGCGGCTGCCTGTCTGTGAAAGACAATGGCGTCGGCATTGATAGCAAAGAAATTCCTAGACTCACCGAGCGTTTCTACCGCGTCGATAAAGGAAGAAGCGGGGACAGTGGCGGCACTGGTTTGGGGTTAGCGATAGCCAAGCATATTCTGATCAACCATGACGCCCACTTGGATATTGAAAGCGTGCCCGGCAAAGGCAGTCTCTTTACCTGCAAATTCCCCCCTCACCGCCTCTCGGCACCGACCCAAACAGCAGCAAACTCTTAGCACCGACTCACGTGGATGCCACACCCAATAGCAGCACGCCGGTAGATTTGTACTTTGCTATATTCGCATGTTTCTCCGAACTATCTGACATAGCGCTAGGCTGATAATGCAGTATTGAAACACCCTCTTTTAATAATGCGGTGGAATTTCCTGCTCTTGCTTTTCTCCCTCCCGTGCGACGGCGAGATCACCCATTTTTTCAGCTAACACTTTAAGCTGTAACGCCAGCTGGTCGATACGGCGCTGCTGCTGACAAAGGGCATCGTTTAAAGCCTGTACGGTGTCTTCCTGGTAAGCAACCTTGGTTTCAATATCCACCAACCTGTCATCATTCATGACTTAATCTTTCAACCCCTCTTTATAGATAACGCATTAACATCGCATAACCGCCATCTTCAGCCAAATACAATGACTCAGGCAAGG
This sequence comes from Pseudomonadales bacterium, assembly GCA_024234615.1. NCBI lineage: Bacteria > Pseudomonadati > Pseudomonadota > Gammaproteobacteria > Pseudomonadales > Pseudomonadales bacterium. The sequence continues at coordinate 190,011 of JACKNY010000003.1, forward strand.
GAATTCGTACCACATGACCCGACCCCGGTGCGGCGGCAATGGCTTCCCCACGTTTATTTTCCAGTGCGGCAAGATTAAATAGATGGTTGCCCTGGGGCGTAATGAGCTCCAGCGTATCACCCTTTTCAAATCGGTTTTTTACAGCTACGGTAATCCAACCACTATCGACATCCGCCTGGGTAACTTCACCGACAAACTGTTGATTAGGATTTGCCGACACACCCTGATCATAATTCTGATAATCCTGGGGTACATGGCGACGATAAAAACCTTCTGTATAACCACGGTTGGCAAGATGATCAAGCTCAGTCATCAGCCCCATATCAAAGGCTTCGCCTGCCACTGCACTGTCAATGGCATGTCGATACACCTGCGCAGTACGTGCCACGTAGTAATGGGACTTGGTGCGGCCTTCAATCTTTAAAGAATGCACACCCATTTCGACAAAACGCGGCACATGCTGCACTGCACGCAGATCCTTGGAATTCATGATATAAGTACCATGCTCATCCTCAAAGGCGGGCATCAGCTCATCCGGTCTTCCTTGTTCTTGTAACAACATGACGGGTTCATCGGCACCCTCCTCCGGCTCCATTGCCTGTACCGCGTTTAACGGTACGATATCACCAGTTTCTGTTTCCTTAGCTTCATGCGCCTGATATTTCCAGCGACAGGCATTGGTACAGGCACCTTGATTCGGATCACGATGATTCATGTAACCGGATAACAGGCAACGCCCTGAATAAGCGATACAAAGCGCGCCATGCACAAATACCTCAACTTCCATTTCGGGACACTCTTGCCGAATCTCGGCAACTTCATCCAAGGATAATTCACGCGATAGAATCACACGGCTCACACCCTGCTTACCCCAGAACTGAACGGTGGCAAAATTCACGGCATTGGCTTGCACCGACAAATGTACCGGCATGTCCGGCCACTTATCCCGAACCAGCATGATTAAACCAGGGTCGGACATAATCAACGCGTCCGGCCGCATGTCGATCACCGCCTCCATATCACGCAGATAACTACGCACCTTATTATTGTGAGGTGAAATATTGCTGGCGATATAGAATTGCTTGCCTGCCTGATGCGCCTCGGCAACCGCATCGGCCATAATATCCAGGTGGTTAAACTCGTTGTTACGCACCCGTAAGCTATAGCGCGGCTGTCCCGCATAAACCGCATCCGCACCATATGCCAATGCATAGCGCATACTTTTCAGGGTGCCTGCTGGCGACAAGAGTTCCGGTTTCATGTGTCCTACTCTGTTAAAAATGGGCGCACATTGTACAACAATTGCACAATTTTTATACCGTTATCGACCTGGGAAACTTGCCCTGCTCACTGGCGTTATTGCATAGTTTTAAGATTGACCTTATCCCTGTGTGCTCGCTCTATCACATAAGCCTGAATAGCCGCCGCATCCTGTTTGTCTAAGACCTGACGAAAGGAAACCATGCCGCGATCACTTAGAAGCCCTTCCAACACAATCTGATTCCAAACTGTATGCATTTGCGTGTAACGCAAATCAGGCAGTATACCGCCGCTAATCACGCTGTTACCATGACAGGCACCGCAATACTTATGGTACAAGGCTTTGCCTTGCTGAACAGTTTCCGGCGATGCCGTCATCGCTGGCGGATTAAGCTCTTTATGCTGTACCTTCAGCGGTGGTAATTGCTCCTTCCCACCGAGTTTAAAAACCAGTAACCGACTGACATTCTGATTCGCCGCCTCGGTCAGCATACCGCCAATAATCAAAGGTACGCCGCCGCCCCAACCCGCCGCTACCGCAATATATTGTTCACCATCCACGGCATAGCTGATAGGCGCCGCCATAATGCCAGTCTGTGCAAAAAACGACCACAGCTTGTTACCTTGGTCAGCGCTATAGGCATTCAAATAACCAGCGCCATTACCCTGAAACACGAGGTTCGTAGCGGTGGAAACAACCCCACCATTCCAGATATTGGCGTGCTCCACCTGCCATTTGACTTGTTGTCGCACTGGATCCCAGGCCAACAAGCGCCCCTTTAAACTGGCTTTAATCGCCCGCCGCTGCGCCTCATCTTCCGGCATAGCCGCTACCAAATCATCAATTCCGGTGTTCCAGCCAAAGCTTTGATGCTGGAATCCAGCGTCCACCATATAGGGGTAGGCCGTGCTCATCGCCGGGATATACACCAACCCCGTGCTGGGGCTATAGCTCATGGGTTGCCAGGTATGGCCGCCCGCCGGGCCAGGCATCGAAACGAAAGGTTTGGTCTGATCGTAATAGGCCTCCGGCTTAACCACTGGACGCCCACTTTTGGCATCCACATGTGAAGCCCAATTGACGTCGACGAAAGCCTGCGCCGAAATAAACTCTCCGGTCTTGCGATCCAGCACATAGAAAAATCCATTTTTCGGTGCCTGCATAATGACCTTACGCAGATTTCCATCAATTTCTAAATCAGTCAATATCATGTGCTGTGTAGCAGTGTAATCCCAACTATCACCAGGCGTTGTCTGATAATGCCAAACGTATTCACCACTATCAGGACGAACCGCGACAATGGAGGAGAGGAAAAGGTTATCGCCACCACCGGGGCTACGCAAATATCGGCTCCAGGGAGAACCGTTACCGACACCAAAATAGAGCAAATCCAATTCTGGATCATAGGCCATGGAATCCCAAACTGTGCCACCGCCGCCTATTTTCCACCACTCACCACCCCGCCAGGTTTTTGCGGCCATTTCCAATGCTTTACTTTCAAAGGGTTCGTTAGGGTCGCCCGGTACCGTATAAAAACGCCAGACCAGCTCGCCAGACTGGGCGCTATAAGCAGAAACAAATCCTCGTACACCCAGTTCAGCGCCACCGTTGCCGATAATTACTTTGTCTTTAACCACACGTGGCGCGCCCGTAATTGAATAAGGTTTATCCGTCGGCGTAGTCTGCACCGACCAGACAACCTGGCCATCATCTGCACTCAAGGCAATTAAGCGACCATCCAGGGTGCCGACGTACACTCGCCCTTGCCAAACCGCAACGCCACGATTAACCACATCGCAACAGAGGTTGACCGCCCACTCTGGAGGGACCTTAGGGTCGTATTCCCAGAGCAATGCTCCCGTGGCGGCGTTAAGCGCATAGACACGACTCCAGCTGCCAGAAACATAAATCACCCCATCCACTACGATCGGCGTAGCCTCCATTCCGCGTTTTGTGTCGAAATCGTGAAACCAAGCCAGCCCCAAATTAGCGATGTTATCCTCGGTAATTTGAGACAAAAGACTGTAGCGCTGCTCGTTATATGTTCTGCCATGGGTTAGCCAGTTTTGCGGCTCTTGCTCAGCCTGCAAAATTCTTTTTGTATTTACATCGGCGACAGCTTGAGTGGCAGGCGTAGACAGATTTGAGCGCTGTTCATTATGGCTACCACAACCAACCAAGAAGATAGTCAGAATAAGCGTAATGAAAGCAAACCAGTTAATTTGGTTCGCACAGTTACACGCAACACATTTCATCAATTCACCCTTATCTATAGTGCGAATAGGCTCAGTATAAAGGAGGTGCCGATGAGGGCAATATCCGTTAAGCGCACCACCTATCCTGTTCCGGAAAAAATATTTTTCCCACAAATCATATTCCCGTGATAATTTGGCTTAAACGCACAAATAGTTGTACCATAACCGAGTCAAATCATGGGTTTATACCAGCATCTTCAGATAGGCCCATAGTGCCTTCGAGGAGTTCAACTTGCCTTCATTCGTCAACGCAGATAACCGGATAAAGATCAACAACCACGCCCTTCGGTCCAGTGATATCGATGAAACCATAGAAATGGTAGGTCATCACCTTTGGTCACATCGAATGAAGATTGCTCAGGCCAGCCGAACCGTAGACAGCCAGATACTTGGGCATTTGTTGGGTGATTTTTCAGTCTTAGATCTCGCTTACGGCGCAGCGGTGGAAATTAAGCCCGAAGCGGCTCCTGATTTTTATCTAGTGCACATACCTGTCAGCGGCTATGCTGAGCTTCATCTTGGCGGTAAAAAATTAATCAGCACACCAGAAACTATTTCGATTTCCTCGCCGTCCATGCTGTCTTATGTGTATATGGATCACCAATCACGGCACCTGAATATACGAATCGAACGCAGCAAACTGGAAGACCATTTATACCAGCTGATAGGCCACGAGGTTTATACACCCCTTATTTTCGCATTGGAGACGCCAAGCCAATCAGCAGCAGGCGCAGCACTGATTCAGACCTTGAACAACCTTTTTATGCAAGCTAAAGCCGTGCCTGAAATGTTCACGCATCAACAGATTATCGATCAGTATAAAAATCTATTGATGTCGATCTTGTTATCTATGTTTCAACATTCTTATACGGATTTACTGTGCAATGGTAAGCACAACCCGGTACCTTGGCACGTGCGCCAGGCGAAGGACTACATCGAAGAAAATCTTTGTGATTATATTAGCCTGGCGGCATTGGCTGAATTTGTTGGCGTCAGTGCACGCACACTGCAAAACGGTTTTCGTCAATTTGAGGGAATATCCCCTGCCGAATATATTCGTGGCCGACGCTTGCAACGTTTACATCAAGCCCTTCTCGCCGCCGACCCGGCCTTGCGTATCACCGATATAATGCTGGAACAGGGAATTACCAGTTTTGGTCGTTACGCTCATTATTACCAAGAACGCTATCGCTGCCTGCCGTCAGAAACACTAAAAAAATAATACCGAATACATATCCTCAAAAAATTACACTAGCCTTTATCTCGACATAAAAAAAGGGAATGACTGTTTAAGTCATTCCCTTGAGGGGGCAGAGTATGGTTAGCCTCTGTTAAAACTCATAGCTGGCATCCAGATACCACTGACGCCCGCGATCAAAGATTTCTGTAGTAAAGCCAAAAGCGTCCTGTTGATTACCGAAGGTTCGGTATTCCTCATCGCCAATGTTCTCAACTCCCAAGGTAACAGACCAGTCTGAGTTCGGCCCATCCCAACGCACACTGGCGTTAAACAGGTCATAATCATCCTGCAACTGTGCCGGGTTAGGAATACCAAAACCTAAATCCGGCGAACCCAGAAAAGCCGGTGCGGCAGCCGGACCATCATAAGGCACATTGTTTGAGTTGGTTCCAAACTCTGAGCGATAGGACCATTCCAGTCGCGGTGTTAAGGTGCCCATATCTCCCAGTTGAATTTCTTTGGTGAGCTGTAGGTTGGCATTCCAATCAGAGATGTTCTCGAACCGGCTGCTCTCGGTCAAACCCTGTACGCCAGCGCCGACTTTGGTTCGTTCTGGATCGAGATAACCCAGACTGGCGCTGATCAGCCAACTCTCTGCCGGGGCCAACAGCAGTTCCAGCTCAACACCCTGAATGTCCGCATCGCCAGCATTGGTGACGAAGGGGCCAACGCGAGTAGGATTAAAAAATCCAAAGCGGCACTGTTCAAGAACGAAAACGGTTATCATGCCATCAAACTTGCGCCAAGGTTCATGAGTTTGACAAACTCAATGCGCGCATCGGCGAGCTTAATCGAAGCCACGGTATTGTCAGGTGCGATATCCGCCGGCCTCACCAGTCCGAATGATTCGGATATATTCATCACCCTTATCGGTCATCGATTTTTCACCGCGTACTTTTAGTACATCGTTTGGCAACACTCAATGACCGTAACGGTAATACTCTTCCACATGTAAACTATTTTTCTGGTCGCTATCACCCACACCTTTAAAATTTAGCTTATTGCTTGCGGACAGTTTCCAGCCCCAAGTCCGATGAAGCGCTCAAAGAATGTCGGTCTGGCAGATAGTTAATGGGAATCTTTCTTGATTTCGCATCCCAATGGTTTCGCGGTAGTGCTTATACTCAACTCATCGTCAATATATGCCCAACATTACGCGCTGTACGATCACTGTCAAAAAAGGTCGCCTGACTGAATGCGTGCCTGAGGTAAAAGCGCTTGGTTAATGTTTTTCCGTTCTTCAAAATAATAGCTGCTTCCAGGGCGGAAGGCTCGACTGGCTGCCCAAGCGGGGTCATTCGGCTTCGGCTGGTCGGATCAAAATATCGATCAACCACTGACCAATAATCCCAACACACCCCGAATACCACCAAATTCGCCATCAAGCCTGCAGAATCGTTCTGGTGGCAGGGTGAGGTTGTTTACCGAATGCTCCACTTGAAGCGGCGGACTGGTAACTTCTAGTAGGTTTCATGGCAGATCACTCAACTACAGTGTTTGTGCAACGAATTGCAGCATTTGATCAGATGCTGCAAAAACAAGCTTGGTATTCCGGATTGTTGAGATTGGCCTGTTCGAAGCAGGCACCAAAGTTAAAAGGTAATCCCGCCGCAGCCGGATCAAAGAAGGTTCCGCCGGGAGCAATACCACCCGGTTCTGCCAGTTGTGCGGCAAGTGTATTCTGCGCTAGCGTCATGGATGGCGCTCCTCCCGGGCCGAAAAAACCAGAATTGATTGGCTCCATGCCAGTAGTTACCAGGGCCGGACCATTTTCGTCATCCTTCGAATAATCAAAGGAAAAATTGACCTCCAAATTGTCGTTCGCTAGCCACAGTGCTGTGAATTTAGCAGCAATAGTATCGTCATCACCCAAGTCCTTACCGTCAAAGACCCGATCAACATGACCATCCTGATTAAAGGAGGCTAACGATATCCGCGTTAATAATTGGTCGCTAATAGGAACATCCAAAGTACCACTCAGATTAAGACGGTTGTCGGTACCCAGTTTCACGCCAACTTTGCCACCAAATTCTTCACTCGGACGCTTCGAGGTCAAACTGACCGCACCACCAATGGTATTTTTTCCGAACAAGGTGCCCTGCGGTCCTCGTAACACTTCTACCCGCTCCAGATCAACCAGATCCAATATGCCACCTACAGAACGTCCGAGATAAACCCCGTCGACATAAATGCCCACACCCGGATCGATGACTGGGGAAAAGTCATTCTGACCAATACCGCGAATATAGATCGCCGCGTTGGTCACCCCTGAATTACTGGGTGAGCGGTTTAACACCAGATTTGGGGAGAAATTATCCAAACTGGACAAATCCGTCACACCCCTGATCTCCAAACCATCACCCGTAAAAGCAGACACAGCAATTGGCGTATCCTGCACGCTTTCTTCACGTTTCCGCGCCGTAACAATAACTTCTTCTATCGTTAACCGTGATTTGCTGTCTTCCGCATACGCCGGAACCGTAGCCGCTGTCGCCAAAACCCCCATTGCTGCCACCATATTCGGCAGGCGATAGAGAAGGTTCGGTTTGTTCTTGAATTTAGACACCATCTGTTCTCTCCAATTGACCCTATGAACTCCACAAAATCTTATTATTTTCGCGCTATACCAATGCACATTATGCTCACTTACAAGATACGCCGATGCTTTACTCAAAATAGGCTTTTTCGCTACAAGTGAGACATAGCGCCCCGGCAATACCCAACCTAAAGATATCAGGCCAGTTTAATTTACAGCGAATCGATCAGACAAAGTATGCGAATTACGCACCAAATATACGAATTAGGCATGTATTTGCATTAGAGATTCCTTAGCGCCTGTTAACACTAAAAAAAGCCGCTTCAATTGATCCTGCGCGAAGGAAGACATATACTCCGTCCTCCACGAAAAATCGTGAAATTATTTCATAAATTATAGAGAGCACAGCATGAGCAAGTATGAATTTCTCCCAATGCCCGATGAGCACGGTTATTTTGGCGAGTACGGTGGGCAGGAGAATATTCCACCCGAACTCAAGCTAGTAATGGACGACATTTATAGAGCCTACTGCGAAATTCGGGACAGCCAAGGATTTCAGTCCGAATTACAGAATCTTTTTCAACATTATGTGGGACGCCCCAGCCCCATATATTTTGCCAAGCGGCTTTCTGAGCAACTCGGAGGCGCTGAAATTTACCTAAAAAGAGAAGATCTTAATCACACCGGAGCGCATAAAATAAATCATTGCATTGGAGAAGCCTTGCTAGCAAAGCATATGGGTAAAACCAAGGTGCTAGCAGAAACAGGCGCTGGCCAACATGGTGTTGCCTTAGCCACCGCTTGCGCTTTATTGGACTTACCCTGTGAAATCCATATGGGCGAGGTCGATGTGCAAAAAGAACACCCGAACGTAACACGCATGAAAATACTGGGCGCCAAAGTTATCTCAGTTACTCGTGGCACCCGCACCCTCAAAGACGCAGTCGATAGCGCCTTCGAAGCCTACCTTGAAGATCCGCAAAATTATTTTTATGCGATTGGCTCCGTGGTTGGACCACACCCCTTCCCACAGATGGTGCGCGACTTTCAACGTGTCGTCGGCGATGAAGCACGCGAGCAGTTCCAACAAATGACCGGCCAACTACCTAATCAAATAGTTGCTTGTGTCGGCGGTGGCAGCAATGCGATGGGAATATTTACCGCCTTTTTAGAGGATGACGACGTTAAGATTACCGGGGTTGAGCCGAGCGGGCTTGGTCTCAATACTCCAGATCACGCCGCAACCCTAAGCAAAGGTCGTCCCGGCAGCTTACATGGCTATAGATCCTATGTACTGATGGACGAACAGGGTAAAACACTACCGGTATACTCGATTGCTTCTGGCCTGGACTATCCATCCGTTGGCCCACAGCATAGCTATTTGCATGATATTAAACGGGTTGAATACGTCGCTGCCGATGACCAGGAATGCCTGGATGCCTTTATGAAACTGTCACAGGTAGAGGGTATTATTCCGGCGTTGGAAAGTGCTCATGCGCTTGCGCACGCGATCAAAATAGCTCCCCAGTTCGGCCCAGAGTATAAAATCTTAGTTAACCTAAGCGGCCGCGGCGATAAGGATGTCGATTTCGTCGCCGACAAATTAGGCCTATAGCTAGGAGCTCTTACCTCCGTAAACCCCTTAGCAAACTAGTCTTCTGCTTGAAACTGACGTGATACAGCCAGACTTTCCGGCAAGGAGACTAATTTGCATATGAATGCCTCCGTTCATGCTATACTGGCCGCCTTTTGATACTAGTTACAATGAGGCAAATTTGATCCGCAAGTTATTCCAAAGAAAGGCCAAGGTTGAAGCCGCTCCACCAACGAAGAATTCCGCAGCAAAGACACCAGCCAAGAAGGATATAAAGGGCGGCCATGCACAGGGTACGAAACGAGCCAGCCACGCTCGCAAAAAAACCAGCCCGCAAAATGCCCCTTTGAAGTGGGATATCAGCCAATTCCAAGTGCCCGAAATCGAAGGAAAAACTCTGTTTCACAGCTTCGATTTGCCCGTCGAGCTAATGCACGGTATTGCTGATCTCGGATTTCAATACTGCTCGCCAATTCAAGCACAGTCTTTACCTCACACGCTGACAGGGCATGACCTGATCGGCAAGGCGCAAACCGGAACGGGTAAAACCGCCGCATTTCTCATCAATATCATCAATGATCTGCTTAATAACCCGCTCGAGGGAGAGCGCTTCGGGCACGAACCTCGCGCCCTGATTATCGCACCGACACGAGAGTTGGTCATGCAGATCGCGGAAGATTCGGAATCACTCAATAAATATACCGGCCTTAAAACACACGCTTTGGTCGGCGGCATGGATTACGGTAAGCAACAACAACGCTTGCGCCATGAGATTGTCGATATCCTCGTCGCCACACCCGGTCGCCTGCTCGATTTTTGCGGCAATCAGGATATCTATCTGGATCAAATTGAAATCATGGTAATTGATGAAGCGGACCGCATGCTGGATATGGGTTTCATTCCGCAGGTTCGGCGGATTATCCGCCAGACACCGCAGAAAATTCATCGTCAAACCTTATTATTCAGTGCTACCTTTACTCCCGAAGTATTATCACTTTCCGATCAGTGGACGATTGACCCGATTAGAGTGGAAATTGAGCCAGACAGCATTGCCACCGATACGGTCACCCAGCATGTCTATCTTTGCGCGAGTGATGAGAAATACAAACTACTCTATAACCTGCTGCTGCAGTCAGACGTGGATAACGTGATTATTTTTGCCAATCGTCGTGATCAATGTCGTCACCTGCATGAAAAATTACTACGTCATGGCTTTAAGGCGGGATTGCTATCAGGAGAGATAGCCCAAAATAAACGCGTAAAAACCTTAGAAGGGTTCAAATCAGATCAACTTAACGTGCTGGTAGCGACTGACGTTGCTGGCAGAGGCATCCATATTGACGGCGTTAGCCATGTGGTTAACTACACTTTACCGGAAGAACCTGAGGACTATGTGCATAGAATAGGCCGTACCGGACGAGCAGGCAAAAGTGGCACTTCTATTAGTTTTGCCTGCGAAGAGGATGCTTTTCAGCTCATGCCTATTGGCACGTTACTCGGTAAAAAAATTGAATGTGAGCATCCACCACAGCATCTGTTGGTCGACACGCCACCACTGGGCAAAGCCATTCGTTCCGAGTCACGCCAACCCATAAAATCTCGCAACAAATCACGAACTGGCGATTCACGTCGACGCCCATCTTCTCGCTAGATTTTCTGCAAGAGACTCGCTATCGATTGCAGAAGTTCTTGTTAGCTCGATATCCGTGGCCATATCGTTCAAACCATCCAGGTGGAGATCGCTAAGCAGACGATGACCAACAACTAGTTGCTCTCCCGTTTAAAATCAGGAAAACCTCTGTACGAAAGCCAAGCAATGCAGTCTCCATGAACTAGGGCGGCGTAAGTCGAGTACTGTATTTGACTTCTCTAAGGGTAAAGCTTGAAGCAGCAGAATCCACCAATGGGTGATTGAGTAATTGCCGTGTTAGCAGCCTTTCATAGGCTTCCACGTCCTTCACTACCACCTTGAGCGTATAATCATGACTACCGGAAACCGCATAACATTCGGTGACTTCTGGAAGTGAAGCTACAAAGCTCTCGAACGTCAACCGCGTTTCATCACTATGATGGCTTAACTTAACATTACAGATTACACAGACGTTGAGGCCGATAGTTTTACGATCAAGCAGGGCGACGCGGGCACTAATCACTCCTTTGGCCTCCAAGTTCTGGATACGTCGCCAAACAGAGGTTGGTGAGCTGCCAATTTTATCGGCTATCTGCTGATGGGTAAGCCCTGAGTTCTTTTGTAGCAATTCAAGAATATTTCTATCAATCCGGTCAATTTTTGATTCCATAGGGAACAGCCAAATAATCAGTCAATTATTCTGTATGTGCGTATTTTGACTTGGTTTTTTAACGCCTTATTGTCGAGTGCAAGCAACAGTTATACAAGATTCTCTTTATGTTGAATGAACAAATATTTTATGCCAACCCGTATTTGGAAGCAGTTAGTATTAACCTTTTTTTGTCATGGCGCTCACCCGCTCATCAAGATAACCGAGCAATTCATAAAGACCTTTTTTCTGCTGCCCGCTCAACCCTGCCAACAAAGACTTTTCCCATTCTAACGCCTTGTGTGCAATATTTTCGTACAGCGTTAATCCCTTTGCGTTCAGCGCCAGGCGTATAGCGCGGCTATCGTTCATATCTTTTTCCTTAATCAAGCATTGCTTTTGATCCAAGGTGCCGACAGCTCTTGATACTTTGACTTTATCCATATGAGTTTGCAGTCCAATCTCCTTAGCCAGCAAATGTGGATACTCCGCCAGCGTCGCCAGTATGCGCCACTCCGCTACACTAATATCAAATTCATCTGAGTAAATCCTTGATAGCGCTACACTTACCCTTTCCGACAGGTTATTCAAGCGATAGGGCATAAAGTGTTTTAATTTTACTTTTGGGTTGTTTTTATTGCTCACGTTTTCTTCCAAGGGTAATAGACCTTTTGATTTGCCAGGCGCGAGTTTAAGCGGAAAACAAACTGGTTGCAAAAGGAACTAGTTTGCTTTAAACTAGTTTCAATTGTAACTATATAGCATTACTTTCTATTCCTAGCAAACACAGGACAGAGACCATGAGCGCCAAAAAGTGGCTAACTTTTCCGATTCAGGAAGGCGAAACGTCTCGCCAAGCCCATTGTGATTTTCCTGAAGGAACCTATGAACGCGAGCTTGGACGGGAAGGTTTCTTCGGTCCCGTCACTCACATGCACCACCAAAATCCACCAACTGGCTGGATTGATTGGGAAGGCCCGCTACAACCGCGAGCTTTTGACTTTAACCAACTGACCGCCAATAGTCTTTCACCCTACGACGCGCCAGTCACCCTAGAAAATAATAATCTTGCCGTACGCCAGTGGAAAACCGATAGCAGCATGACGCACTTAGTGCGCAACAGCGATGGTGACGAATTACTGTTTATCCATTACGGCAGCGGTGACCTTTATTGTGATTATGGCCATCTCAGCGTTAGGGATGGCGACTACATCATGATTCCGCGTGGCACAGCCTGGCGTATTGATGTCACAGACCCGTTAACAGTGCTGATGATGGAAAACAAAGATGGTGCCTACACGATGCCGGATCGCGGCATTCTGGGCCCAAATGCCATTTATGATCCCGCGATTCTTGACCACCCTAAAATTAACAGCGCCTTTAAGGCTCAGCAGGGCAACAGTACTTGGCAGGTTCATATTAAGCGCCTCAACCAGCTTAGCAAAGTCACTTTTCCCTTCAATCCGCTAGATGCGGTTGGCTGGCATGGCGACAATACGGTGGTGCGATTAAACTGGCGCGATATCAGACCGCTGATGAGCCATCGCTACCATTTACCGCCTTCGGCGCACAGTACCTTTGTCGGTAACGGTTTTATCATATGCACTTTTTGCCCGCGTCCGATCGAGTCCGATCCAGGCGCTTTGAAAGTACCCTTTTTCCATAATAACGATGATTATGATGAAGTACTCTTCTACCATCGCGGTAATTTTTTCAGCCGCGATAATATTGAAGAGGGGATGGTCACCTTCCACCCCTGCGGTTTTGCTCACGGGCCTCACCCCAAAGCGTTAAAGAAGGCGCTGACCAACCCTAACAAGGAAACCGATGAAGTGGCCGTCATGATAGATACGCGCTATTCGCTTTCGGTAACCGAGGTTGCAGTAAAAACCGAAAACCTTGATTATATTAATTCCTGGAAATCACCTGGAAAGGATTTATAAACGTGAAACTTGCTTCGTTAAAACAAGGCCGTGACGGCCAACTAGTGGTGGTCTCACGAGACCTCACACGCGCCATTGCCGTACCTGAAATTGCCAACACTTTGCAGCAGGCGCTGGATGACTGGGCGGAATTGGAACCGCGCTTGCAAGCCATTTCCGAACAGCTGAACGCCAACACCATAAGCGCTGCCTTTGCTTTCAATCCGGCACTATGTGACGCCCCCTTACCACGCGCCTATCATTGGGCTGACGGCAGCGCCTATGTCACCCACGTTGAGTTAGTGCGCAAAGCCCGCGGTGCCGAGCTACCCGAATCCTTTTGGACCGACCCGCTAATGTATATGGGCGCATCCGATGCCTTTATCGGCCCCTGCGACGACATCCCGGTTGAATCGGAGGATTGGGGTATCGATTTTGAATCAGAGGTCGTGGTGTTTACGGATGATGTTCCCGCTGGGACAAAACCCGAGGGCGCACGCAAACATATCAAATTAGTGGCGTTGGTCAATGACGTTTCCTTGCGTAACCTGATTCCAGCAGAGTTAGGCAAACAGTTCGGGTTTTATCAATCCAAACCCTGGACTAGCTTTACTCCGGTCGCCGTCACCCCAGATGAACTTGGTGATAGCTGGGATGGCGCTAAAGTGCACTTACCACTAATCAGTACGCTTAATGACGAACAGATCGGTGCGCCTAATGCTGGCCAGGATATGATCTTTGACTTTGCCCAACTGATCACTCATGCGGCCAAATCGAGAGCACTGATGACCGGCACCGTCATTGGTTCAGGCACCATAGCCAACGTCGGCAGTCCTACCGGATCATCCTGCCTCGCTGAAGTTCGCTGCTTGGAAACCATTGCTGATGGCAAGCCCTCAACACCCTTCATGCGTTTTGGTGATCGCATCCGCATTGAAATGAAGGACGCTCAAGGCAACTCCATCTTTGGCGCGATTGACCAACAGGTGGTGCAATACCATCCACCCGTATAAAAGGCGCCGCAAGACCCAGCAGCGCCGAGGACTCGACATGGAACTTTTTACCTACCACCGATCTTCCGCCGCGTATCGTGTCAGAATCGCGCTGAACTACAAGGGTATCAAATATAGTGCAGTGCCGGTTAATCTGCTCAAGGTCGAACATAGAGGTGAAGATTACCTAGGGATTAGCCCACAGGGCCTTGTGCCCGCACTGCGCTTAGATGACCGCCGTGTGCTCACTCAATCCGGTGCCATTTTAGAATGGCTGGAGGAAAACTACCCGACACCGGCACTGTTACCACAGGATTCTTATGATCGTGGCATAGTACGCGCCTGGGCCAATATTATCTCCTGCGATATTCATCCGATTGATAATCTACGGGTACTCAATTACTTGACAGGGGAACTCGGTGTTAGTGACGAACAAAAGCAAACTTGGTATCGGCATTGGATCAAGCTCGGCTTTGATGCCCTTGAAACCCAAATCAAGGCAGCTCCCTATTGCTTTGGCAAGCAAGTCAGTATGGCCGATATCTATTTGATTCCGCAGGTCTATAACGCGCTGCGTTTCAGTTTAGAGATGAGCCACTACCCGAAAATTCATACGGTTTACAACAACTGCAATGAACTGGATGCATTCTCGCAGGCAGCACCGGAAAACCAGCCAGACGCGCCTGCCTGATATTTGGCTCTAGCCGGGGCCTCGTTACAGCGCTTAATGTTTTTATTATATTCGCGATCCCAGCTTCGACATGGCGTCGCATTGCACTTGGTGTTCAACTAATCAATTCGGAGCAGAAATGAGTAAAGTTGTTATTGTCACAGGTGGTACCAGAGGTATCGGGGCAGCAATTTCCATCGCCTTAAAATCAGCAGGCTACAGCGTCGCCGCTTGCTATGCGGGCAATACAGAGGCTGCCAACAAGTTCAAACAGGAAGCAGAGATCCCCGTCTATAAATTTGATGTGGCCGATTTCGATGCTTGCCAAAAAGCCGTCAGTCAAATCGAAGCAGACTTAGGGCCGGTACAGGCTTTGGTTAATAATGCCGGTATTTCCGTTGATGGCACCATGCACAAAATGTCATTTGAACAATGGAACAATGTCATCCAAACCAACCTCACATCCTGTTTTAACATGTGTCGAGCGACCATCGAAGGCATGCGCGCCAGGAACTTTGGCCGCATTGTTAATATCGGCTCTATTAATGGCCAAGCAGGACAATACGGGCAGGTAAACTATGCAGCCGCTAAATCTGGAATTCACGGCTTTACTAAAGCTTTAGCGCAAGAAGGTGCCGCTAAAGGCATCACGGTCAACGCCATTGCGCCTGGCTATATCGATACTGACATGGTACGCGCAGTACCGGAAAACGTACTGGAAAAAATAATCGCCAAAATCCCCGTAGGGCGCTTAGGTCAAGCTTCGGAAATCGCCAGAGGCGTATTGTTTTTAATCGCCGACGATGCGGGCTTTGTGACGGGTTCAACCTTGAGTATTAACGGTGGGCAACATATGTACTAAAGTAACTGGCGTCGAAGCCAAATTAATTTCGACGCCAATCTAAACCGATGATCGCTATCTTAAACCTTCATTGATACTGTCGAGAAAACGACTGCCCGGGCATAGTTCGTTTTCACTTAGTGCGTTGAGTGGCTTGGATACGGTACCTAACACCTCATGCAGGTCATCGGAGTCGTGCGCCATATAAAGCAATCCCGTTAAAATTTCACCGGCTTTCTTGTGCTGATAGACCGCTTCCATCGCCGCATGACGGTCATGGATATCAAAGTCAGCACCCGTCTTGTGCAAATGAACCGCTGAACCATCATGCATACAGACCTGCTGTGTGGTGCCCGCTTGATAGCTAGTGCAGATTTCTTCACGCATCGGCACAAAATCTACCGCCATATGACTCATGTGCTCGCGCACGTATTGGTAGCCCTTGGTCGAAGTCACACTGTTATTGAAGGTCACACAGGGTGAAACCACGTCGATTAAGGCAAATCCCTTATGGGTGATGGCCGCTTTAATCAAAGGCTCCAGCTGTTTTTTATCGCCGGAAAAACTGCGCGCCACAAAGGTAGCGCCAATCTGTAACGCCAGACTCACTAAGTCCATCGGCTCATAGGGGTTGGCGTTACCTTTTTTGGTAGCCGAACCTAAATCAGCAGTGGCGGAATCCTGGCCTTTGGTTAAACCATAACAGCCGTTATTTTCCACAACATAGAGCATATTCAGGTTACGTCGCACCACATGCATAAACTGACCTAAGCCAATCGATGCGGAGTCTCCATCGCCGGAAATGCCAATGTAAATCAGGTCACGGTTGGCCAGATTAGCGCCCGTCGCGACCGACGGCATACGTCCGTGCACGGAATTGAAACCATGCGATTTACCTAAAAAATAGGCCGGACTTTTAGAGGAACAACCGATACCTGATAATTTAGCGACTCGGTGCGGTTGGATCGACATTTCAAAACAGGCATTTAGAATCGCCGCACTGATAGAGTCGTGCCCACAGCCTGCACAAAGCGTTGAAATCGCGCCCTCATAATCACGCTTGGTGAACCCCAGCTCATTGGTGGGTAACTCCGGGTGCCTGAATTTCGGTTTAGAATAACTCATGACTTCACCTTCTTCGCCTTTTTACGAGTAATCGGCGTGACTTTGTTGTCGGATAACGAATCTCGCATGCTCATAGCGATGCTGCGTGCAGTGATCGGCATACCGTCATAATGCAAAATGGAGATCAGCTTATTCGGCGGTAATTCACCTTCATTGATCAGCAAACGCCGTAACTGGCCATCGCGATTCTGTTCAATCACAAATACCATCTCATGCTCAGAAATAAACTTCTCAACATCCTGATTAAAGGGAAAAGCACGAATCCGAATGGTATCGATCGCATGTCCTTCTTTGGCCAGCATTTCAACCGCTTCATAGCAGGGCGATGCGGTGGTGCCAAAAAATAGCGCGCCAACCGAGGTTTTTTGCTTCGCCATTTTGATCTTCGGCGCTGGCACATAGCGTTTGGCAGTCTCAAACTTTTTCAGCAAACGCTGCATATTATGAACGTAAGCTTCGCCATCTTCGGTATAGGTAGCGTAAACATCGCGCGATGATCCGCGTGTAAAAAAGGCACCCTTCTCCGGATGTGTTCCCGGATAGGTGCGATAAGGAATACCGTCTGCGTCCGTATCCAAGTAACGGCCAAAACGCGCATCCATATTGTCGAGATCTTCTGCCGTTAGTACTTTGCCACGATCAAATTTACGGCTGTCGTCCCATTCCAACGGTGGCGACATGTGTTCGTTCATACCCAAGTCAAGATCCGACATCATGATAATGGGAGTCTGCAGGCGATCCGCCAAATCGAAAGCTTGCGCCGACATATCGAAGCACTCACGCGGCGTCGAGGGAAACAGCAGTACATGCTTGGTGTCACCGTGTGATGCATAAGCGGCCGCTAAAATATCCGGCTGCTGGGTGCGCGTCGGCATGCCTGTCGAGGGGCCCGCTCGCTGCACATTGATCAATACCACCGGTACTTCAGCAAAGTAGGCTAAGCCAAGAAATTCTGTCATCAGCGACAACCCTGGACCGCTGGTTGCAGTAAAGGCTCGTGCACCGTTCCAAGCCGCGCCCAGCACGATACCCATGGCCGATAATTCATCTTCTGCCTGGACAATAGCAAAGTTATTTTTACCCGTACCCGGATCGATACGTAGCCGTCGCGCATATCTTTCGAAGGCTTCCACCACTGATGTGGAGGGCGTAATCGGATACCATCCGGCGACAGTTGCGCCACCATAAATCGCACCCAAAGCCGTCGCCGTATTACCGTCCATCAGAATATGGTGCGTGTAGGAGATGTGCTCGCCGATCTCGCTGGCACGCTCAACGCGAACCCCTAACGGACAGCTGAAATTCTCTATCGCATATTGATAACCCAGCTCCATGGCATGCACGTTGGGGGTTATTAATTTTTCTTTACCTTTGAACTGGTCAGAAACCAAATCCTTGAGTACGGCAAAATCAATATTCAACAGCGCCGCTAATGCACCTACGTAAATCATATTCTTAAACAGCAACCGCAACCTGGCATCTTCATATTCGCGTAAACAAATTTGCGTAAATGGAATGCCGATAAACTCAACGTCTTTGCGCATCAGGCGAGTATCGAGTGGCTTAGTGGAGTCATAGATAAAATAGCCACCCGGATCCAGACTCTGAATATCATCGGCCATGCTTTGCGGATTAACACAGAGCATGATATCAACGCCACCACGACGGCCCAGGTATCCCCGTTGGCTTACCCGCACTTCATACCAGGTGGGAAGCCCCTGAATATTCGAAGGAAAAATATTGCGTGGGCTAACCGGGATCCCCATTCGAAAAATGGATTTCGCAAACATATGGTTGGCACTGGCAGAACCGGTACCGTTGACGTTTGCAAACTTAATAACAAAATCGTTGACTGCTTCTATCCTGCGCATGTTCGCCCAGCCTTACTTACGTTATATAAAAATTTCTGCATGTCCCAGGCTCCTGTTGGACACCTTTCTGCACAAAGGCCGCAGTGTAGACAGACATTCTCATCCTTCACCATGACTCTACCCGTCTGTTTCAGCTTGGTTGAGGTGTAGATATCCTGATCGAGGTTTGTTGCGGGGACACGCATTTGTTGGCGTAGAATTTTTTCACTCGCATTTGACAAAAAGTTGATACAGTCAGTCGGACATATATCCACGCAAGCGTCACACTCGATACACTTGTCTTCAGTAAAAACCGTCTGTGCATCACAGTTCAAACAGCGCGCCGCTTCCTGGAAACCCAGTTCAATATCGAAACCCAACTCCACTTCTACCTTGCGATCTGACAGCGCCAACTTTTTATCCGCATGAGGTACCGGAACACGTGTTTCTGTGGAAATTTGGTTATCGTAACTCCATTCATGCACACCCATTTTCTGACTGGTCAGGGTCACCCCGGGACCGGGTCGATCCGCAACCAACTCTTTGCCTTTACAAAACAGATCGATGGAAATCGCCGCTTGCTGCGCCTGTGCCACTGCGGTAATAATATTTTCAGGACCAAAAGCAGCATCCCCACCAAAGAAGACTTTCGGATGTGTCGATTGGAAAGTCACCTTATCCACCACCGGCATACCTTTACGGTTAAACTCCAAACCGAGATCGCGTTCAATCCAAGGGAAAGTATTATCTTGGCCAATAGCAATTAGAACATCATCGCACTCGACATGAACCAAATCCTCCCCCGTTGGCACTAGGTTACGTCTTCCCTGCTCATCATAAACCGCTTCCACTTTTTCAAATAACATACCGGTCAACTGGCCGTTTTCATGAACAAATTCTTTGGGGACATGGCAGTTAAGAAACTCGACGTACTCCGCCATGGCGTCTTCTTTTTCCCACGGCGAGGCTTTCATTTTATCGAACTCAGAGCGGACGATGATCTTGACATCTTCACCACCAAGCCGCTTGGCGGTACGGCAACAATCCATCGCTGTATTACCACCACCGAGCACAATCACGCGTTTACCAATAGTGCTGGTATGTTCAAAGGCGACGCTGGCCAACCACTCGATACCAACATGTATGTTAGCTTTAGCTTCTTCCCGCCCCGGAACATCAAGGTTTTTACCGCTGGGGGCCCCGGTGCCTACAAACACGGCATCGTAGCCCTTAGCCAGCATATCTTTCAAGCTGTCGACGTAGGTACTGAAGGTAGCCTTCACACCCATATCAAGGATGTAATTCACTTCCTCATCCAACACTTGTGGCGGCAACCGGAAACTCGGAATCTGGCTGCGCATCATACCACCGGCTTTGGCTTGGTCATCATAGAGATCAATTTCGTAGCCAAGCGGCATTAAGTCTCTTGCTACCGTAAGGGATGCCGGCCCACCGCCGATCAGCGCAATTTTTTTACCATTTTTGCGCGTAGGTATTTTTGGCATACGCGCGGAAACATCGCCTTTATTGTCTGCCGCAACCCGTTTTAAACGACAGATGGCTACTGGCTTTTCCTCAACCCGACCGCGACGACAGACTGGCTCGCAGGGACGGTCACAGGTACGCCCCAATATGCCCGGAAACACATTTGAATCCCAGTTCACCATATAGGCATCGGCATAGCGCTGCGCTGCAATCAGCCGAATATATTCCGGCACTGGCGTATGTGCAGGGCATCCATACTGACAGTCCACAACCTTATGGAAGTATTCCGGGTTCGTTATATCGGTGGCTTTCAAAGCTCAATGTCTCCACTAAATAAAAGGTACGGTGGTCGTTGGCAGGCCGAATCAGGCCTATTCTGTAATAAGTATCATAGACCGCTATTTCACGGCTGTCTTGACTACCAGTGTGCAAAAAATTGTCTGGTAAGGTACGAAAGTTAGATACTGTAATTTTGTCATTAAATATTATTACATCCCGAGTCATCGGTCATGGCTAACCGATAAAAAAATCATCTTTCTTACGAGCGCTCAAATTAACTCATATCGCTGGCATTATGAGTAATTGCTTTCAACGTAACGTTCAATAATGACCTGGAACTCTTCGGCGATTCGATCGCCTTTAAGAGTGACTGTGCGCTCACCATCAACGAATACCGGAGCGACTGGGCGTTCACCTGTGCCCGGCAGACTAATGCCAATATTGGCGTGTTTACTTTCTCCAGGCCCATTCACTACGCAACCCATCACCGCCACCCGCATATCCTCGACCCCTGGACGGGTCTGCTTCCAAATTGGCATCTGCTGGCGCAAATAGGTTTGAATATCCTCAGCGAGCTGTTGGAAATAGGTGCTAGTGGTTCGACCACAGCCGGGACAGGCGATCACCATTGGCGTGAAGGAGCGCAATCCCATAGTTTGTAAAATCTCCTGCGCGACAGTCACCTCTTTAGTGCGGTCGCCACCGGGTTCAGGTGTCAAAGAAATACGGATAGTATCACCGATGCCTTCTTGTAATAACACCGACAACGCGGCGGTTGAAGCAACAATACCTTTCGATCCCATACCGGCTTCGGTCAGGCCTAAATGTAAAGGATAATCGCAGCGACTGGCCAGCTGTCGATAAATATTGATTAGCTCCTGTACGGAACTGGTTTTACAGGAAATCACGATAGCATTGTGGGGTAGCCCGATTGCTTCAGCCATCGCCGCGCTTTCCAGCGCGGAAGCGATTAACGCTTCGGCCTGCACCAGATTAAGGTCTTTCGGTGCTTTTAGCTGACGGTTCTCGTCCAACAGTTTCGCCAGTAAGGCTTGATCCAAACTACCCCAATTGACACCAATGCGTACCGGTTTCTGGTACTGACAGGCGATCTCAATCATGGTGGTAAACTGTTCGTCTTTCTTTTTGCCGCGTCCCACATTACCTGGGTTTATGCGATATTTGGCCAGTGCTTGCGCACAGTCGGGAAAACGAGAAAGTAGCTTATGCCCGTTAAAATGAAAATCACCGACGAGGGGAACATAGATATTTTGCGCTGCCAGCTGCTCGACAATAACTGGAACGGCCTGTGCGGCTGCTTCGTTATTGACCGTCAAACGCACCAACTCAGAACCCGCCTGGGCTAGCTGTGCAACCTGACGCACAGTTGTGGCAACATCAGCCGTATCGGTATTGGTCATGGACTGCACCACCACGGGGGCATTGCCCCCAATGATAAGTTCGCCAACTTTAACGGCAGCCCGCTGAATGCTAGCCGATCTCACAACCATTTTGTTATCCTGCGCAAAAGCGCTCATCTGGCCAAAACATGTCGGGGGTTAGCCAACAGTTCCTGTCTATTCGGAAAAGGGATGCCTCAGGACAATCGTTTCCTCACGATCCGGGCCGGTAGAAATGATATCAACTGGCACGCCCAAACGCTCCTCGATATAAGCAATATAATCCTGAGCATTTTGTGGCAACTGTTCAAGCGCCTTGGCACCTACGGTAGACTCCACCCAGCCCGGCATCTCTTCATAAATAGGTTTTAGTGTAGCGAGTTTTTCTGCACTAAATAGGCAATGATCTTTTGCCCCAACACCTTCATAACCGACACAAACCTTGATGGTTTGCAAGCCATCCAATACGTCCAGTTTAGTCAGACAGATACCACTCACGCTATTGATCTGCATCGAGAGCTTAAGCGCAACCAGATCCAGCCAGCCACAACGACGTGCACGCCCGGTGGTAGCACCAAATTCGTGGCCACGCTCGGCCATATGCTTACCCATGTCATCAAATAGTTCCGTAGGAAACGGACCGGCACCAACGCGCGTGGTATAGGCTTTAGTAATACCTAACACGTAATCCAAATAAAGGGGGCCAAATCCACTACCAGTGCTGGCGCCACCAGCCGTTGTATTGGATGAGGTCACATAGGGGTAGGTGCCATGATCTATATCCAGCAACGACCCTTGGGCGCCCTCAAATAACAGGTTACGACCCTGCTCACGGTATTGGTGTAACAGTCCGGTGACATCAGCAATCATCGGTTCAATTTGCTCGCCCTGTGCCAGGGCTTGATCCAACACCTGCTGATAATCCAATGCCGCCGCCTGGTAATAATGGGTTAGCGTAAAGTTATGATATTCCATGACCTCCTTAAGCTGCCCGGCAAATCTATTCGCATCCAATAAATCCCCCAAACGCAATCCGCGACGCGCCACTTTATCTTCATAGGCGGGCCCTATGCCACGTCCAGTGGTGCCGATTTTTGCCTCACCGCGCGCAATTTCCCGCGCCTGATCCAAGGCAGTGTGATACGGTAAAATCAGTGGGCAGGCCGCACTGATTCGTAGCCGTTCTTGCACCGGCACGCCACTTTGCTCAAGACCCGCCATTTCTTCCAACAACGCTTGCGGAGACAACACGACGCCGTTGCCAATCAAACAGAGCACATCGTCACGCAAGATACCTGAGGGTATCAAGTGTAAAACTGTTTTCTTACCTTCAATAACGAGAGTATGGCCCGCATTATGGCCACCCTGAAATCTCGCCACAGCACTGGCTTGATCCGTCAACAGATCAACGATTTTACCCTTTCCTTCGTCACCCCATTGGGTGCCTAAAATGACGACATTTTTACCCATTTATAAACTCAATCTAATTGATGTGCTTGTTAATAATTACTCTATTCACTCGCAGGATTTCCTCACGCTCAAATAGACTCGATCACCCATTCCCCATCCCGTATCACTAACAGTCGATCACAGCAAAACTGGCTGCCACTCTTACAGTCTTCTGGTAACTGATAAACCACAACTTCACCCTTCGCACGCAATCGTTGCACCTCTGCCGCTAAGGCGGGAGCATTATTACGTGGCGCGACAATTGCTCTTGGTACGTCAGTTCGGCTTGGCGCCAACCTGATCAATGCTTTTAAATCGGCACTAAACCCCGTTGCTGCACGCGACCTTCCAAAAACCTCTCCAATATGGTCGTAGCGACCGCCCTTTGCAATCGCCTGCCCATGCCCAGCGACATAGGCGGAATAAACCATACTGGTGTGATATTGATAACCGCGCAGCTCAGCTAAATCAAAGTACAGATCAACTTCTGGATATAGCGCAGCCAGTGATTGGCCTAATTCTGTAAGCATATCTAGTGCTTGCAACACAGACTGAGGTGCATTTTTAAAACACTCTTTCGCCTCAGACAAAACTTCATAGCCACCATTCAAACGAACCAATTTGGCCAGCATTTGCGCCACATCTTTGGCCGTAACATTGTCTGCGACAAACCGTTCCACATCAGCTTTCGCTTTGCTTTGCAGCAAACCAAACAGCTCCGCTTCCTGTGTCGTACTTAACTCAGCCATGCTGACCAGGCCCCGGTAAATACCAACATGCCCAAGATCAAGATGAACTCGTTCTGCACCCGCCAGCTTGATAGTTTCCAGCATCAAACTAATGATCTCGTTATCGGCAGCGATATCCGCACATCCAAACAGTTCTGCGCCCATTTGGATCGGGCTGCGGGTTGAAGAAATATTCGGCGCGCGCGTATGTAAAACGCTACCGCCATAACAAAAACGGGCCGGGCCCTGGTGTCTGAGGCTATGTGCATCAATGCGCGCCACCTGAGGCGTCATGTCGGCACGAATTCCCATCAAGCGCCCAGTTAATTGGTCTGTCACCTTAAACGTCTGGATATCCAAATCCGAACCGATCCCGGTTAGTAAGGACTCCAGATATTCAATATAGGGCGGCAGTACTAACTCGTATCCCCAGCTGCGGTATAAGTCCAACAGTTTACGGCGCAAAGATTCTGCCCTCCACGCCTGCGGCGGAAGCACTTCATCGATGCCATCCGGTAATAACCAACGATTTGAATCTGTCATCTTATGCTTAATTCTATCCTAACGGCCGCTAACAGGCCCTAGTTAATCAGGTACAGAACCCCTGTGCCGATTAACATGCTAATAAGCCCCATGGTGCGCATATTGCGATCGTCGACTTCAGCGATCATCTGCACCATTTTGCGCCATCGTTGCGGCGCAATAAACGGCAGGATGCCCTCGATCACCATCATTAAACAAAAAGCCACGGCTAACTCATGCCATATGCTCAATTACGAACCACCTTTTCACAAAAAAGCCGGGGGCTCCCCCGGCTGGACTAATAAGTTAGTGATTATACCTCAAACGCATCAATTAAATAACAGCACTACTTCTTCTTGTTAAGGTATTTAAAGAATTCACTATCGGGTTTAAGTATCAGAATATCACCTTTGTTACTAAAGGTTTCCTTGTAGGCCTTCAGGCTTCGGTAAAACGCATAAAATTCAGGATCCTGGTTATAGGCTTGCGCATAGGTGGCTGCGGCCAGCGCATCACCCTCACCGCGTATTTTTTCAGCATCGCGAAAGGCTTTGGCTTCAATGACTGTTTTTTGTCGATCTGCATCAGCGGAGATACCTTCCGCCAGCTCTTTACCTTTGGCGCGATGGTCTCTCGCTTCCCGGTCACGCTCGGTCGCCATCCGGTTAAACACTGAGCTACTGACTTCCGGCGGCAAATCAATGCCCTTAACCCGCACGTCCAATACTTCCATGCCTAATTCTTTCTGTGCTATGTCATTCAAATTATGAGTAAGCTCAGTCATTAGCTCATCCCGCTCACCTGATACTACCTCATGCATGGAACGCTCACCAAACTGGTTGCGCAATCCGGTATCAACCCGCGCTGAGAGCAGTCTTGCTGCAACAAACTCATCACCGGATGTAGCGGTATAGTATTTTTCCACGGAAGATATGCGCCATTTGACATAGGAGTCTACGATCACCGCTTTCTTTTCCAGGGTGAGAAAACGCTGTGACTGCGAGTCTAGTGTCAGTAGACGGCCATCAAACTTTCTCACCTTATTGACGAAGGGGATTTTAAAGTGCAACCCAGGTGGCACATCAGTTTTCACCACTTCACCAAATTTTAAAAGCACGGCGCGCTCACGTTCGCTGACGATATACATACACTGGAAGCCTACCAGCAATACCAAAAAAATAGTGATCAGACTTATTAATGATCTAGATGTCATCTTAACGCCCCTCCCTTATGCGGGTGGTGGATCGACGCTCATTAATTTTCTCAACAACCTGATTCGTCAACTCTTCCAACTGACGTTCTCCAATATTGCCACCCTTTGCAGTGCTCAAGCCGCTTGAGTTAATAATTTTATCGAGTGGCAGATACATCATGTTATTACCACCCTCAACATCGATAAGGATTTTTGAACTGTTGGAAATAACGGACTGCATAGCGTCTAGATAAAGCCTTTCCCGAGTTACTTCTGGCGCTTTTTTGTACTCAACCAACAAATTCAAGAATCGACTGGCCTCACCTTCCGCCCTGGTAGTAACCTCTTCCCGATAGGCATTGGCTTCTTCTCGCAAACGCTGCGCGTAACCGCGTGCGACAGGAATAATGCCATTGGCGTAAGCCTCCGCTTCGTTTTTCACCCGCTGCTCATCTTCACGCGCCCTAATGACGTCATCGAATGCCGCCTGTACTTCCTTTGGCGCTTGCGCATTCTCGATGTTAACTTTGCTTACCTGTAATCCGGTGTTATAGCGGTTTAGATAGCTCTGCAACCTAATTTGCACATCCTGCGCAATCAGCTCGCGACCTTCTGTTAGGACCTTATGCATTTCCGCACTACCAACCACATGGCGCAGCGCACTGTCGTTAGCATGCACCAAGCTTAACTCGGGGTCACGCACGCTCAGATGGAATTTTTTCGGATCAGAAATAACATACTGCACTGATAAGTTGACTTCAACAATGTTCTCATCCTCCGTCAGCATGGTTCCCCGCGAACTGTGTGATCGCACTTTGGTCACATTAATTTTAGCAACCTCATCAATTCCCCAAGGGTTCCAGTGTAATCCCGGCGGCACCGTTTCTAGGTATTTACCCAAACGTAACACCACACCTCGTTCCTGTTGATCGACGGTATAAAAACCCATGAGCGCCCAGCCCACCGCTAAAACGATAAGCACCACGGAAAACAGGCCACCGCTTAACTTGCCTGCGCCGGCACCCGGACCAGATCCAGAGCCACCTTTACCACCGAAAATTTTACCGAGCTGACCTTGGAGCTTACGAATGGCCTCGTCTAAATCCGGCGGCCCTTGATTGCCACCGCTATTTTTCCCACCCCAAGGGTCTCGATCTTTTTGATTACCCGGTTCATTCCAGGCCATGGCCTTCTCCATCATTCGTTAGCTGCTAATACCTCTAGCAAGCCGATATCTTTAAAGAAATTGCTTCGCATTCTAGAGTTCGGGGCTCTGTGCTGCAAGCATAAATGGGTAGTTCTTGATGCTAATTGCGCGCCAAAATCCTATCTAAATCCTGTTTTGGCAAACGTACTTGAATCAGATAGTCGCCCTGCTCCGTGATAGATTCCTTTAACACGGCTCCCTGTCGATAAAACTCCGCACGCAAACGACCATTATTGGATAAAATTTTCAGCTCTTGGGACACGAGGTTATCCGCCAGCTTTTCCGTGAGCGCCTGCATTAGAAGATCAATACCGGCTCCCGTTTGTGCCGACAGCCAAACTCGCCATGGGCGACCGGTCTCATCGCGGTCGATGCGCGGTTCAAACCCAGCCAGCTGGTCAATTTTGTTATAGACCATTAACCGAGGTACAGCTTCCGCTTGAATCTCGCTCAATACAAAATTCACTTGTTCAATATTTTTTTCTCGATTCTCGTCTGCCGCATCAACCACATGCAGGAGCAAAGTTGCCTCGCTCGTTTCCTGCAAAGTTGCCTGAAAAGCTTCCACCAATTTGTGCGGTAGGTGCCGAATAAAACCAACCGTATCTGCCAAAATGACGGAACCAATACCCTCAACTTCAACACGTCGAAAGGTTGGATCCAATGTCGCAAATAACTGATCCTTGGCAAAGACGTTGGCAGCAGTCATGCGGTTAAAAAGTGTCGATTTCCCAGCATTGGTATAGCCCACCAACGAAGCCGTAGCAACTTCTGCCCGCTTACGCGCCTGCCTGCCTTGGTTGCGCTGCCTTCGAACCTTGTCTAATTTTAAACCGATGGATTTAATACGTGCCCTCAGTAAACGACGGTCAGTTTCGAGCTGCGTTTCACCCGGTCCACGCAAGCCGATACCACCCTTTTGACGCTCAAGGTGCGTCCAGCCTCGAATCAAACGAGTCGACATATATTGCAACTGCGCCAGCTCAACCTGTAATTTTCCTTCGTGAGTACGTGCTCGCTGCGCAAAGATATCGAGAATGAGACCGGTTCTGTCCAGCACCCTGCACTGAAGCTCCCGTTCCAGATTTCTCTCCTGGCTAGGGGTCAGACCATGATTGAATAGAACCAACTCAGCGTCGTGGGCACGTGCTGATTGACGAATTTCATCAACCTTACCGGTGCCCACAAAGTATTTCGCATTAGGATGTGACAGCTTCGCGGACATTAGATTAACCGCGAAGGCTCCGGCCGATTTTGCAAGTTCTTGAAATTCAAAAATATCTTCCTGCTCCTCTTCATCAGATAACTCTAAATGAACCAGAACAGCTTTTTCACCACTTTGCGGACGTTCAAAAAACAAAAACTTAGCTCAACCTTTCTTGGAATGTCAGTTAGCTACCCGGTTCCGTCATTGGAATCTGCACATTACGTGCCGGCACGACGGTCGAAATAGCATGTTTGTAGACCATTTGGCTAACGGAATTCTTTAACAAAATAACAAATTGATCAAAAGATTCAATCTGCCCTTGCAACTTGATGCCATTCACCAAAAATATAGAAACCTGTACCCGTTCTTTCCGCAAAGCGTTCAAAAAAGGGTCTTGTAATGTATGCCCCTTTGACATGTAAATTGCTCCTGTAAGACTTCAGCATTGCTGCTAAATTATTGCTTATTGTTTTGCTGGCGATTATAACTGTAAAAGCCAACCCGGTGCCCGTGGATTTAGCGTCACTGAATCAACTATCGCCCGATAATCGAGATAATTCAACTAAATTATCGCCCCAAGCCGCCTCTTTGGTTCACATTGCTCTGCTAGAGTTCAATAACTTTATCCAATTACTCTGTTTTACCAGATTCTGATTTACCGGACTTTCTGTTATACAACCAGCAACCGCTGTCTCAAGCTGATCTGCAATTTACTCAGGATACCCCAAAAAATGCCGACGTTAGCCAATGATATATTGTGATAAAACAGCATTTTTCAAGACTACGTCCATTAAATTTTCCGAGCCAGAGTCCAACCGGATCAAATCCGGCCAGCTACGCAGCCAGGTTAATTGGCGCTTGGCGAGCTGCCTGGTCGCCACAATCGCCTTTTGTTCCATCTCATCATAGGTCAACTCACTGTCCAGATACGCCCATACTTGACGATAACCTACCGCTCTTAACGCTGGCATGGACGAGTTTAAATCACCTCTTTTATAAAGCGCTTTCACTTCATCCACCAACCCTTTCTCGAGCATCAGTTTAAATCGCGCTTCTATCCGGCGATGCAGTTCAGCTCTTTGCTGTGGCGCGATCGCAAAAAAACAGAGCTCATAGGCTGAGGCGGTTTCGTGCTGACCTTGATCCACCTGCTGCTGCCAATGCTCACTCATTGGCTTACCTGTCAGTTCATAGACTTCCAGCGCGCGCATTAAGCGTTGCGGGTTATTCGGGTGAATCTTTTGGGCAGCAACGGGGTCACATTGGGTCAACTGCTGGTGCAACACGTCCCAGCCCATCTCGTCAGCCTGGGCTTGGATTCTCTCGCGCACAGCCTGATCTGCGCTTGGCATCGGTGCAATGCCATCACGCAGCACTTTAAAATAGAGCATAGTACCGCCAACCAGCAAGGGAATACGGCCTGCTTGCCAGATGCTCTCCATTTCCACTAACGCATCCCGACGAAACTCTGCAGCCGAATAGGGCTCGCTCGGGTCTCTGATATCAAGCAGCCGGTGCGGTGCCCGCTTTAAGGTATCCGCATCGGGTTTAGCTGTACCTATATCCATACCCCGATAAACCAAGCTTGAGTCAACGCTGATAATATCGCAAGGCAGGTGCCGGGTTAACGCAATAGCAAGATCGGTTTTGCCGGAGGCGGTCGGGCCCATCAAACAGAGCGCCAATTTTTTTTGCGCCATTAGCGCCCTCGCAAAAATAGCTTGTCGAGATCAGCCATACTCAACTGTGTCCAGGTCGGACGACCATGATTGCATTGCCCGCTGCGCTCAGTCTGTTCCATCTCACGCAGCAAGGCGTTCATTTCCGGCACAGTTAATTTACGGTTAGCTCGCACTGATCCGTGACAGGCCATAGTGCTCAATATCTCGTTAATATGCTCTTGAATACGCGCACTCTGTCCGTGTGCGAGTAGATCGGACAATACATCACGCACCAACTGCTCAACATTCGACTCGCATAGCAGCATCGGAATTTGCCTCACCAGTAATGTTTCCGGCCCGGCTCGCTCAACCACAAACCCCAGCTGCGCAAACACCGCTGCATTATCGTCCGCACAGTTCGCCTCACCCTCACTCACCGCAATCGACACTGGCACCAGCAAAGGCTGCGCCTTGACGCCATGCTCGGCAAAACTATGTTTCATCTTTTCATAGGTAATACGTTCATGCGCCGCATGCATATCCACTACGACCATACCCTGCTGATTTTGCGCCAGAATATACACGCCCTGTAACTGTGCCAATGCGAATCCGAGCGGCAGTGCGTCACTAGCCTCTACTTCATCAGCAAAGGCTCGCGGCCATTGACCTTCAGTCTGCAGCGCCATCTCATCAACCGTTTGCGACAGACTCTGGTAACTTGCCATCTGCTCGCGCACCTGCTGGCTGCTCGGCTTAAAACTAAACCCCCGCGAAGAGAGCGGCATGCCAGATTGCGCTGCGACAGGCGCACGACCAAGCTCAGCGCTCACCGCTATTTGCTTTGGATTATCGCCGTCGGCACCCGGACGGGTATCCGCCAAGGCCCGGTGCAAATTGCTAAACAGGAAATCGTGCACCAAGCGACCATCACGAAATCGCACTTCGCTTTTAGTCGGATGCACGTTAACATCCACCAAAGCAGCATCCACTTCGAGATAAAGGATGTAGGTCGGATGGCGACCATGGTAAAGCACGTCCTGGTAGGCTTGACGCACCGCGTGCGTCACCAACTTATCGCGCACCACGCGGCCGTTAACAAAGAAATATTGCAAATCCGCCTGACTGCGTGAAAAGGTCGGTAAGCCGACCCAGCCGTGCAGCCTAACACCGCCACCCTCAACATCGATATGTAACGCGTTTTCCATAAATGCCGTGCCACAGAGCGTCATCACCCGACGCTCCCGATCCTGTTCGTGACTGGCGGATTTTAAGGCATGCACCACTCGTTGATTATGACGCAGCTGAAATCCGACATCGAAGCGACTGAGGGCAATGCGCTTGATCACCTCCTCCAGATGCCGGAACTCGGTATTTTCGGTGCGCAGAAATTTACGCCGGGCGGGCGTGTTAAAAAATAAATCCCGCACCTCCACCGTACAGCCCACCGGATGCGCCGCCGGGCTGACATGCGCCTCCATCTCCTGGCCGGCACACTCCACTTTCCACGCCTGCTCCTGATCTTGGGTGTTGGCGGTCAGGGTGACTCGCGCCACCGAGGCAATACTCGCCAAAGCCTCGCCCCGAAACCCCAGACTGCAAACCCGTTCCAAATCCTCCAACTTCTCAATTTTGCTGGTGGCATGGCGACTCAGCGCGAGCGGCAAATCATCCTTCTCAATACCTTGCCCGTTGTCGCGCACCCGAATTAACCGCGCACCGCCCTGATCAACATCAATCTCCACCTGTGTCGCATTGGCATCCAAAGCATTTTCCAGAAGCTCTTTAATAACCGACGAGGGCCGCTCCACCACCTCACCGGCGGCAATTTGATTGGCTAAACGTGGAGAGAGTAGTTTGATACGTGACATAGCTGGATTTGGTTTTGGGGACTTAGAAGCAAAACGACATGGTAAAGGATGGGAGGCTGCATTAACAACCAAGAATAGCGGAAAAGACGTCTGTTGCTATTTTTCCAACCTGCTGTACTCGCCCGTAAAGCTGCCACCGCTATATAATTTAGGCTGTTACGTTCTGAGTGGTGCCAGCTTAATCCGTAAGATTGCTTTGTCTATGAAGTATTCCACAAGCCATCACAACAAGAAACTAGCATGGTTTTCATTTACACAGAAAGCTTTTTAAGATGCCGGAATCTGAAGTACCTGTCCCACTTGAATCTGGTCGGACTTGAGCCCGTTAACCGATTTCAACTGCCGCGTAGATACCCGATGGCGACTGGCGATATCTGACAGGGTATCGCCCCTGGCAATGCGGTATTCTCTAATATTTTTCTGCTGTTCCAACTGCCAGGCCAGATAGGTTCCCGGCGGCGGGTTTTCGGAAAAATATCCTTGCACACCATTATAAATAGCGCGCGCTAGCGCCCTTTGGTGTGAGGGATTATTTAATTTTTCAGCTTCCTTCGGGTTGGAAATAAAACCTGTCTCCACTAGTATTGAGGGAATATCTGGTGATTTAAGCACCACAAAACCAGCCTGCTCCAATTGTTTTTTGTGCAGGCGGGTGACTTTACCCAGCTCCCTCACTACTTCCGAACCCGCAGCGACACTGGAACGTAAGCTGGCGGTCATGGACAAATCTACCAGTACACCCGCCAACACATCATCCTTATCGCTCAGACTGACACCACCGACGCCACCGATCAAGTCGGCGCTATTTTCCGAATCAGCCAGCCAACGTGCGGCTTCACTAGTTGCCCCTCGTTTCGATAATGCATAGACAGAAGCACCATTCGCCTGCGGGCTTTTAAAGGCATCAGCATGAATGGATATCATCATGTCAGCTTTGTGTTCTCGCGCTAATATAGTACGTTGCCGCAGGCCGACATAATAATCACCGCCACGCACCAGCACGGGCTGGTAGCCTGCTTGACTTTTAAATATCGCAGCAAGCTCTTTCGCAATAGCCATCACCACCACTTTTTCGCGAATACCCTTTGGCCCAATAGCGCCAGGATCCTCCCCACCATGACCGGGATCGATGGCAATCACTACTTGACGCTTCTCTGACAACCGCTTGGTTACTACGGGCTTTCCCTTTTCCGCTGTTTGCACTGTTTGCGCAGCGGGGTAAAGGTCGATCACCAGTCGGTTACCATATTGACTGTTCGGCGGCAGCACAAAACTGCTGGGCTTAATTTTGCTGTTTAGATCAAATACAACGCGCAAGTCAGTTTGGTTGCGCGCTGCCTGACGCACACCTTTGATTAACTCGGGCGGCAACTCTAGGGCGCGTAAATTAGTTTTGCTGACGGTGTTTTTAATATCAATAACTAAACGATCTGGATTGCCCATGGTAAAGATTTTGTGCTCGACGTCACCGGAGACATCAAACACGATGCGGGTATGATCAGGCGCAGGCCAAACACGTACGCTATCAATTCTGGTCGCCGCGCCTACGGGAGGAACAAAAACCAGAATAAAACTCATTAGAATAATGACGGCTAACCGCATAGGTTCAGTCACACTGATAGTTCTGCCAATATAGTTTTGCCAAGGCTCTTGATTGAAAATTTAGTACAAATCAATTGATTAGGCAAAGTTTATCAAACTTACATTAGAATTAAACTAGTTTTAAGCTGCTTAATAGTCGTTCGCCACACTCACCGGCAGCGGTAAGCACCAACTTTCGCTGCTCATCATCCGCTTGAATGTCAATATCCACATCCGGTAGTGTCAAAAAATCTGCACCGCGCTCTGGCCATTCAACCAGACAAATAGAGCCTTGGTTAAAGTAGTCCCGATATCCGATATACTCCAACTCAGAGGGTTCCGCAAGGCGATATAAATCAAAATGATAAACGACGCCAATGTCCAGTTGGTAAGGCTCTACCAGCGTATAAGTCGGACTCTTCACACGCCCCACATAACCCAGTGCATGAATAATACTACGGCATAGCGTCGTTTTCCCCACCCCCAGATCACCACGCAAAAAGACCACTGTTCCGAGTTCGATAAGATCAGCGACGCGCTTGCCGAAGGCGGTCATTTCGGTTTCATTCGCCAGCGTTAATATCAGATTTTTGTTTTTCATCTGAGCAGCCATTAAATCGGATTGACGAGCTGACGCAGGTACGGCAACAAGTCAGTCGCCAGCATGCCACGCTCACCCGCCTGCGCCGCTTTATCGGCGGCTGCGGCATGCAGGCTTACACCCAGCTGCGCCGCTTGCGAAAGACTAAACCCTTGCGCCAACAAACCGCCCAAAATACCGCTCAGCACATCACCCATGCCACCGCTTGCCATACCAGGATTACCAGCCGAACAAAGCGCCAGCGCCGCATCATCTCCATCGCAGACAAGACTGCCAGCACCCTTAAGAATGACTGTACCGCCATACTGATGCTGTAGTTCACGAATGGCGGCAAATCTATCATTCTGAACAGTTTTTACTGCGCACCCCAGCAGTCTCGCGGCTTCACCGGGATGCGGTGTTAGTAGCCAATTAACGCGCTGATGATGATTTACTGCTCCAGCACTAATTAGATTCAGCGCATCCGCATCCACCACTAACTGGCACTCAGAAGCGAGCACCACACGCAACATTTGCTCCGACCAGGCGTGCTGCCCAAGACCCGGACCAATCACGATAACATCCATTCCCTCCAGCAATGGCTCAAGATCCTGACCTGAATTAACCCCATGTGCCATCACTTCCGGGCAACGTGCCAGCACTGCCGCCAAATGCTCCGGGCGCGTGGCCAAGTTCACTAATCCAGCACCAACACGGCCAGAGGCTTGTGCCGCCATCAACGCCGCACCGCCTGTACCTAAATCACCACCCACCACCAGAGCACGGCCGAAATCACCCTTGTGGGCGTTGCGCGCGCGCGCTGGTAGCCAGCTAGCTAAAACGTCGGCATCGATGCGCTGGGCGCTGGCATTGACCCGTTCAAATACTTCAGCTGGCACCGCCAAATCATCGAATACTAGATCCCCGCAATGAGCCGGCCCCGCCCCTGTCAGTAGGCCTTGTTTAACGCCAATAAAAGTGATGGTCATATCGGCAGTCACCGCTTGCCCCAATACTGCACCAGTATCACTACAAAGTCCGGATGGGATGTCTACCGCTAACACAGGCGTATCGGTGCCAGTAATCACAGATATCGCCTGCGCATAATCCCCCAGCACCTCTCCGGATAAACCAGTACCCAGTAGAGCATCGACGATAATTTCTCCCTTAGCCCTACAAGACGCATCAAACGTGGAGAACTCAACTCCTTCCTGTCGCGCCCAGTCACAGGCGAGTTTCGCGTCACCTCGTAATTTACTTTCCGCCCCAACCTGAACCAGCTGAACCGTAAAACCCTGCCGACAGGCGAGACCAGCAATGACGTAACCATCACCACCATTATTCCCGGAACCACACCAGACACTGATCGACTTCACGCTTGGCCAACGCCTCTGTAACTGATCAAAGGCCGCCTGCCCAGCTCGGCGCATCAAACGGATACCAGGGATTTGAAAATCCTCAATCGCGCAACGATCCAATTCTCGCACCTGCTGTGCGCTATAAAGCTGAGTGGGCAGATTATAATTTTTGCTCATACCGATCATCTTTCCTTTCTACAAACACTTGTTCAATGCTAAGAGAAGATCTCTTCAGTTTTTTATAGGCAAGCGCTGCGCTATTATGACACAAGATTTTTACAAATTTCACTCTAGCCTATGAGCACCAATGCCGGCCCACACTAACAACGTTTCAACCATGATCGAACTCGCCGCCAACATCAAAGTCTGGGGGGCAGAACTTGGCTTTCAGCAAGTCGGTATTACCGATGTAGCGCTGCAGGAGCATGAAGCCCGGCTAAATCAATGGCTCGCCAATGGCTATCATGGCGAACTTGGCTATATGGCGCATCATGGCAGCAAACGCAGCCATCCTGAAGAATTGCTTCCCGGCACTCTGCGGGTAATCTCAGTTAGACTAGACTACCTCACTACCCAAGCAAGGGTTTCCAAACATGAACAACAGGCACAAAATGCACAGGTGTCCCGTTATGCACTGGGGCGTGATTATCATAAATTAATGCGCAAACGCCTGGCCAAACTTGCCGAAAAGATAGATGCGCAAGCCCATCAACACGGTTGTCGCGCCTTTGTCGACAGCGCACCAGTGATGGAGCGAGCATTAGCAGAAAAATCCGGCCTAGGCTGGATTGGCAAAAACACCATGCTCCTTAACCGTGAAGCCGGTTCGTATTTTTTTCTCGGTGAAATTTTTACCAACCTGGCACTACCTCTAGATGAGGTTGAACCCAAAAGTCATTGCGGCAATTGCACAGCCTGCCTGGATATTTGCCCGACACAAGCCTTTGTAGCCCCCTACGTTTTAGATGCCCGCAAGTGCATTTCTTACCTAACAATCGAATTGAAAGGGCCGATCCCGGAACCCTTAAGACCCAAGGTCGGCAATCGTATATTCGGTTGCGATGATTGCCAAACCATCTGTCCCTGGAATCGCTTCGCTCAGCTTTCCAACGAAGCGGACTTCCAGCCAAGACACGGGCTGGATAGCGCACAGCTAATCGAGCTATTTAACTGGACTGAAGAAGAATTCTTGGAGAAAACCGCAGGCTCGGCTATTCGCCGTGCAGGCTACGAAGGTTGGCTTAGGAATATTGCGGTGGCGCTTGGTAACGCGCCACCTGACGCCCGTATCCTCAATGCGCTAAGCGCCAAGCAAAGCCACAGCTCGGAACTAGTAAGAGAGCATGTCAATTGGGCGCTAGCTCAACACACCAACAAGCACCACATTAAACCTGAATAACCCCATGGTTTAAGTCTGCTGATCGATAAAAAAGTGAGTGCGGTAATGAGCCAGCTCCGCAATCGAATCCTTAATATCGTCCAGCGCTAAGTGTGCGCCTTTTTTCTTGAGGCTGGCGAAAATATCCGGTCGCCACCGTTTGGCCAGTTCCTTCACCGAGCTCACATCCAGATTGCGATAATGAAAAAAACTCTCCAACTGTGGCATGTACCTAGCCAGAAAACGTCTATCCTGACAAATACTGTTGCCGCACATTGGCGACTGTCCAGACTCAACATATCGCGATAAAAACCGGATCGTTTCCTGCTCTGCCTCACTCATACTGATTTTGCTCTGTCTGACCCTTTCAGTCAAACCGGATTGGCCGTGCTGCCGGGTATTCCACTCATCCATTGCCTGCATGATTTCCGGCGCTTGATGAATAGCGAAAACTGGTCCTTCGGAGAGAATCTCTAAATCTGAATTGGTGACTATGGTGGCAATCTCTATTATGGTATCTTGCTCGGGGCTTAAACCCGTCATTTCCAAGTCAATCCATACCAGGTTTTCTTGCTGAGACATGTAGCTTTCCTAAAGTGAGGGTGTAACACAAAGTACGAACATGAGAGAAAATTGTAACTCTATTATCTGCGTATGGCTAAAAGGCATTTAACTCGACGCCAACTTTGGCGCATCAAAAAAGTTCAGGACGAACGCATTAAGCGTTCCGAAGCTTGGAATGCCACTCTTGATCAAAAGCTAGAAGCCAATCAACTTGGCCCCGAAAGGCCCGGTTTAGTCATTGCTCATTATGGCATGCAAGTTGAAGTCGAAGCATTAGACGGCGAGTCAGGTGGTGCTGGTTTTCGTTGTCATTTTCGTACCAACCTTGAGGCTATCGTAACGGGCGACCGGGTAATATGGCGTGCAATCGACGAAAAAGTCGGCGTTATCGTCGCTAGATCAGAGCGCCAATCCGAACTTGCTCGTCCCGATGCCAATGGTTTGCTGCGCCCCATCGCCGCCAATATCGATCAAATATTTATTGTTATCTCCACCCAACCCTTAACACCACTCGGGTTAATTGATCGTTATTTGATTGCTGCCGAATCGGCTTCTATTGCGCCGCTGATCCTGGCAAACAAGGCTGACCTTTTACAGGGCGCCGAAAAAGAACTGATGCAGGATATCATCAAGCTTTACGAGAGTATCGGCTATACCTGCATAACAACCTCAACAAAAAGCGAAGCAGGATTAACTGCGCTAACCCAAAACCTAACAGGGCATACCAGCATTTTTGTTGGGCAATCCGGGGTAGGAAAGTCCTCATTAGTCAATGCAATTTTACCTGATGCCAACTTGCGTACCGCGACACTGTCCCACGCCACCGGCAAAGGTACCCACACAACTACCACTGCTTACCTTTATCACTTACCATCGGGCGGCAACATTATCGACTCTCCCGGCATTCGTGAGTTCGGGTTAGGCCATATTGACGAGCAAACGCTGGCAGAGGGGTTTATTGAGTTTCGCCCTTATTTAGGACATTGCAAATTCCGTGATTGCAAGCATCTTAAAGAGCCGGACTGTGCACTTCAGCAAGCAGTGGCAGAAGGCCGCATCGACCCCCGACGAATGGCCAGCTTTCATAGCATTGCAAACACCGTGTAGGTCTGGTTTTAGGCTATTTTCAGTGCTACCAATAGCGCAATAGTTCGACAAAACCAAAACTTGCACATTTTATTCGCATATTTACGTCAATTGCGATATATAATACGCGCGGTAAAATTAGCGACTCAGTAAAATGGCCATTTAGTAGATGGCCAATTTTTTTGATATCGCCTACAGGTCGGTACTGGCAATAATAATTTGACGGAAGCCTGGATCGAAATTTATAGTTACTAGTCATTTGAGGTTTTACGGGGCAGCCACTATGCCAAAAACAGAGACAAAAAGCGGACCTACGCTAAAAAGCTTTACACCCTACAAAGAGAAAAAGAGTGAAAAGTACATGTGTGCCGCTCAAAAAGAGCATTTCAAAAAAATTCTTCATACCTGGAAGCAAGAGCTCGCGGCAGAAGCCAACCGTACCATGCACCACCTACAGGAAGAAGCGAATAACTTTGCCGACCCGAATGATCGCGCTAGCCAGGAAGAAGAGTTTAGCTTGGAATTGCGGACTCGCGACCGCGAGCGTAAATTAACAAAGAAAATCAATGAAACCCTCGAGCGTATCGAAGTGGACGATTATGGATGGTGCGATTCCTGCGGTGTCGAAATTGGTATTCGACGCCTAGAAGCTCGCCCCACCGCGACGCTTTGCATTGATTGCAAAACCCTAGACGAAATTAAAGAGCGAAGTTACGGCGGTTAAACTCTTTCGCCGCTGGTTGCTCAGACAACAGCGAACCAATCAGCGTGTATCCAATCAAGCACACTGCAATCCAACCTTTTGATTCTAAAGGATGAATTCGCAGTTTTCGCAACCCCCTCCCTACATTGGCCGGTTTGCTCCATCGCCAACCGGCCCGTTACATTTTGGTTCTCTGGTAACAGCCTTAGCCAGCTTTTTAGACGCCAGGGCAAATAAGGGCAAATGGTTAGTGCGCATAGAGGATATTGATCCACCCCGCGAGCAGCCTGGTGCCGATAAACTGATCCTAGAAACGCTAGAAACGCACGGCCTTGAATGGGATTCGAGCGTACTATATCAAAGCTCAAGGCTCGCGGCTTACGAGGATATTATTGACTTCCTGTTTGACCAAGGGCAGGTTTATTGCTGTGACTGCTCCCGGCAACAGCTTAAAAACCACCCGATATATCCAGGCACCTGCCGCCACCGAAGGCTCAAACGCCGCGACAACTTTGCCGTTAGGATAATGGTACCGCCGCAAAGGATACAGTTTGATGATGAGATACAGGGTGTTCAAGCGCAACAAATGGAGCAGGAAGTAGGTGATTTTGTGGTTTTCCGCAGAGATGGCTTGGTCGCCTATCAATTGGCGGTTGCTACAGATGACGCATTTCAGCACATCAGCAAAGTCGTCCGCGGCCAGGATTTGTTAAGCTCCACCAGCCGCCAGTGCTATCTATTTAAAACACTTTCAATCAATCCGCCTGAATACGCTCACGTCCCAATTATCACCAACATTCAGGGGCAAAAACTAAGCAAACAAAATCTGGCACAACCATTAAACCCTCGTGACCGACTATCCAGTCTCTATACAGCGCTCTCAGTATTAGGGCAAAGGCCACCAAAAGAACTCATAGAGGCTGATCTGGCATCCATACTAAACTGGGGTATCAATCATTGGAGCATGGCACAGATACCGCGAAAAACTCAAATTTCTCAGAGCAGCATCATACACAGCAATATGATTAAAACCCCTTATATCACCAAATGATCAAGTCTTGGGGGTTCACCCAACAACTATCGATGAGTCAGGCTTTACATTCGCTAGATACCTTAATTATTATAGGGACTTTTAGTAACTGTGTATTTTTTACGCTTTTTTGTTACGAATCGTAATTACACTCTCATGCGCCAAACGATATCTATGCAAGACAACTCTGATCAAATTGACAGCCAAAACACTTCCGGTATCAAAGATATCATGGGAGAGTGCGACGCCATCAAAACTATTTGTCATCAGATAAGACAGATTGCACCAACACCTTGCACTGTATTGGTATCTGGAGAAACTGGCACGGGTAAAAGCCTCTTTGCAAAACGTATTTTTGAATTAAGCGATCGCACTGAACAACTCCTCATTTACATGAACTGCGCAACCCCTCCAGAAACCACAACAGAAGCTGAAATTTTTGGCTATCACAAAAAAACGTTAACTGGTCGCAGCGATCTCAACCTGGAAAATCTGATTCAACTGAATGGTGGAACATTACTCATCGACGAAATCAGCGAACTACCACCGGAAGGACAAGCAAATTTTCTCGAAGTTTTAGAGATGATCGAGAAACATAATAAAACCCCTAGTTTAAACCCCATCGACATACGCCTCATTGTCACCACGCAAAACGATCTCCGTGGGTTACTACAACAAAATAAGTTCAACAAACGACTGTTTTACCATCTCAATGTTTTTTCTATAGAAATTCCACCCTTACGTGACCGCGGCAGCGATAAAATAAAAATTGCAGAAACCCTGCTACAACAAGCCTGCGCCAAATATAAAAAGACCATTTCCGGTTTTTCCAGCGATGCGATAAAAGCCATTAATCAATATCAATGGCCAGGTAATTATCGTGAATTAAGCAATATCGTTGAGCGTGCCGTGGTGATGGCACAGGATGATATGATCAATGCCGATCTGATGCTATTGGATAAAGAACCCTCTCCAGTAGTCGACACTCAACAGAAAAACTCCAGCGCTGGATTAGCTGAAGCTGCAAAACCCGAATCGAGTCAAGACCTTTCCCTAGAAGACTATTTTCAACATTTTGTCCTCGAACATCAGGACTTGATGACAGAAACGGAGCTTGCGCAAAAACTAGGTATTAGTCGTAAGTGTTTGTGGGAGCGTCGTCAAAAACTTGGCATCCCAAAGCGCAAATCAGCAACACGCCCAGAATAGGTGGAGCGTTACAAAACCACCCAAAAAATCCGTTTGATGGTTATTTGATGTTACCATTCGCACACCTAATGTCACATAAAGAATCGAAATATAACCTATTGTTTATAAAGTAACTTTTTTCAATATTTATACCATTTTAGGTTGTAATCGACCCTAGATATGATTACTATGTCGCCAGCTTGTTGCCGCATTAATAAAAATAACCCGCGACAATAACAGTATAAAAGTGGGAGGAAAATTGGCGAACTGCTCTTGCCAGTATAATTACAATAACTTAAAGAGCAGGCAGGCAAATTTTTGAATGCGTGGCTTTTATGTGGCCCACAGGATATACCATTTATTTTCTGGTTTCTGGAAAGCAACCAGAAAATTTAAAAAAAAAGATATCCAACATTGTCACACCCGCATTTACAATTTTTACGATTAGAAAAAATAATAATATCTGCTTTATTTCTGCACTATTCTTTCATCGCTGGCCCCGATACAATGGGTCAGCATCTTTATCTCTTTGCTAACAGCTTAATCTATCTTTGACGGCTCACGTGCTTTGCTTCAAGACTCACGGATATCATGTGGCACCAAATTTTCAGAGAATTTTTTTGCACATTGCAAATCGCCAATGTTAACCGCCATCTCTATGCAGAAGAGCTTTCTTAGGCCTGGCCCAACATCAAAAGTTATGCATGATACCAAAAGTAATTAGTGCCAAAAATCATGGGATTGAGCGCAAAGCGATCAGCTCTAATGCCATCGAGGTAATAGAAACCCTCCATCAGTCTGGATTTGAAGCCTACCTCGTCGGTGGAGGTATTCGCGATCTGCTGCTTGGCCTCCACCCGAAAGACTTCGATATTTCCAGTAACGCACGCCCGGAGCAGATAATAAAGCTTTTCCGCAAAGCACGGATCATAGGGCGTCGCTTTCGAATAGCGCATGTTTATTTCGGCCGTGAAATTATTGAGGTGACCACTTTTCGCGGCCATCACCCAGATAGTGATGACAAACATCCTCACGCGGTAACCAGCGAAACCGGACAGCTCTTGCGGGATAATATCTATGGAACAGTTGAAGATGACGCCATCCGGCGAGACTTCACCATAAACTCGCTTTATTATGATTTAAGAAATAATAGCCTTTTGGATTATACTGGCGCCTATCAAGACATCAAAGATCGCAAGTTAAAAACGATCGGCGATCCATCCCAGCGATTTCGTGAAGACCCAGTGAGAATTCTGCGGGCTCTGCGCTTTGCGGCAAAACTGGACTTCAGTTTAGATGCCGAATCAGACCAATCAATTCTGGCACTTTCGGAGCTATTAAGCCATATCCCCGCAGCACGCTTGTTCGATGAGTTTCTCAAGCTGTTGCTCTCTGGCCATGGCGTAAAAACCTATAACCTCATGCGCCAATACAACGTCTTTGAACAACTATTCCCACAAACCAGCACTCACCTGAAGCAAGATTATGAGAAGTATTTTATCAATCTCGCCTTACAAAATACTGATCTAAGGATTGCACAGAACAAGGGTATTACTCCCGCTTTTTTACTGGCAGTTCTACTCTGGGCACCGCTTCAAAAAAAGACGAAGCAGCTTATTGCGAAAGGTGAACCACCGCCCCTTGCACTGCAACGAGCTGCGCAACAGGTCATTTCTGAACAAAATTTCCGCACCTCAATTCCGCGCCGTTTTAGTCTTCCGATGCGCGATATCTGGCACCTGCAACAGCGCTTAGAAAAACGCTCAGGGCAGCGTGCAGAAAAACTTCTGAGCCACCCCCGGTTTCGTGCTGCATATGATTTCTTGTTATTGCGAGAACAGTGCGGAGAGTCTAGCCCAGAGCTAGGAATAGGTTTAGGTGAATGGTGGACTCACTATCAACAAGCAAGCACAGCAGAGCGCAAATCAATGGTAAGCGCCTTAAACCAACACAAGCCATTACGGCGACGTAAACCTAAGAAGTTATGATAGCGGCAAGCTCAACGCCCGTTTATATTGGCCTAGGCAGTAACCTCAATGACCCGGCAGCCCAATTACGTCGTGCTTTGCATCAACTTCAGCAGCTACCAAAATCACAATTTCTCGCCTTATCCAAGATTTATCAAAGTAGCCCCATCGGCCCGGAGAATCAACCTGATTACTTGAATGCGGTCGTACTTGTCAACACCCAACTATCTCCAGAGCAACTGCTGGATTATTTGCAACACATCGAACGATTACAGCGGCGTATTCGAACAGTTCATTGGGGTCCACGAACAATAGACCTAGACATTTTACTTTTTGGACAGCAGCAAATTCATACTGACCGTTTAACTATTCCTCACTCCCAAATGCACCTCCGGGATTTTGTTTTAATACCACTGCTCGACATTAGCCCCAACCTCATACTTCCAAACGGAGTAACTCTTATCGAGCTTGCCAAAAGTGCCAATCAGAGCGGACTCCAGGCCATTGCTACAGCAAGTGAATTCCTTAATGCCCTCAACCAAGACTAGGCTTCTGGCGCTTGTAGTCAATCGTACGAATCATTACAATGAGTTCTGATAACCCGCCGAGAACCGAACAGTCAATAGTCCAAACTCACCTCCAACTCAAGAGCGCAATTAGACGAAGCAACCCTAAGCTGTAGGAATGATGTTTATGAGCAAGATATCTCTCTCCACCCTGAAAAAACTTAAATCCGAGGGTAAAAAATTTGCTGTCCTCACAGCCTATGATGCGACTTTTGCGCAACTTTTGAGCCAGGCCGGAATTGAAATACTGTTAGTCGGAGATTCACTCGGCATGGTCGTACAGGGTTGCGAAAGTACCGTCCCGGTCACCCTGGAGCAAATGGTTTATCACATTCAGGCAGTAAGCCGTGGTAACCGTGGTGCTTTAATCATGGCAGATCTCCCATATATGACTTATGCCACTACGGAATCCGCATTGGAAAATTCAGCTCGATTAATGCAGGCAGGAGCACAGATGGTCAAACTAGAAGGAGGCGCCTGGTTGTCAGAGACCATTAAAAAACTAAGCCTCTGCGGAGTGCCTGTATGTGCTCATATAGGGTTGACGCCGCAATCTGTGGATAAGTTTGGTGGTTATAAAATTCAAGGCCGAGGGCACGAAGCAGCAGAAAAGATGCTGGATGCTGCGCTGAAACTGGAGCAAGCTGGTGCTGATATGTTACTGATGGAATGTGTTCCTAGCGCTCTCGCCAGCCGAATTTCCGAACAGCTCCAAATCCCTACAATCGGTATTGGTGCAGGGCCAGGTACGGATGCGCAAGTTTTGGTATTGCACGATATGCTAGGCATAGCCACCGACTACGCACCAAAGTTCGTAAAAAACTTTCTATCCGGTAGTGCCAGTATCCAAGCCGCAATCGCGACCTATGTGGAAGCGGTTAAAAGCGGTAGTTTCCCTGGCCCCGAACACTGCTACGATCATTAAGGCCTCACATGCAAACCTTCACAACTATTAACGAAATACGCGAAGCGCTAGCAACAGAGCGTCAACTAGGACGTAGCGTTGGTTTCGTGCCCACTTTGGGTAATTTACATGAGGGTCACATGGCGCTTATACGTGCGGCCCGTGAAGCCGCTGATTGCGTAGTTGCCAGCGTATTCGTCAACCCTATGCAATTTGCCGCGAATGAAGACTTGGATGCCTACCCCCGGACGTTAGAAGCTGATCAGCAAAAGCTGATCACAGAGGACACCGATTATCTCTTTGCACCAACTGCACGCGAGATGTATCCGGAAGGCGTCAACACTCAAATCACTATTCCTGTACTATCGAACATTCTATGTGGCGCCAGCCGACCGGGGCATTTTACCGGTGTCGCCACCATTTGCGCCAAACTCTTCAATATTATTCAG
The DNA here is from genome assembly GCA_024234615.1 of Pseudomonadales bacterium. NCBI lineage: Bacteria > Pseudomonadati > Pseudomonadota > Gammaproteobacteria > Pseudomonadales > Pseudomonadales bacterium. The sequence goes on from JACKNY010000003.1 coordinate 234,928, forward strand.
CCCGATGTTTCCATGTTCGGCGAAAAAGACTTTCAGCAACTTACCATTATTCGTCACATGGTCAACGACCTCTGCATTCCGTTAGAGATAGTCGGCGTTCAAACCGGGCGCGCCGAAGATGGTCTCGCGCTCAGTTCGCGCAACACCTATCTCACCGCAGAGGAAAGAACGAAAGCACCGGCACTCTATCAGAGCTTAGTCGCCACTCAACAAGCCATTACTGCTGGAGCCCGTGATTATTACCAGTTAGAGCAAGCGGCCAATAGACGCTTATTTGATGCGGGCTTTAAACCAGACTATTTCCATGTAATGAATCGCAATACACTGGAAACCCCTACCTCTGCTGATCGTCAGCTCATTATTTTGGCGGCGGCACAACTGGGGAAAGCCCGGCTAATAGATAATATACAGCTCGATATATAAGAGACATTACAAGATGGATAGCAAACAGCGTTGCCCATGGGTTGATCTGGCTAAACCAGACTATGTCTCCTATCACGACCTCGAATGGGGCGTACCCGTCCATGATGACCGCAAAATGTTTGAGTTCTTGACTCTGGAATCCGCCCAGGCTGGGCTAAGCTGGTACACTGTGTTAAAAAAGCGCGATAATTATCGGCAGGCTTTTGACCAGTTTGATCCTGTTAAAATAGCTGAATATGACGAAACAAAAATAGAACTTCTGTTACAAAATCCTGGCATTATTCGCAATCATCTTAAAATAAATGCCGCCGTGAATAATGCGCGTTGTTACCTAAAACTGCTGGAGCAGTATGGTAGTTTTGCCGAGTATCTTTGGCAATTTGTCGATGGCACACCCATTGTGAACCATTACCGGTCTCTGGCCGATTACCCAGCAACGACTGCTGAGTCGGACCGAATGAGCAAAGCGCTTAAACAGCTAGGATTCCAATTTGTCGGCTCCACCATCTGTTACGCACACATGCAGGCTACCGGAATGTTCAATGATCATGCTACGGACTGTTATCGCCGTGCGGAAATTATCGCGGGCTATTAACGGGCTGCCAATGCATGAATGACTAATTTACGAAAAATTCATTATAAAAAAAGGGGGCTGTTTGCCCCCTTTTTATTTTTACTCTGTCGCTTCCGGCTCTGCCGAGGAATCCTGACCGGGTTCCTCCGTCAACGCCTTCATACTTAGCTTGATACGTCCGCGACCATCGACATCCAACACTTTAACTTTAACTTGCTGGCCTTCCTGCAGATAATCAGTGACTTTATCAACCCGCTCTTTAGCAATCTGCGAAATATGCAGCAAACCGTCAGTACCAGGCAAGACTGTCACGAAAGCGCCAAAATCGACGATACGAGCAACAACACCATCATAAATAGCGCCTACTTCCACTTCGGCAGTAATTTCGTCAATACGCATTTGTGCAGCAGCAGCTGACTCTTTGTCATCCGCATAAATACGCACGGAGCCATCATCTTCAATATCAATCTGCGCTCCAGTATCTTCACAGATGGAGCGAATTGTCGCACCACCCTTACCGATAATGTCCCTAATCTTATCCGGTGCCACTTTAAAGTTAAGCATCGTCGGTGCATTATCAGAAAGTGTTGCACGCGACTGAGCAATGATTTTACTCATTTCACCGAGTATATGAGCACGTGCTTCATGCGCTTGCTCTAACGCGACTTCCATAATTTCTTCAGTGATGCCCTGGATTTTGATATCCATCTGCAATGCAGTGATACCATTGCTGGTGCCTGCCACTTTGAAGTCCATATCGCCAAGGTGATCCTCATCACCCAAAATATCAGTCAAAACCACATGACGGTCGCCATCCTTAACTAATCCCATGGCGATACCGGCAACTGGTTGTTTCAGCGGCACACCTGCATCCATCAGCGCCAAACTACTGCCACAAACACTGGCCATAGAGCTAGAACCATTGGATTCCGTAATTTCAGATACCACCCGGATGGTATAAGGGAAATCATCCGCGTTAGGTAGCACCGCAGCGAGTCCGCGACGAGCCAACCGGCCATGACCGATTTCGCGACGCTTGGGACCACTCATAAACCCAGTTTCACCGACACAGAAAGGAGGGAAATTGTAGTGCAACATAAAATTATCGTGCTCTGTACCTTGCAACGACTCAATCATCTGCGCATCACGCATTGTCCCTAAGGTCGCTACGACTAGGGCTTGTGTTTCACCTCGCGTAAATAACGCAGAGCCATGCGTTTTTGGCAACACGCCTATCTCTACCGCAATTGGCCTAACTGTTTTGGTATCACGCCCATCTATACGTGGTTGCCCGCTAAGCACTCTTTCGCGTACCAAATCTTTTTCAACGCTCGCAAAGGCGGATGATACTTCCTTACCATCCAAACCAGCATCCACATCCGTGAACTGCTCAACAACCTGGGCGCGTATTTCACTGATACGCGCATAACGATCCATCTTATCGCTAATTTGATAGGCTTCACTAATCGCTCCGCCAAAACCAGATTTAATGGCGTCGAGTAACTCCGTATTTTTAACTGGTGGTTGCCAATCCCATACGGGATTACCAACGCTTTGGGCTAGTTCAGTTATTGCATCAATCACCACCTGCATTTCTTGATGCGCATAAAGAACGCCGCCCAGCATTAAATCCTCATTTAATTCCTGAGCCTCTGACTCCACCATCAAAACAGCATCTTTGGTTCCGGCAACGACCATATCCAAACGTGACGTTTCTAATGCCGCTTGGCTAGGATTGAGCATATATCCCTGATCATCGGTATAGCCGACTCGAGCAGCGCCAATCGGGCCACTGAAAGGGATACCTGAAATTGACAGTACCGCTGAAGCGCCAATCATCGCAGCAATATCCGGATCTTGGTTTTTATCCGCAGACATGACTGTACAGATTACCTGTACTTCATTCATGAAGCCTTTAGGGAACAGCGGACGAATCGGACGGTCGATTAAACGAGACGTCAGTGTTTCTTTCTCTGTAGGACGACCTTCACGCTTAAAAAAGCCGCCGGGAATTTTACCCGCAGCATATGTTTTTTCTTGGTAATTAACTGTTAAGGGGAAAAATCCAGCCCCTTCATTAGCCTCTTTTCTACCCACCACAGTCGACAATACAGCGGTATCACCTACTGTCACCAAAACCGCCGCCGTTGCCTGACGGGCAATACGGCCCGTTTCGAGAGTGACGGTGTGACCGCCGTACTGAAATGTTTTTGTTACCGGGTTCACGGTATTACCTCAATCTTTGTGCGAAAATGCCAGCAATCAGCTGCTACTGATTATTGGCGTTTTCTGAGTTTATTAACGACGCAAGCCCAATCGACCAATTAGATTGGTGTAACGCTCAGCATCCTTACGCTTTAAATAATCCAGCAATTTACGACGCTGATTAACCATACGAATCAAGCCACGACGTGAGTGGTGATCCTTTGAGTGATCTTTAAAGTGTGACTGCAAACCTTCTATGTTTGCCGTCAGCAGTGCAACTTGCACCTCCGGCGAGCCGGTATCACCCTCTGTCAGTTGATAATCTTTAACAACTGCTTCTTTCTGTTGTGCTGATAGTGCCATGTCTTCATTCTCCTAAGAATATGCATAATTACATTCCGTTATCACCCCCGTGCATATTTACAGAGGCATAACTCTATTGAAGGGGTAGTACTATTAGCTCACCCCGTTGTTACTAAACGACGCGGCGCAACACGCCCGTCATCCAGTACTTCGCCAATACCGAGAAATCGATTCTCCTTATCAGCTGCTTTATTAAACAAAATCACCTTACCCTGTGCGCTCGTGTTTGGCACAAAGACAGGCTGACCCTGTTTAACGTAAAAAGTCATTAACTCTGAAAGCTCCACCTCTGGCAGATTCTCAACCGTAGCCGCAATTGGCAAAAGCATCGCATCCAAATTTCGAAAACATTCTTCTGGTGTCTCCGTTTTCGCCGCTATTTGCTCTAACTCATCTAAGCTATGCATTCCTGATGGCTTCATGCCACTGACACTTAAGCGCCTTAACGCTATGACATGAGCTCCGCAGCCTAACACCTCACCCAGATCATCCACCAAAGTACGCACATAGGTGCCCTTACTGCAATAAATTTCCAGTTCCAACTCATCATTCTGCAGATCCAATAGTTCGAATTTATAGATCTGCACTGGCCGCGGCTTGCGCTCCACCTCGATACCCTGACGGGCTAACTTATAGAGAGGTTCTCCTTGGTGTTTGAGTGCCGAAAACATAGAGGGCACTTGTTCAATATCACCGCGAAACTGCTGTAACACAGTTTCGATCATTTCTTTATCAAGTTGTGGTACGGAGCGCGTTTGCAATATATCGCTGTCACTATCCCCGCTAGCTGTACGCACACCTAATTTCGCACGGGTGCGATATACTTTATCCGCCTCCAGCATAAACTGGGAAAATTTAGTCGCTTCGCCGAAACAAATGGGCAGCATACCAGTGGCTAACGGATCAAGGCTGCCTGTATGCCCAGCCTTCGCCGCATTAAATATCCGCTTTACCCGTTGCAACGCCTCATTCGAGGACAGCCCTATGGGTTTATCCAACAGAAACACACCATTAACCGGACGTCCTTGATTACGCCTGCGTTGCCTTTTCACTAACTAATTGTCCTCTACGTCCTGGTTCGTCCGTTGCCGATCTTCTTGCACCGCTTTATCGATCAATGCCGATAGGTGCTGCCCGCGAGAAATGCTTTCGTCATAATGAAACCGTAGCGTCGGCACAATACGCAGTTTAATCAAATGCCCCAGTCGGCCCCGTAAAAATCCAGCGCCTTTAGTCAGTATCGCCAATGTTTGCTCACGCTTCGCTTTGTCTTCCTGCTCCAACACAGTCACAAAGACATCGGCGTAACTCATATCACGACTCAGATCCACCGCACTGACGGTCACCATTCCTAAACGAGGATCTTTCATTTCGAGCTGGATCAAACTCGCCAACTCACGCTGAATCTGATCAGCGACTCTTTGGATGCGACTAAAATCAGCCATGATTTCCTATTCTGCAGCAGGGTAATGCACTAAAGCGTACGCTCTACCGCTACCGAATCGTAGACCTCAATCTTATCGCCAACTCTGACATCGGTATAATTCTTAACACCAATACCGCACTCCATACCATTACGAACCTCATTAGCGTCATCTTTGAAGCGGCGCAAGGACTCCAGCTCGCCTTCGTAGATCACTACGTCTTCGCGTAATACCCGAATTGGCTTGTTACGATAAATAGTGCCTTCGATAACCATACTTCCGGCAATCGAGCCATATTTTGGTGAGTTAAAGATATCTCGCACTTCGGCGACGCCCACAATTGTCTCTTTGTATTCCGGAGACAGCATGCCGGAAAGCGCATTTCTCACATCATCGACAATATCGTAGATCACGCTGTAATAGCGTAAATCAGTACCATTTTCTTCAAATACTTTACGTGCCGAGGCATCTGCTCTGACGTTAAAGCCAATAACAACAGCGCCAGTAGAAACCGCCAAGTTGGCATCAGTTTCCGAGATACCACCAACGCCACTGGAAACGATAGCAACCTTGACCTCTTCATTGCCGATTTTTTCCAACGCAGAACTTAAGGCTTCTAAACTGCCACGCACGTCTGTTTTCAAAACGATATTGAGTATTTTTGCCTGCCCTTCACCCATATTGGCAAACAGGTTTTCCAAGTGCACCGCTTGACGCGAAGCCTGCGTCTCTACCTTATGCAACTGCTGACGATATTCAGCCAATTCACGTGCCATTCGTTCATTCGGCAACACCAGAAAATCATCTCCGGCATTAGGCGTCTCGGTCAGCCCTAATACCTCAACAGGAATTGAAGGCCCAGCGCGTTTCACCGGTTTACCGTTTTCATCCATCAGCGCTCTGGCACGGCCGTAGACTTTTCCGGCAATAATGGCATTACCCTGTTCAAGGGTGCCGTTTTGCACCAGCAGTGTCGCAACGGCACCACGCCCTTTATCTAGGCGCGCTTCAACTACTACACCGCGAGCCGGCGCTGTCGGCACCGCTTTCAATTCTAAAATTTCAGCCTGCAACAGCACCGCATCCAATAAATCGTCAATACCCTTTCCGGTATGCGCGGATACGGCAATAAATTGAACATCACCGCCCCAGTCTTCAGGGATGACTTCCTTCGCCACCAACTCATGCTTAACACGATCGATATCGGCTGATTCTTTATCGATTTTATTGATCGCCACAACGATAGGCACTCCAGCTGAACGAGCATGCTGAATCGCTTCTTCCGTTTGCGGCATAACACCGTCATCAGCGGCCACTACTAAAATCACGATATCCGTCGCCTGTGCACCACGTGCTCGCATAGCCGTAAACGCCGCGTGTCCCGGTGTGTCCAGGAAACAAACCATGCCTTTCTCTGTTTCCACATGGTAGGCACCGATATGTTGCGTAATGCCACCTGACTCACCGGCTGTCACTTTGGTTTTACGAATATAATCCAGCAGTGATGTTTTACCATGGTCAACATGTCCCATGACCGTAACCACTGGTGCTCGGGCAGCTTCTTCGCCCTCGTAATTGATACCTTGCAGCAATTCCTGTTCTAAATTCATAGGCTGCTCTAAACGATATTTATGTCCCATTTCTTCAACCACCAACACCGCAGTTTCCTGATCGATGCTTTGGTTAATAGTCACCATAACCCCCATTTTCATGAGTGCTCGGATAATATCCGTGGCCTTCACGGACATGCGTTGGGCTAATTCAGACACCAGAATATTGTCAGGGATGGCAACCTCTTTCAGTACCGGCGCAGCAGGCTTTGCAAACCCATGCTGCTTGAGAAACTTTGTCGGTTTGGCTAACTTAGGCTCAACATAAACTCTTTTAGAAACTGGTTTATGCAGAATTTCTTCTTCAAATATCTCATCCGCCTCTTCAATCCATTTTTTCTTAGAGGTTTTGGATTTTTCAACTTTTTTCGCTTTCTTGTCTGGCGTTTTTAGGGCTTCCCGCTCTTCTTTTTCCAGTTTGAGCCGCTCTGCTTCGCTAAGCTCTTTAACCGTTGACTCATCATCACTCTCGTCTGACTCAGCCACTTCTTGCTGTTGGTCAGCACCACTGGCAGAATCATCAGTTTGCGGTTGATCTTCAGTCACCGGAGCTACAATTTCGGCCTGTTCAGCTAGTGCTTGTTGCTCACGTTCAGCCTGCTCTGCCGCTAAAATCGCCGCCTGCTCTTCTTCAAGACGTTTTTCCTCTTCACGGCGCAGAACTTCTGCTTCAAGCTTCTCTGCACTTTGCTCAGCCTCAATGGCACTGCGCTTCACGTAGGTACGCTTTTTTCGTACTTCTACATTCACCGTTTTGGCGCTACGACCCTGAGAACTTGAAGTCTTCAGCTGTGTCGTGACCTTACGCTTAAGCGTAATCTTTTTCGGCGCAGCATCGGTGTCGCCATGACAACGTTTTAAATAGGCCAATAAGGTTTGTTTCTCATCGTCTGAAACCTTATCCTTCGCCGTAACATGCTCAAGACCAGCTTCTTTCATTTGCATCAGCAAACGATCAACGGGAGCGCCTACTATTTCGGCTAGCTTTGCTACCGTTACTTCTGCCATTCTCAGCTCTCCTGTACCTTTAATGCTTTTACCATAATAAAACGGTTATCCTAGTTTTGTTCGCTCTGCTCGGCAAACCAGGGCTCACGGGCTTTCATAATCAATTTGCCTGCTCGCTCTTCATCAATTTCGTCAATCTCTAGCAGCTCGTCCACTGATTGTTCCGCCAAATCCTCCATGGTAATAATGCCTTTGCTGGCCAACATAAAGGCCAGATGTCTATCCATGCCTTCCATTTCTAGTAAATCTTGTGCTGGCTCCGCACCCTCTAATTCTTCTTCAGAGGCGATAGCTTGAGTTAATAACACATCCTTGGCGCGCGAGCGTAGTGCATTGACTATCTCTTCATCAAAGCCTTCAATCGCCATCATCTCCTCAATGGGAACATAAGCAATTTCTTCTAATGTGGTAAAGCCCTCTTCGACCAAAACCGCCGCCAGATCTTCATCCACATCCAAACGTTCCATAAAGCGCTCGATAATTGAACCCGTTTCCTGCTCTTGTTTAGCTCCGGCATCTTCTTCTGTCATTACATTGATGGACCAGCCCGTCAACTCGCTTGCCAGCCGCACATTTTGTCCGCTACGACCAATCGCCACCGCCAGATTCTCCGCAGCAACCGCCACATCCATCGAATGCGCATCTTCATCCATCACAATAGATTCTATCTCCGCAGGCGCCAAGGCGTTAATCACTAGCTGCGCGGGATTATCGTCCCATAACACAATGTCAATGCGCTCGCCTGCCAACTCATTGGAGACAGCCTGTACACGCGACCCACGCATACCAACGCAGGCTCCCACAGGGTCGATACGACCATCATTGGTTTTGACTGCAATTTTGGCACGCGCTCCAGGGTCTCTCGCCGCAGCACGGATTTCAACAACCTGCTCAGAAACTTCCGGCACTTCAATTTTGAAGAGCTCTAATAACAGTTCCGGCGCGGCACGACTCACTATTAGCTGTGGGCCACGCACCTCTGGATTCACATCAACTAAAAGTGCTCGAATACGGTCATTCATCCGAAACATTTCTTTAGGAATCATATTTTCACGTGGCAACTGCGCTTCGGCGTTATTACCTAAATCCACGATAATCTGATCCCGCGTTACCTTCTTCACCGTACCATTCAACACTTGCCCGACTTGGTGACGATACGCTTCAACGACCTTGGCGCGTTCGGCATCGCGCACCTTTTGTACGATAACCTGTTTCGCCGTCTGCGCGGCAATTCGCCCAAACTCTACATTTTCAATCTGTTCTTCCCACATATCACCGACTTGCAAAGATGCATCCTTTGCCTGCGCATCCTCTAAGGTCATATGTATGGTTGGCGAGAACTCAATGCCATCGTCGTCTTCATCGACTAAGCCATCAGCCCAGACCATCCATTTGCGAAAACTCTCATAATTCCCAGTGCTTCGGTCAATCGCAACACGAATATTTGCTTGGTCGTCATCGCCATAGCGTTTACGAGTAGCGGTCGCTAAAGCCAACTCAATCGCTTCGAAAATGATTTCTTCTGGCACACCCTTTTCGTTGGATACGGCTTCTACAACTAATAGAACCTCTTTACTCATTTCACTTTGCCTCGTTAGAAACCCAACGGTAATGCATTAACCGAACTGGGGTACTATATTTGCTTTTTCAATACTTTCAATGGGCAAAAAATACTCGTGCTGATCTACCACGAGACTTACCTCATCATTTTCAACCGCTCGTAAAATACCTTTAAATCTTCGCCTTCCTTCAAACGGGCGGCGCAGCTTTACGTTGATTACGTGCCCCACATATTTGAGATAATGCTCAACAATGAAAAGCGGACGGTCCATTCCCGGAGAAGAGACCTCTAATACATATTCTCCCGAAATAGGGTCTTCTACATCAAATAGACTACTGACCTGTCGACTCACCTCTTCACAATCCGATAGTTTGACGCCATCGTCATGATCAATATATATACGTACCGTCTTACGCTGGTCCAGCGTTAAGCACTCTATGCCCCATAGCTGCAAATCCTGAGCTTTAACTACCGGCTCAACCAAAGCGGCTAACTTTGCATCACTCTGCACCACTCATTCACCTTGCGGATTGCCAACCACAGTACGCAATAAACGGACATATCGCCCAAACTTTACCTTACCGCACACAATTCTTTACTAGCTGCTGAGAAACAAAAAGCCCCTAAAAAGGGGCTTCTCACAAAATATATTGGCAATGCCAAGCACTTCCAATTTCTATCAATAAGCTCAGCGGCGGATTGTAAACTCTTTCGACAATAGATTCAACGCCGTTTTCAAGCCCCCTTCTAACCCTCAGCTATCCTGACTTTTTATCTATTGCACTGTAGTCACAGCAAATTGGCTTACAGTATATTTTATTGGCTTTTCTCCAAGGCCGCCTATACTTAAAAACAGACCATTAAATAGCCTGATCATTCTTATGGGTAAACAGGATACTTAACATCAATCCTATAAAAATATTGCACGCTACCACTATCTATAAGAGCGCGTATATTTTTCAGCTGAGTAATGCTGCAACCCGCTAAAGGGCACTCCTTGAGAAACCAGCTTAAATGAAATCATCACCTCTTATAAAGCATTATCTCCCGATACTTTTGGTATTTTTAATAGGTGTCTTTTTATCCTTTTTCGCACAACACTATATCGTTAGTGAAGACAGACAACAAAAATTAGCCGCCTTCGAAACATTAGCCTCAACCTCCACCGCTAAATTACAGGATGAGAAAAGAAGGCACCTCGTTATATTAAATACGCTTAGCGCGGCAATTTCAGGTTACCCGCAAATTATCTCTTCTTCACAATTCGATCTGCTTTCAGCGCAGATAATGTCCGACATTCCAGCGCTAAACCGCCTTCTTGTCGTCACTACAACCAGCAATACAGATAGCGGCGCCATTAAAGTACCGGTCTCTTCTAACCCAGAAAGTTGGTATAAAATTGATTATGCTTATCCCAAACAGGGTATTGGGAAAGCGAATACCATCAGCAAGGTGGTTTATAATTATCGCGCCCTAAGCGCAAATATTGGCCTCGATACAACCGTGCCAACCATTGGCTATCTTATTGGTGAAATAAACGTAGATATCGCTTTTTCAAGCGCCTTGTCCGATATCATCCCTGCTTGGCTCGATATTTATATATACAAACACGGAGCCAATGGCGAGCCAGAGTTCTTTTATTCCTATCCACCGAACCCTGATCACGCAAGTTCGAGCACACAGATTAACCCCACCCAGCCACCGAATAAATTCGCCATCTACCACCCTCACCAGGTAAAAACGGATACAGACAGTCTTTCCATTTTATATTTACCGAGAGACAATACTTTTTTTGAACCCAACGCGTTAACGAAATGGGGGCCTTTACTATCCGGATTATTACTCACCCTGATTGCAACTATTTATCTTCATACGCTGCTCAAGCGCAGTGACACGATAACCGCGCTAGTCAAAGCCCGCACCCAAGAATTGCTTGAAGCTGCAGACTCATTACGAGAAGAATCTCACAAAAGACAAGATTTAGTCGATCAGCTGTCGGAATCTGACAAACAACTGCGTGCAGTGATAAATTCTGTTGATGGTATGTTTTGGGAGCGCGACCTGACTCAGGATCGATTTAATTTTATCAGCGAGCACGTTGAAAAGCTCATGGGCTATACCAAGGAAGATGTGTTAGATGATGTCAACCTGCTTATGTCCCGCTTTCTTCCGGAATATGAGAAAAAATTCCAAGACTCCATCCGTCAAGCCAAGGAAGAAGATGAACCGCTTCAACTAGAGGCACAAACCCGGCGCGCCGACAACCAGATAATTTGGGTACGAATAATTTATTCCGTCGTTTTTGCAAACGGGCAACCCGCTAAAGTGCGTGGTGTTACCATGGATGTTACAAAATACAAAAAAATGGGGGAGGAACGTGGGAAGCTCATGGAGAGTATTAGCCAATCCCAACAAAAACTCACCTCTTTGATCAATTCAATTGATGGCGTGCTTTGGCAATTTAATCTTGACCCACCTCAATATACCTATGTTAGCAAACAGGTGGAGAACTTTCTTGGCTGCAATACAAAGGACATCCTTGACGACCCTCAATACATTAAAAAAAGAGTAGTACGTGAAGATGCCGAGCATCTTCGTAAAGAATTGCCCGGTTTATTTAGCCAAGATATTCGCAGCCGGAATGTAGAGTTTCGCTTAATCAGAGATGACGGCAAACTGGTGTATATTCGCAATATCGTAACGCCCATCATGGAGCATGGAGAGGTAACTAGTTTTCATGGTGTCATGCTTGATGTTACCCGTGAAAAGAAAATGCAGGAGGAGCACGACTCGCTCAGTGAACAGCTTAAACAGGCACAAAAACTGGAGTCCATCGGCCAGCTCGCAGCGGGTATAGCACACGAAATTAATACACCAACTCAATTTGTTGGTGACAATATCCGCTATCTGCAAGATAGCTTTGCGGATTTAAGGCAGCTTTACGAATTATACTCTGAGCTCCTTACCAGCCTAGAAAACGGGGGGGATAACAAGCCTTTTCTGGAAAAGATCAAACTCTATGAAAAAGAAATTGATCTGGCCTTTTTATTTAAGGACATTCCATCCTCTATTGAACAGTCCCTAGAAGGCACCACTCGCATACGAGATATCGTGAAAGCGATGAAAGAGTTTTCTCACCCCGGCTCAACCTGCAAAGTACAGACGGATTTGAATCGTGCCATTGAAAGCACTATTACCGTAGCGCGCAATGAATGGAAATATTTAGCGGAAATGGAAACTGAGTTGGCCGATGATTTGCCGGCGGTGATGCTGTTACCGGGTGAGTTTAATCAAGTTATTCTAAACATTATTGTTAATGCTGCTCACGCCATCGAAGAAAAAAGAACCCATTCAGAACCAGACAAGCTGGGGACAATTAAAATACGTACAGAACAGCAGGATAACTCTATACTGATCAGTATTAGCGATACGGGCAACGGTATTCCGGAGAATATCAAAGAGCGCGTGTTCGATCCCTTTTTCACTACTAAGCAGGTAGGTAAGGGAACCGGGCAAGGTTTGGCCATTGCCTACTCAGTGGTCGTCGACAAGCATCAGGGGAAAATAACCGTAGAAAGCACACCGGGAGAAGGAACAACTTTCTACATTAAATTGCCGATTGAAAATACATTAGAAATTCCACAAACCGAATCCGGCACTCCCACAGCAATGGCGAGCTAGAAACAGTATGTACGATGGACTAAATATATGATGAAGGGTATGGAGCAGGCTAAAAAGGAGGGCTACCACCGATGAAACGTGTACTATTTGTCGATGATGAAACAAGTATTTTAGATGGTTTACGCAGAATGCTCAGACCTTACCGAAATGAATGGGAGATGTCATTTGCCGAAAGTGGCGAACAGGCGCTTGCGCTCATGGAGGATGCCGTATTTGATGTAGTCGTTAGTGACATGAAAATGCCAGGTATCAATGGCGTCGAACTTCTGACTAAAATTAAAAACCAATATCCTGACACGATTCGCATTGCCCTTTCCGGCCATGCCGAAATGGAAATGTTGTTGGAAAGCGTGCAGGTAACCCACCAGTTTCTAGCCAAACCATCCGATGCAGAACATATTAGAAATGTGGTTTCTCAAGCCTTTGCTCTTAGAAGTATGCTGGAAGATGAAAAGCTGCGATCCTGCATAGCCAGCATTGATATACTGCCTAGTCTGCCTGACCTCTATGCACGGGTCATGGAGGTAGCAGCTTCTCCTGATGGAACATTAAGAGATATCGGGAGCATCGTCGGCGAAGATATCAGCATGAGCGCAAAATTGCTTAAAATAGTCAATTCTGCTTATTTTGGTTTGGCCCGGGATGTCTCATCGCCGGAAGAGGCAACCACAATACTCGGCTTAAATATTATTCGAAGCCTGATTCTTTCGGTCAAAATTTTCAGTAGTTTTGAGAAAAACGACTGTGCATTGAATTTGCAACAGCTTAACCGTCATTGCCAAAATGTTGCTTTTTTAGCCAAAGCCATTGCCCAACACGAAAATCAACCCCGAAGAATATGCGACTTATCCTTTATGTCCGGGCTGTTACACGATATCGGCAAGCTTGTTCTCGCAACGGCCTATGTCGATAAATTTTCCAAGACGCTCAACTCAAGTCAACCTTATGAAGCCTGGGAAGAAGAACAAAATATTTTCGGTATTTCACATGCCCAAATAGGCGCCTATTTATTGGGCGTCTGGAATTTACCCAGTTCGGTCGTAGAAGCAGTCGCCTATCACCATATACCGGATAAAGCCATTGAGCATTCTTTCTCACCCTTAACGGCAACTCATATCGCCGATGCTTTGCTTCTTGAGCTTGAAACCAATAACCGGGATGAACAAGAGCCCGCATTTTGCGTGGACTATGTCGCTCAATTTGCTGATGCCGAAAAGATCAATGACTGGCGCGCACTCACTGTAGAATTATTTGGGGGAGGTTAATTAATTTTTCATGAGCAATAACATACTATTCGTCGACGACGAATCAAATGTGCTGGACGCTTACCGGCGCAATTTACGTAAGCAGTTCAATATAACCACCGCCATCAGTGGTGCCGAAGGATTGAACGCTATACAAACACAGGGGCCATTTGCCGTTATTGTGTCCGATATGCGCATGCCCGAAATGGATGGCGTTGCGTTTTTAATGAAAGCCAAAGATCTTGCACCTGATACCATTCGGATGATGCTCACAGGTAACGCGGACCAACAAACCGCCATTGATGCCGTTAACAAAGGCGATGTGTTTCGGTTTTTAAATAAACCCTGCACACCTGAAGATATGGCTATCTCTCTTAACGATGCGATAAAACAGTACGAACTGATTAACGCTGAAAAAGCTGTTCTCGAAAATACGCTTAAAGCCAGCATAGAGACACTGGCAGAAGTGCTTTCTTTAATCAGCCCTGACGTTTTTGGACGCACCACACGAATTAAGCGTTATATGCTCGAATGCGCGAAGATATTGGCATTACCCAATCTTTGGGAACTCGAGTCTGCCGCGTTAATGAGTCAAATGGGCTGCGTCACCTTACCCGAAGAGCTCACCAAAAAGGCACTCTCGCTTTCCCCGTTAAATGAAGAAGAGTCAAAGCAGTATAACCGTCACCCCCTGTTGGGTGCAGAGCTTATTGTGAAAATCCCCCGCATGGAAGTGGTGGCAAATAGCATTAAATACCAACACAAATATTATGATGGCTCAGGCTCACCTGCGGATGATTTGCAAGGAGACGATATACCCATCGGCGCTAGAATTTTACGTGTACTGCTCGATTATGACCTATTGGAAACGGCTGGCTTGCGTGGCAATGCAGCCTTAGAAAAACTAAAACGGCGCCCCGGCAAATACGACCCTAAAGTACTCGATGCATTCGAACAATTTTTAAATGAAGAATTAGGTGCTCTGGAACAGGAAATCTCTGTCACCCAACTCAATTCCTCAATGATTTTAGCGGAAGATGTGATTACTAAAGGCGGCACTCTGCTAATGTGCAAAGGACAACAAACATCGGAATCCGTGGCGGAACGACTGACCAATTTTTGGCGTAACGGCGCCATCGCCAATAAAGTAAAAGTATTCCATATTAAAAGTGCAGACGACGGGGAAAAGGCAGTGACGTGAGCGGTCAATTGAGTGACCGCTTAGATTCACCCATTTTAAATACTGGCTGCGGATACTGGTCGGCAATGACAGTCGATAGGGTTAAAATCCATACCTGGCTGATAAATAGAGATTACTGTTGTCCTCAAACTGTCCAAAAAAAGTATGCTGATTTTCACCGTAAAACAAATTTGCGCCCCATTCAACTTGCCATGCATCCGAGATTTTGTATTGCGCCTTAAGTCGTGCGTAACCATCCTTATCCGTAGGGCTATAAAAATTGAACAGCGAAAGCACGAGGTTTTGATTCAACAATAGCCGAGTTAACCGAAGAGTCCAAACAAAACGATCTTCATCGGCCTCGGCAGCACCACCGGGAAGGCTCTCCAGATAAGCTCGGTAATCCTCCTTATGCTCTAAATAGAACTGCATCGAGCCACTGAAATTTTTCATCAATTCTTGCTCATAGCCCAACAGCATCCGCCACTCGCTATTGCGCACAAATGGGCTTTTTCCGCTACTATCATCTTTACTGTGATAATAGCCTAGCTCTAGATTGGCAATACCCCGATACACTGGCCCACGCAAACTCACCCCCCCCACTTCAAGTCGTGGGAAAATAAAACGTCCGGTTTTCGCATCTGTTCCGTTCGGACTTTTCCAATAACCCTGATAGGCATAGATCGCCAGCTCCAGCGATCCTCGATTAGTGTATAAACGGGCAGACCACTCATCTTCCGAAAACCATTGATCGGGACGATCAACGTGAAAATTGTCATGCTGTCCGACCACGGCACCCTGATTTGGATTAAAAAATGAAATACGCGAACCATCGATATAACGATCCGCATCAAACCTAGGCGTATAAATCATCTCGATATTAAAACGAGAGCCGAAAACACCAACTTTTAACGCATCGGAAGGTGCCTTTAAATACTCATCATCTCTGCCTATAAAGAATGCATTCCAATCTTTCGGAAACAGGTCATTAATAAACATCAAATCCCCAGTTCCCCAAGTGAGTATTTGCCTTCCAGCCTTTATATCCATTTTTGCAAAGGGGCGAAATAGCAAATAAGCCTCTCGCAGATCTAACCAGCCCCGACCTGATTCCAAGGCCACACTTCTGTTATCGACGACATCATCGTAAAGCAAGTCCAACGTTAGCCGGGAAGTTAGCGCCAACCATTGTTGCTCCCATTGAATTTGCAACCGACTTTCAAGAATAGACTTCTGCTTTTCATTCTTATCATTACCAATGCGACTGCCGACTCGCGCTTCGGCAAATCCGCTTAAGTCGATAGAGCGACGTTCCAGTCCCTCCGATCCTTTAGACTGAGGCGCAGCTTCCGTCTCCCCCAACCCTGCCGGCAGTGATGGTTCACCTTGTTCGCGGCCGGAAATACTTAATCCCGGAGGAAGCAGTGGTTCATCGCTACCCACTTCACTGCCAAGCCCCGCTGGTAGCTCCGGCTCTGCATCTGCAGCCCCATAGGTATGGCTGCTGAGGCAGATGATTACCAGCAAGACAACCTGCCTGAGCTGCATGTCACCTAAGCTCACGGCGTGGCGGGTTACGCAGATAACGTTCCGAAAACAAGTCATCGGCAAGGCCAACATTGTATTTCACATCGCTGTAACTCATTTCTGTATAACCACCGATACGTGAATCTGCCATGCGGCTTTGTGTCACGGTTTGAAAACCATCTATCTCCTCTACCTTGAGTGCTGAATAAGTACGGTATAATGTGTCGTTGTTATCATAGTATTCAGTTTTCACCGGAATAAAGGTTTCCCGGTGGATCCAGTTTTTGTAATAGGCAAACTCCACAGCATTTGCGTTCTTTGGCGTACTTTTCACCACATAATAATTTTTACTTTGCTCCAAAAGTGTGTGCTCATCTTCATCAATAGCGCGCCCAGATACATCTTCGTAGAAGAAATGCGAGCCAACAAAACTGGTTCTTTCATCACTTGCCGCAATGCGCTTAACCAAATCCAATGCCGGCAGATAGAGCCAACGATCATCATCCTGATTAATTTTTTTCCATACTAGAAAAACTGTTTTGCTAACATCAGACGGCCGCGTAAAGTAAACAAAAAACTTCTGCTCGGCATCCACCTCATTGGTGTCATCGCGACGAAGAATAGTAAAATCACGATTGCGTTCGCGGCCCTGCGCGTCAAAGATCGACATATGCACCTTCGCACGCCCATCCTCTCCTTTATAGTACGCGGCCTGATTGGCCTTGCTGACAATTTCAGACACCTCCATTGACCAAGCCGCACTAGCACAGAGCATTACCATACCCACCATAAATATCTTTAATTGGCCAATATACATTTTAAGTACCTCGCTCTGACTTGGTTAGGGAGCCTCGGAATAAGATATTCTCGAAGAGACGAATGAGTGCTGGCAATAATAATAGGGTTGCAGCACCCGCCAATAAAAGAATGGTTGATATAAAAAATCCAACTGTTTGATAGGGGACCAGCGGTGCCAACAGTAGCGGCAAAAAGCCACAACCAATGACAATAATGTTACGTGTGATAGCACGCGCCGGCTCCCCGTAGACAGCCCGAACCGTTTCTTCCCAGTTGGCATACCGCTTGCGTAATTCACGAGCGCGGGCGAGGAAGTGAATCGCATAGTCTATCGCCAAACCAAGACTTAAAGATGAAAGTACCGCCACCGGCATATCGTAGTCTTTGCCAATAAAACCGATGAAGCCATAGGTCAGGGCAATCGTCACGGTCAAGGGCACCATACTGAGTAACCCCCACCAGAGTGAGCGGAACAAAAAAACCATCATGGCTAACACAATCACAAAACTACCGAGAAAGGCCTTCATCATGCCCGTCACCATCTTGTCTTGCCAAACCAGGTTGATATAGGTTAGGCCGAACCAGTCATGGTGCAAGGCAAGTGGCGGAGGATTTTTAGCAAAATAATGATTAACCTCCGCCACTAACTTTTTCATATCTTGATTATCACCGCTTTTCAGCTGTATCCAAATGTTAGTTTTACGATAATCTGGTGTCACAAAATGCCACAGATCCTGAGGCCGGTGACTACCTTGATAAGTCATCAGCGTTTGTGCCACGGCAGCTTTAGTAGTCGGCACCTTGAAGGCTGAGTCTTCACCCAAGAGCAGCTCTCGATGCACCGTCTTCACGATATCTGTCAGCGAATTACTTTTACCGACTAACCCGGTGGTGAGTAAGAAGTCCTGTAAATCACTAATATAGGTTAACAGCTCCGGATTTTTGAAAACCTCTTTGTTTTGTTGCTGTGCTTGCAGAAAAGCAACCGCTTCATCCCAAGACTCCCAGTCAGCATCTGTTTCCGCTTGCTCGGCTTGTACCGAAGCAAAACTTTGCAGCTGCTGTAATATTTCACTGAACTCTCCTTTTGCTGCAGCAAGATTCGTTGCTTTGCCTTGCAGAACCTTTGCTACTCCTTGTGCAAGTGAGTCCATCCCGGTCAATAAATTTTCTATCGCCTGTTGTTTTGACATGTCCTCAGTCGTTGCCTGTAAAGAAAGATAGGCCATATAGGTGCCAGCAAAACGTTCGTTCAAGGCACGGTCGGCAACCCGAATTTCATGGCTGGGAGCAAACCATTTAACCGGGTTATCATTGATTTGAATTTGCTGTATTCCATAATAGGCGACGCCCACCAGCACTAACACAGCAACCAGGATTAATTTCGCATATTGGTAGGTACCTTTACCCAGGGCAAATAGCAACCGCGCCAGCAGGGATGGATGCGCTTCTCCCCCCCTGTGTTGAGCCATTCCAAAGCCTTTTAAGGAGGACTCCGACATCAACATGATATAAGCAGGCACCAGTGTGACCGTGAATAACCAGGCAAACAGAACCCCAATGCCAACAAATAACCCGAACACTTGCACTGGGGGAATCGGCGTTAGCGCTAACGAAGCAAAACCAATACTGGTCGTTAACGAGGTGTAGAGCATCGGGGATGACAGCTCCTCCATCACCTCACGCAATGTTTGATAACGATCTCCTGAACGCGGATAGCGATCAAAAAAGTCAGATAGAATATGGACCGCATCTAAGACCGCTATTGGCATAATAAAGATGGGTATCATGGAACTCATGATATGCACGGTATTACCGGTAATGATGAGCAATCCCATCGTTATCGTCACCGCAACCAGCGCAACAATCATTGGCGAGACAATGAGCTTCAGATTGCGAAAAAACAGCCACAGTAATAAGAAAATTAACGCCATCGCCGCAGGCGCAGATATGGCCATCTGCTGAAACATCTCTACACCAAACTGATCCTGGGCAACCGGCAATCCGGTGATGTAAAATTCATCACCCCCGTCAAAACTATCTATTTTTTCCCGTAATAAAGTCGCCACCTGATAGCTAACTTTTTTTTCACTAATAGGAATGTAAAGCGCCAGCGCCTTTCGATCGGACGAAACCAGTGTATCCTTGAGAAAAGGAATTCGAGAGGCCTTATCGGCAATGCTTATCGCTTCAGTTTCAGATTGCGGCGGCTGTGCCATCAACCATTCAAAACGAATGCTGCCAAGACCCGCCTGTTCGATGTTATCCACACTGGAAGGCGCAATCAGGTCGACACCTATCACTCCCTTCTGCTTACCATCGTCCTGCCATATTAAGGATTGCGCGTAGGTAGTTAGCTGATATACGCGTGTCAGTGTCGCCTGATTAAACACTCCCTGGGGATGATGCTGATTAACGACCCCCACCACCAGCATGTCATGCAGATTGAATTCATGGCGCAGACTATTATGAGTTACTCGTACAGGCTCTTCTGCACTTAGCATATTCTCAGGGTCGGTATCG
Source organism: Pseudomonadales bacterium (assembly GCA_024234615.1). NCBI lineage: Bacteria > Pseudomonadati > Pseudomonadota > Gammaproteobacteria > Pseudomonadales > Pseudomonadales bacterium. The sequence goes on from JACKNY010000003.1 coordinate 255,049, forward strand.
ATCTGTATCGAGTGGAGCAGCGGAAAAGAGGCAGGCCAAATACTTGGCAACGCAACCAGTAGAAAGATCAGTAAACTAATAACCCCAGCCAGCGAAAGAAAAATCTTCGGCCTACGGCTCGCACTTTCCGATAACAATAACACGATGATCCCCCTGTTACTTAAAAGCACAGCCCGGCTGCTTACCCATTTTCTTAAGCGCTATCGCCATTGGACAAAAGCCCGTAAATGCCGACTGAAACATATTCAGCCCGACAAAGGCGGACAGCAGAAAACCATAAGGGTGCAGCCAATACCCCAATACCAAACCCAACAAATTCATGGCTCCAGCAAACGCAAACATGATTCGGTCGATATTCATCTTTAGCTCCTTATTTTATATTAGACAGCACTAATTTAATGGCTTATTTTAGTTTTATCTAATATACAAAGTCAATCAAAAAGATATCTATTTCCTGATCCCAGGTTTACTAACAGGGGGCTTTTACTCGTTGACTACTCGTGTCAAGTGTTCAGAAAGCGTTTGCAGCTATCTTTCGGGGGGGGGGAGGGGGGGATGGTCCTTATGCTGAGTCTTTCGACCCCTCACGCTAGACTGTTATTATGCCGCTTGAGTGCTCACAAAGGTGAGGCGGGATTGGTCGTTAAATTAGTCTAAGGCCTTATCGCTACGCAGTGTACGCCACTTTTTATTCATTTTATAAATCTTTGAGGCAGGGTTTTCAAAGTCGTTTCAGACAGCAAACTATCACGGGGGCAAAAAAGCAGCACTTCCACCCCAATGTATTCTCTATCGGTTAGTTTGACGCCTCGTGAAAGCCTAATCGTGCAATGGCATCAACCAACTTTTGACGCGAGTGTACTACCTCCGTTAAAGGATCTTTACGCAAAACCCCAACTTCTTCGACAGTTAAGGGCTGATAATTCTCAGGCAGCTCTTGTGCGCTAAATTCCAACAGCATCCAATTTAACAGCTCAGTCAACTCTATATCATCCAAAGCCGAGTTGGCCGAACCCGGTACTCGAATTAAAAACTCCCTGCCGCCTTCAACCCGAAGGAAATGTCCCGCAAAGTCTTTAATGCTAGGCACTTTATCGGGAACACCAGAAGCATCCGGCAGATGACAGCCCTGACAAAGCATGATGTAGTTGTCTAACGCCCGTTGGCGGTTAATTTCCGCCGACGTAAACGGCGATACCAGCACTACCAACAACGACATGGCGGCGAAAATTATTCGCCCACTGATGCTTCTCATTTCCTAAACCTTTCTTTGTTACACCCGAAAACCGTCTTAGTAATTATTGCTTTAACGCAGTGCCCACAACAATCGCTGTGGAACAGTTATAGATACTGCTTTTGGTGCCGATACACCAGTTGAGATCATTGGCTTTATCGGGTCGATATATTGGTCGGTCGCTTTCATTACGCGTACAAAGGCAAGCCCCACAACCAGTTTTGCCACAGCAATCATTATAAGAAATAATATAGTTGATCCCGTCATGCGGATTACGACAAGTACCAATCCAAGTGATCGGTGACATCTCCGTACCAGGAGGACAGCTATTCTGTGTACCGCCGCAGCAACTGCACAAAAACCCGTCGATCGCACAGTAGCGCCAGTAGTCACACTTGGTCGGATCTCCCGACTCATCAGGCTGCCCTGCTTTCGGAGTCTCCGCCGCTCGCGCCACAGGCAATAATGGAAGCGTGGCGGAACCGACCAAAAACGCACCTAAATGACGTAACATTGAACGTCTTGACGAGCGTTGTGCAATTTTACGCGCCGAGCTTTCTGTTAACTTATCCATCCAATTCATGGACGCTCTCCTATCGAACTTCTGTGTAAAGACTGTTGTCGTTTTGTTGTTTACTCATGTATTCCTGAATTGAAGCGACCTGGTGCTCTTTCGCTTCAAACAAACTTTCCAAATGCTCCCGGGAATTAACGATGCCCATTGAGGCTATTTTACCCTGTTCGTCAATCAGCACCGCATAGGGTAACTTCCCCACCCCATAGGTTCTCCCCAGAACTTCAGAGATGACATACTGCTGACTCTCCAAATTATGCGCCTTCACATAGGTAGCATGCGGTTGTTCTTCACCATCGCTGGCTAAAACCAGATCAACCCAATCCTTTTCGCTACTACTTGCCGACTTGATAACTGGCAATAACGTTTTACACACCGGGCAATCCGGAGAAAGGAAGAATAGTAGCTGGCTGCGGCCACTTGCAGGTGCGCCGCCGATCTCGATAACACTGCCTGATAGTGTTTCGGCAGCTACCTTTGGCGCATCCATACCCACCTCAAGCTGCTTATTCACCATGAGTGCGCCCGCCGGAGCTACGCGCTCGTAGAGCACGCCAATTTGACGCGCCAAGGCAAAAACTACCAAGGCTAAAATCACTACTGCTATCCAGAGCAAAATGTTTGATATGACCAACGTCTGCAACATACTAACCCCGTAATCTCACCAATAAATGGCTATTAAACGATAGGCGCTCACATATTTGATAAAGCAGTATGGCGAGCAAAGACCCAAACAAAATGACGACCCAGTCAAACCATCCTATTGATTGCACCGCCATTTGAGAACTCGCATAAAGTGCGATCAATACTAACGAAGCGTTGCGCCACAACAACCAACCACTCAGCGGCTGCCGACCTAACGGGCCACTACAGCCACAATCAATATCGCGTTTGCCACGCAAAATATTAACACCAATGGCCATTCCATAAATTACCAGCAGCACAGCAGCCAGCAATGCTGCATAGGGTCGCGTCCAAACCATCAATAATGCAACAGCAATGACCAGTTCCAGCCCGGCGATACTCCAGACCAGTGACTGGCTTCCTTCCAGCAGAGGTAAGTCATAGGCATTAATCACACGGATATAATGCTGCGGCTCTCGTACCTTATGCCACCCAGCGGTAACAAATAGCCAAGCCAAAAAAATTGATGCCAGAAGAATGCTGACGGGTTCCATCGTCACTTTTGCCTCAGTCTACTGAGCCGGATACACCACGAAGGGTGTTTCCTGGCCAAAGTCACTCAGAGTGCGAATAAATTTACCCGTTTTTGCGTCATACACTTCCAGGTTCATTTCCGGCGTCGTGACCACCAATCTGGGATTTTTCCCCGAGGTCAATGCCAGCGAAATACCCCAGCTATTCAACTTTATACGCTGTTCTCGTTTACCCTTTTTGGCATTAAAGACCCAAACTTCAGGCCCTCCATCCTTGTGGCTGCCATTAAAACTCTCCGGGTTCATGAGTATATACAGACGACCGCTATCATCCGCACCCAATAATTGCCAGCCGCCCGGACGCCAACCTTGAGTACGTTCTTCAGTACTGATCAAAGACCATTGTTTCAGTATCTTTGGCTTGTTTTTGCTCAAATCGATGGGCTGAACCTGACCGGCCAGGCCCGGAAAATATGCAATACCATTGATAATTGCGGACTTTTCAAACAGTGTATTTTTATCGGTATCAAAAAATACTTCCGTTCGATTTTCCTCGGCTACCTGCCCGTTTTTATCGAGCTGAATTGACAACATCGCACCATTGCTGCAGAGGGAGCTAAACCCACGCGCCCCAGTGGGGTAAATTAATGCACAACCAGGCGTCTGTACTTCACTCAGAATTTTACGCGCTACCAAGTCGACAACGGTTACCGATGAAGCCGGCGTAAAATTAGAAATGAGTAGCAATCGTTCATCATCAATCAAAGCAATAGACTGCTTTTCGGGCATCGACTTCATGAGCTTGCCTCCCGGCAACACAATTTCATCGATTGGTGTTAAGGTTGCTTTATCATAGATGGTCAATACGTCGGTTCTTTCTCCACGATTACCGCGCGCATGAAAGGTTTCGCCGACATACATTTCCGGTCGCTTGCTAGACTGAATAAATTGCCCGATAAAGGAATTATTAAACATTCCTTTATACTGTTCACCTAAGGTCTCAGCACTTGTATCAAGCACGATCATCTTACCTTCCAGCATATGAAAGAAGGCCGCATCGTGAACGATCACCCAATCTGATGGGTAGGGTACCGGCAGAGTATTAATCTTGCCGATTGTTTCGGGCTTTATTTCCGCTTGAACTAAACAGCTCAGCAGCATCCCTATAAAAAAAACAACCTTATTGTTCATGAAGTTGTCCTCAGGCTTTTTCGATGTGAACAGCTTGAACGTTAGTGTATTCCTCTAAACCGATTTGACCAAATTCAACACCCAGCCCCGAATCTTTCACACCACCGAAGGGCACGTGTGGTTTAACCAACGCATGGCCATTAATCCACACCGAACCACATTCCATACGAGCCGCAATTGCTTTAGCTTTATCGATATCATTCGACCAAACTGAACCGCCGAGACCATTGGGGTTATTGTTAGAACGCTCGATAACCTCATCGATATCCGAATACTTAATAATAGGTAGAATCGGCCCAAACTGCTCTTCATCAACCAGACGACAACCATCGGTTACGTCTGCCACCAAGGTTAACGGGTAGAAGTATCCTGGTCCCGACATCGCTTCGCCGCCTACCAGGAAGCGCCCACCATCAGCTCTGGCCGCATCAGCCAACTCACGCACAATATCCAGCTGGGCGCGGTTTTGTACGGGCCCAAAATCAACCCCATCGTCCATACCGTTGCCCATTTTAACATTTTCCGCAAATTGCGTTAGCGCCGCACACATGTCATCGTAGATGCTTTCATGAACGTAGAGACGCTTGAGCGCCGCGCAAGTCTGCCCCGAATTAATAAACGATGTGGCAAATATTTTGGGGGCGATGGCATTGACATCAACATCTGGGAGGACGATACCCGCATCATTTCCGCCCAGCTCCAAAGTTACCTTTTTCAGCGTATCCGCCGCGCTCTTCATAATACCTTTGCCGGTCGGGGTCGAGCCGGTGAATACAATCTTTTGAATACCCGGATGGCTGGTGATCAAGCGCCCTAAACCGCCTTCACCAGTAACGATATTTAGCACGCCTGCTGGCAGCACTTCATTTGCCAACTCAACGAATCTAATGGTGGATAACGGGGTCATGGATGACGGCTTAATCACGACGGTATTGCCCGTCATGATGGCGGGAATCACATGCCAAATGCCGATCATTAGCGGCCAATTCCAAGGCGTAATGGAGCCCACGACACCCAAAGGTTTACGGTGCAATTCAACCCGGCATTCATCATCATCCTGCAAAATGGCCACCGGCAAGTCTAAAGTCGTGGTATAACGACACCAAGCCACACAACCACCCACTTCAAAGCCAGAACCCAGCCCAGCAAACCCTTGCAAGGGTTTACCTTGTTCCTGTGTAATGAGCGCGGCCAACTCGTCAAAATGAGCCTCGATTTTATCCGCAACCTCATTAATTTTTTGCTTGCGGGTTGCCATATCAACCTTACTCCAGGTCTTAAACGCCTTTTGTGCGGCGACAACAGCCTGATCCAAATGTTCTTGCTTGGCCACTGGACACTGGGCAACCAATGCTTCTGTCGCTGGGTTTAACACATCGAAGTAGTCTTGGGTATCAACCTTCTTACCATCAATAATTAACGAATACTGAGCCATATCATATCCTCATTTAGGCGCTTTTAACGCTCTGCCTGTTCTATAAAAAATTGTCGAAAACTGCTTACCAACCTAATCTAACCTTAGGGTTCGCTAGGCCTTTTATAGTCACCTTGATTAGATCACCCCTTGGTGATGACCTCCTTGACACCCTGATAGCAATCCAGGGTAGCAAGTAGAACAAATTCCCTCAATCTTTTCTTGCTCTACAGGGAAGTCAGGATTGTATTAGAGAGAAGTTCTTGAAGGATCCTCATTCAGCATCGAACAAAAAATGGAAAGACAAACCAAACTCTGAAATTCACACTCTATTCAACCCCACCCTTAATTGTTATAGAATAGGCGCTTTTTGATTGTCACCAGTCACTCCTCTTTAAGTGCAAACTAAGCCTTTTCAAACCGCAGGTTAACCGACATTATCACTATGCTAAGGGTTAAAACTACACGATGTTTTGCAGTGTTTATTCTCTTCTTTACCCATTTTTCCTTTGCCGAGCCATCAATAGAACTGCAAGACAAGCAGGTGATTAATCGCTCAACCTTTGTGGTTGGAAAGGTCAGCAGCAACTTTAGAAAACACCGTAAAATGCTGGCTCCGATGGCAGCATATCTCGCTAAAAACATGTCCGACTTAGGCATTCAATCAGGCGCAGTACTGCTCGCCAAAAATAATGAGGAAATGATCCAATTCCTGAAGCAGGGCAAGGTTGACTTGGTAACTGAAACCCCTTTTTCCGCAATGCTCTATACTTTAGAAGCACCCGCTGAACCTATTGTACGAAAATGGAAGAAAGGGGTTCCCACCTATTACTCTATCATCTTTGCTCGCAATGACAGCGGCATTAACCAACTTTCCGATTTACCTGGAAAAACGTTGGCATTTGAAGATCCCGGCTCAACCAGCGCATACATGCTACCGTTAGCAACGTTATTGCGTCAGGGGTATACATTAGTCGCAAAAGAATCTAAAAACTTCATAGTACCGGATGACATGATTGGCTATATCTTCAGCGGCGCTGAACAACACACCTCTCAGCTCGTGATTCGCGGTGTTGCCGACGCTGGTGCCATTAGCAATTTGGACTGGGACAAACCGGATCATATCCCTATCGCCCACAAACGCAACTATCACATTATTCACCGTTCCAGCGCTATCCCACGCGCCATCGAAGTCATTCGAAGTGATCTAGACGCTAATATTAAAGCCCGCACCAAAGCACTCTTGCTCAATGCACACAATGATCCACAGGCATCGCGCGCACTCAAGCGTTATCAAAAAACCAAACGCTTTGACGAGCTAGACGAAGAAACGCTGATACGCCTGGAAGAAATAAAGAAATTTTCTTATCTGTTCAGTACACCAAATTAACCAGCCTTTAGCTGAGCCGGCATTTTATCTAAACTGCTTTTAAGACGTCGTTAATTACCTAAAATCAACAATAAGACAACCCCGTTGTCCTCTCCTGAAGTTATTTGACTTAAACCAACTTGATTCATGATAATGGGAGCTCGCGTGCAGTTATAAGCTCTTCAGCAAAAAAACAATTAATATCAAATCGTTAAAGGCGAACCGAAAGTTTAGAGAGGCTTTATGACTGGAAAAAAAGCCAGCCCCGACAGCGTTCATCCGACAAAAACGGACCGACGCAGCTTCAATACCTGGGAAACCTTTACATCAATGGCGCGAGTCGGTATCTCGTTGCCACTGCTATTTACCCCGCAACTTGTCAGCCTGGGCACGGAACTCACTCGTATCATCTCCGGAAAATCAACCTTACAGCCGGGGCTAAATGATTATCGCTTTAAAGACCCCGCCTGGGAAACCAACCCCATCTATAAGGCGTCAATGCAAACCTACCTTGCCTGGTGTGGCTACCTACAAGGGTTGATCGACGAAACCCCGCTCAGCGAAGATGAAAAACTCCAGGCAAAAACCGCTATCGAACGGCTTACCCATTCGCTTTCTCCTAGCCATCCGGGAGCTAGTTTAGATGCCGTTCAGCACACGATCAAAGCACGCGGCGCCAGTCTGGTTCACGGACTTAATCGCATGACGAGTGATGTGCTGGGACTCGAAGAACCCGTAATCTCCTCGGTGTCAAGCAAACTAACCATTGGCAAGGATATCGCGATCACCGCAGGCTCAGTTGTTTTTCGCAACGAGCTGCTCGAATTAATTCAATATAAAACTGTCTCCGCCAAGGTGTATCGCGAACCCATTTTGTTAATTTCATCACCCATCAACAAGTTCTATATCTATGATCTATATCCGCATAACAGCCTAACCCATTATCTGGTTGAAGCCGGGTTCCAAGTCTTTACTTTAAGTTGGCGCAACCCCAGCCAGAAACACAAGCATTGGAATCTAGAGTCTTATATTGAGTCACTCCTGGATGCTACCGAAACTGTCCATGCCATCTCGGGAAATACAAAACTCCATTTATTTGGCTACTCCGCAGGAGGCATATTCGCAGCGTTACTAAGCAGCATCCTCGCACAACGCGATGGCATCGAAGCAACCACAGCAAGTTTTGTTGTTACTAATTTTTATACGCAGACACGCGCGCAGGTGGGTATTGCCATCAGTCAACAAATGCTACTGGCGGCTAAAACTCTACTCAAACTAAGAGGCATTTTGGAGGGTAAGGAATTAGCACGTATGTTTGCCTGGTTACGACCCAATTGTTTGCTCTGGAATGCCTGGACTTGTAATTATTTTGCAGGGGAGGATCAGCCTACCGCTGATGTTCGCTACTGGAATACCGATATACCACGCATACCCAACTCACTATTCTGTGATTTTCTTGATCTCTATAGCGACGATTATCTGCTGCAACCAGGCCACCTTACTTTGTGTGGCTATCCTGTCGACTTGTCATTGATAACTGGTGATAAATACTTTGTCGCTGGCTCCAGTGACCACATCACGCCCTGGGAATACTGTTACCAAAGCAGCTTAAAGTTGAGTGGTCAACGCGAGTTTGTGCTGGTAAATCGTGGCCATATGCGCTCTCTCATTTGTCCCGAAGGCAGTAAAGCCGCCCGTTTTTATACCAATACTCGAGCTGATGAAAATTACAGTGACTGGCTATCGGAGGCCACCCAACATCAAGGCTCCTGGTGGTCACACTGGATTGATTGGCTACAACAACGGAGTACAAATACAAAAAATAACTTACATAAACTTGGCAACACCGAATTTCCACCTTTGGCTCCCGCGCCCGGCAAATACGTCATCGAGTGACTTTATCTCACTATGGAATGGCGGGGGGAGTCGTCGGCTTCCGCACGAAAAAGCCACACTACCCCAACCGCAAGTCCTACTTACTGATTAGCCTAATGCCTCTTTGGCTGGGACATAATCATAATCAAGCGCATCACTCACTGCTCGATAGGTAACTTTACCCTGATGTACATTCAGGCCATTCATTAAATGTGGGTCATCCAACAGTGCTTGCTTGTAACCTTTGTTTGCCAAGGCCAGAGCGAAAGGCAGGGTTGCATTATTCAATGCCATCGTCGATGTACGAGCGACACCACCGGGCATATTCGCCACACAATAATGGATAATATCGTCCACGACATAGGTCGGCGACTGATGGGTGGTCGCTTTCGACGTTTCAAAGCAGCCACCTTGATCGATAGCCACATCGCAAACCACCGAGCCAGGTCGCATATTCGCCAGATGTTCTTTACGTAACAACTTGGGTGCCGCAGCACCAGGAATGAGTACCGCACCGATCACTAAATCTGCACTGGCTGAATAATAATCAATAGCGTCAACTGTGGAGTAAACCGTTTTAATTTGATTACCAAACAAATCATCCAGCTCACGCAAGCGAGGTGTTGAGCGATCCAAAATTATCACATCGGCACGCATGCCCACCGCCATTTGTGCAGCATTGGTGCCAACTACGCCGCCACCGATAATAAGCACTTTCCCTGGAGCAACGCCAGGCACACCACCCAAGAGCACACCCGAACCACCCTGGGCTTTCTCCAGATGATGCGCCCCGGCCTGAATCGACATACGCCCCGCCACTTCGCTCATCGGTGCTAACAGCGGTAATCCACCACGTGCATCTGTCACCGTTTCATAGGCAACACAAGTCGCGCCGGAAGCCACCAACAACTCTGTCTGCTGAGGATCTGGCGCTAAATGCAAATAAGTATAGAGCAACTGCCCTTCTCGTAGCATTTTGCACTCGTTGGGCTGCGGTTCTTTAACCTTAATGATCATCTCAGCCTGCGCGAATATTTGCTCCGCCGACTCCTCAACTCTCGCTCCAGCGGCAATATATTGGTCATCGGTAAAACCAATAGAGGCGCCTGCATTTCGCTCCACCACCACCACATGGCCATGCGCCGCCAACTCCCGTACAGAACTTGGCGCTAAACCAACACGATACTCATGATTTTTTATTTCTTTTGGCACACCAATCAACATTTTTTACCCCCTAATAGATTAGATTTTATATTTAGAATATGTGGCTATTATATTGATAATAATCTAGTGTTTTTTCTTTATTTAATGAATAAAATAGTCGTTTCAACTACTATTTTTAAAAAAACAGTAATTCCAACTATTTAAACCACCCGTATGAAACCCTCTGCCGCACAATTAAACCGAATTGACCGACACATTCTCCGCATTCTGCAACAGGAAGGACGCACCTCCTACGCCGAACTCGCACGTCAAGTCGGTTTGACCACAACGCCCTGCATAGAGCGGGTTAAACGTCTGGAAAGAGAGGGCTATATCAAGGGTTACACCGCCATCCTAACGCCCGAGTTCCTAGACGCCGGACTAATTGTATTTGTACAGATTCGACTCGCCCGCACCTCTCCCGAAACCTTTGAGGATTTTAAGCACGCGGTGATTAACTTGCCGGAAGTACAAGAATGTTATTTGGTGTCCGGTAATTTTGACTACCTGCTGAAAGCTCGGGTTGCCAATATGGCTGCCTATAGAGAGTTTCTCGGCGAGACACTGCTAACGGTGCCGGGTGTGAACGAGTCTACCAGTATCGTGGTAATGGAGGCGGTCAAAGAGACCTTGACCATTCCTATCTCTTATCAATAACCCAAGAGCCGGACAGCATGATTTATGACTACATCATTATTGGCGGCGGTATTATTGGACTAGCCACGGCCTGGCAACTACAGCAGCAACAACCGCAACCCTCAATTCTACTGTTGGAAAAAGAGTCCGATTTCGCCCAACACCAAACCGGTCGCAATAGCGGGGTTATCCATGCTGGTGTCTACTATGCTCCGGGTAGTTTGAAAGCGCGTTTTTGCCGTGAAGGTCTCGCCGCCACGTTGACATTTTGTCATCGCTACAACATACCTTATCAGCAATGTGGAAAGCTTTTGGTTGCAACTAATAAGCTTGAAGCACAGCGCATGGCAGCATTGCGCGAACGCTGCGAGCAAAACCAGATCAGCGTCACGGCATTAAGCCAAAACCAACTCAAGGATAGAGAACCGGCAATAAACGGTATTGGCGCCCTTTATGTGGAAACAACAGGGATCGTTGATTACTTAGCGGTGTCTCGACGGATGGCTAGAGAATTTAGCACTGCTGGCGGCAAGTATTTACTAGAGCACGAAGTTGTTGGCTTATCTGAGTCCAGCGAGGAAGTGTTAGTAAACACTAAGCATGACACATTTCGCTGTCGCTTTTTAATCACTTGCGCAGGTTTGATGGCGGATCGCATGGCGCGACTACTTAGCATTCCGATTGATTTCCAGATCATTCCCTTTCGTGGTGAGTACTATCAACTTCCTGCTCGGCTCAACGGGCTGATCAAGCATCTGGTCTACCCAATTCCTGATCCCGCCTTACCCTTCCTTGGGGTGCACTTGACCCGCATGATCGATGGCTCAATCACGGTTGGCCCTAACGCGCTGCTGGGCTGGAAGCGCGAAGGCTACGGCAAATTTAACCTGAATATAAAAGACAGCTATGAAATGCTTAGCTTTCCTGGTTTTTGGGCTAGTATGAAGCAGCAATTCATACCCGGTTTAGTGGAGCTCAAAAATGCCTGGTTCAAGTCAAGCTACCTGAAACAGGTGCAGAAATATTGTCCTCAAATCCAAACAGACGACTTACTACCTCATGCCACCGGAATCCGTGCGCAGGCAGTTTTAAAAGACGGCTCGATGGTACAGGATTTTTTATTTGCTGAGTCGCACAGGTCTTTGCATGTGTGCAATGCACCTTCTCCGGCTGCAACGTCCGCCATCCCCATCGGCAACTATATCTGTGAAAAAATTCGTTTAAAGCACGATAAATTAAGCCGGCGTTGAATGCACAGTGTGCTATTTATCATCTCCGCGAACATGAATTATGCCCGTCATTTCGGGATGAGGACCACAGCGGTAAGGGAAACTACCTGCTCTCTCAAAGGTTCGCTCAAACACTTCGTCAGGCCAGAAATACTCACCATCCTTTTCATCTAGCGCCTCAAAATAAACACTATGGTACTGGCGTTTTTCCTTATTTACCCAGCGGACTGTGTCGCCTTTATTAATTGTCAGCTCTTGAGGGATGTACTGTTTTTTAAAAATTTCCACCTCAACTGTATCGGCCTGAGCAAGATTGGCTAGAATCAGCATAATAACCAAAAATAGGTGTTTATTATTGAGTACAGCGCAGAGATATTGCCCCATCATTTTGTCTACCTTTATCAGTGATTTAATCACGAATATCGATACCACCTATGCTAACATTTTGTTTCGGTGACTTTAAATCCCCGCAATTTTGCGGGGAACCCCCCGAACGTTTATCGCTCAACCGCGTTAACCTCAACCTCAGCATTATCAAACGCCAACTTATAGCCCAATGAAACATGGTGATAACGCGCATTACTGTAATCATCGTGGATAGCAAAACCAAAATTGTAGACCTGATCCAGCGCTAAACTAATATCATCCGGCCGGTCAGACTTGAGTGGTCGTTTGATTTCAACGACCCACTGACCATTCTGATTAATGGCATTAAACTCGCCGATGGAATTTTCGTGCATGACTCGATCTGCCAAGATCGCACCATCTTCCACTTTGTCTTCTCCGGCTTTATAGCGAATGATGTCCATGTAATGTCCTGCACTGAATTCCGCCTTGATTTCATCTTCGGTTTTGCGCTGATCCCAACCACCCAAGGGCTTGTCGTTGCGGCCACGAATCTCAATATCCGTTCGGCTTTCAGTGAGATACTTCGTCACATCCTGACCCTGCGGTGCATATGGCATACTGTTGAGATCGGCATGACAGGTGCCCCAGCAACCAGCTCTATCAGCATATTCCACATCATCCGTAGCCAGCATGACGGCCAATTTCATAGCATTTTTACTATCCATCTTGCCACCCTCCACGAAGGGTACCGGCGCATGCTCGGTATCGGCCCACTGAAATCGCAAATACAGGTTTTCCTTATCGTGCATTGCTTGTACTACCACCGGAATACTTCCTCGCTTGCCGGGTATCACCTGAGACTCAAGCTTTTCACCGGAAACTATTTTCTGTCCTATGTCCGCCGTTTCTTCATCATGGCAATCAACACAACGATCACCCTTTTTGAAGGAACGAGCGCCGCCGTGCCTACGGCCTAACACCCACTCCATCGAGGCCTCGCCCGGATAAAACACAGTAACATTACGCACCGGGGCAGGACTCCAATCAAGTGATGAGGTGCTGACTGGTGCTGCGCCAACAATATCCGCCACGACTGAAGTTGCCTGCGCGATAGCGACATCTTCAGCAAAGTTTGTTGCAGCCGGTTGTTCATTTGACTCTTTCGCCGCCGCCTGCTCTTCCAAAAACTTAACCCACTGCGGTGGTAACGGAATTGCACGGTCAGGTTTTGGTGCCGTTAACTTATCCAGCTCTTCATCTGCTAACTGATCATGAACCGCTTTGTGCGCAATACCTTTATGGCAATCGATACAGGTATTACCGGCCTGCATCGCATTCATGTGCTGTTTACGCGCCCGAGGTTTCTGAGTTTCCGGGGTCATGGTGTTATAGTCGTGGCAGTTACGGCACTCTCGTGAATTGGTATCCTTCATGTCATGCCAAACATTTTTAGCCAGTTTTAGGCGCTTAGCATCAAATTTTTCTGGCGTATTAATACTGCCTAAGGCTTTATGCAGCAATTCATTGGAAGCTTTGATTTTACGTACGAATTTGTAGACCCAAGGATCCGGCACGTGGCAATCTGAACAGGTTGCACGCACACCGCTACGGTTAGTGTAGTGGATCGTCTTGGTGTACTCTTGATAGACATTTTCTTCCATCTCATGGCAGCTGATACAGAAACCAAGCGTATTGGTCGCCTCCATCGCCGTGTTAAAACCACCCCAGAAGATAACGCCTGCCAACATGAATATCAGAGCGGTACCAATTGTAGTGCCTAATATCAGCTTATTGGAAAGCCAGCTTTTTAATTTGTTTGTTATTCCCATCACAGGGACTCCCCAGGAAAGAAGAAAATAATGGATCTGTCGTCAGGTTAAAAAGGCGAGATGGGTTCCCCCACCTCGCCTGCGTAACATTCACCTCATAACAAGTTAGGTTACGTGGTTAGTACGGTTGTAAACATTAAACTTACCCGTTGGTGTAGTTAGGCCTTTGATGCGTTTTTTCTCTTTAAGAGTTTTGGCATCGTAGACAACAATTTCACCTGAGGCATTTTTGTTGTCCTTACGGTTCCAGACAGAGACCCAAACTTCACTACCGTCTTTGCTGTATTCCATATGAACGGCTACTTTACCTTCGTCTTTAGTCACGCGGATTGTTTTCACAATTTTACGTGTCTTTTTGTCGAAAACCTGCACACTTTGCTGAATTTCCGGCTCTGGGTGTAAAGTCTGATCCGCCCAAACATACTGAGAGGTCGGGTGGGTTCGAATAAACACCCCAGGCCCTTCAGTTTCGACTTCGTAGCACAGCTTCCAAGCTTGATCTTTATGCTTGGCTGGGTCATTGCCCCAAACAGAGACTAGACCAACACCTAGGTGAGTAGTACCCGCAACTGGGCCGCATTTCGGATCATTCCAGTTCGCACCAGGGCCAGGGTGTGGCTTGGCGTCTGTATCAATCATAGCTTCAAGCTTACGTTCTTTGGTATCAACGACAACCATTTTATCGGACGCATTTGCCGCAATTTGGAAGTAACGCCCGGTTGGATCAAAGAAGCCGTCGTGCAAGAACTTGGCTGAATTGATCTGCTCTATGCGCAGATTATCCAGATCAGAGTAATCCACCTGCCACATTTGACCCAGCTCTTTTACCGCGACTAGGAACGTGGGTTCATTTGGAGTTGTGTAGATTGCCGCTACTCGTGCTTCGTTAACATAGTTACCATCAACATCGATACCGCGCGTCGAAACAACTTTCAACGGCTCCATGGTTTTGGCATCCAAAATAACGAAGTGAGGCGGCCAGTAACCACCACCAATCACGTATTTTCCATCGCCAGATACAGCTACGTCACGCGCATCGTAGGCCATTTGCGTTTCTGCCACCAACATACTGCCGGGCTTCTGCCACAAATCAATTTTGGTCATCTTGCCATCGCGGCCCTGGGTGTACCAGAAACGACCAGCAATTCCACCATCAACGATTTTCTCTTTGTTATGGTGTTCAGAGGCTTTAATTACGTGTACCGCATAGCCGGTATCAATGTGGTCAATCACTTCATGGGTATCGCCATCGATAACGGCAACTTTACCCGCATCGCGTTCGATAACGACAAAAAAGTTTTCCCAATTACGTCCGTGCAAAGGTTTAGTCGGGTAGTCTTTAGGATCAATATAAACCTTGTGACGCTCTTTCATTAATGAAAGTGGCATTTCCGGCGGGATAGGTGGTTCGATCTGAATGTACTTAGCCAACAAATCAATTTCAGCTTTACTGAAAGTGTCATCGAAGTTGTTCATACCGCCTTCGGTACCCAACTCGATAATACGACTAAGACGTTGCGTACCTTTTTCTAGGGTGTCTTTCGGTAACAGACTTTTACCAGTGGCACCTTTACGCAGCACACCATGACAACCAGCACAGCGTTGAAAGTACATTGATTTAGCTTTTTCAAATTCTGCGGGAGTTAAGGTCGGTGCGGCATTGGTCGCAGCCTGCACAGCACTCCCCAAACCTAAACCTAGCGTTAATGCTAGTGTTGATAGGGCTAGTCTAGAGCGTTTCATTGATGATCTCCTTTGGTTTTGTAGAAATCGGTTCTCACTATCCCTTTTTACCCCAGGTGAATTTAGCGAAAACCTGTTCTTCTTAATTATCTTTGCTCTCTTCAGAGTCGAATAACTGACTACAACTATAGTGACTAGCACATAGAGCAATTTGATCGAGATCAATAGTTATTGGCGAAAAAGTATGTCAAAAAACGACAAATACCACTTAGGAGGTAACTCGAAAAATACAGAATATTTATTTAAAAACAGAGAGTTATATTTTGAACGAAGAAATATAAAGAGACGCACACGCACCCGAGTTTATTGGGGGTATTTTATCAACTTACAGCAATTTGATTATCAAAATGACGCTAAAAATTAACTTTTAGCCTTCAATCTAGAGCCTATTTCCCAGTTCGGAGAGACCAACCTGGAGCCCTGACACTACATTCTATCCATCACTTCGATACCCAGCAGGTTGAGTCCGGTATGCAGCGTCCTTTCCGCCAACTGACACAATCGCAAACGACTCTCGCGTATTTCTGCTGCGATACCCTGCTTAAGAATTGGGCAGTTTTCATAAAAACCCATGGTGTCACTGGCCAGTTCGTAAAGATAGCCACAAAGTTGATGCGGAGTACATTCCAAAGCAACTTGCTCAATCGTTTCAGAAAACTGTAGTAATTTTAACGCCAGCTGCACTTCACTCGGCTCAATGAGTTGGATTACCCGTTGCGTCGCCTCAGCATCGATCTCCGCTTTACGGAAAATGCTTTGAATACGCGTATAGGCATATTGCAAATAGGGCGCAGTATTGCCCTCAAAACTCAGCATGCTATCCCAATTAAACACGTAATCACTGGTGCGATGCTTAGATAAATCGGCATATTTCACCGCGCCAATACCAACCTTTGCAGCGATCTCTGCACGCTCCTGAGCGCTTAATTCATGGTTTTTACTCGCCACTAATTGATCTGCCCTTGTGACTGCTTCATCCAACAATTCAGCCAATTTGACAGTGCCGCCACTACGTGTTTTAAACGGCTTACCATCTGTTCCCATCATGGTGCCAAAAGCAAGATGCTCAAGAGAAACTTCTTCGCCAACCCAACCCGCCTTACGGGCTATGGTATAAACCTGTTGCAGGTGGAGTGATTGTCTGGCATCAACGAAATAAAGCACTCGGTCTGCCTTTAACTGATCATTACGATAGCGTAATGCTGCCAAATCTGAAGTAGCGTAGAGATAACCGCCATCGGATTTTTGTACTATAACCGGTGACGGTTTGCCCTCTTTATCGGCAAACTCATCGAGAAAAACTACCTGTGCACCTTGATCGGTTACCGCCAAACCCTTTGCTTTTAGTTCAGCTACCACGTGCGGCAGATCTTCGTTATAGGCGCTCTCTGGCATGATATGCTCATGCGATAAGGTCACCTTCAACTTTTTATAGATCGCTTCGCTATGAGCAATGGAGACATCGATAAATTTCTGCCACAACTTTAAGCAGTGTGCATCTCCCGCCTGTAACTTTACCACATACTCACGAGCACGATTGGCAAACGTGACATCTTCATCGAAGCGAATTTTGGCTTCCCGATAAAAAGTCTCTAAATCTTCCAGCGCGACTTCAGCCAATGCCTGTTCCGCCGACAATCGATCTTCTAAGTGCGCAATCAACATACCAAATTGGGTACCCCAATCACCCATGTGGTTCTGCCGAATCACTTTGTCGCCCATAAACTCAAGTACACGGACTACCGCGTCACCAATAATAGTGCCGCGCAAATGTCCAACGTGCATTTCCTTGGCCAAATTCGGTGCCGAATAATCTACAACTACCGTTGCAGGGGCAGCATGACGGGCAACTCCTAAATGCGAATTCTGTAATGATTCTTCACACTGTCTCGCCAACCAATCTGGCGATAAATGGATATTAATAAACCCCGGCCCGGCAATTTCAATTTTTTCCGCAACATCCGTCAAGTACAGTTGCTTGACGATGGCCTCTGCCAATTCTCTCGGGTTAGTTTTCATTTGTTTTGCCGCAGGTAAAGCGCCATTAGCCTGATAGTGACCAAATTCAGGACGCGTACTTTGCGTTAGTAGAACGGCGTTTTCTGCTGCAAGCCCGGCGGCATCCATTGCCTGCTTAACCTGATTCGATAGATATTGTCTTATATTCATGTGCTGAATTTGAACCAATTACTTGAAAACCAAATGAACCCGAAGGGGGCGGCGTAGTATAGCCGAAGCCGATGATTTATTAAACGAAGCCTTGCACAGAGCATGCGTCTTTCCCAAGCATTTGATATATTGCCAAGAACAAGTGATTAAAGAGATTCCGCGCACAATGAAAAAAGAAGCTTACCGGGTGATCTTTAAAGGCGAATTAGCGTCAGATGCTGAACCTAACCAAGTCAAGATCGGCATGGCCAAGCTGTTTAAGCTAAACCCAGCACTACCCGACCACTTAGCTAAATTACGGCGGATGTTTTCAGGTAGAAACATCGTGATAAAAGATAACCTCACGAAAGCCGAAGCCGAAAAGTACCAGCAGGCCATTTCACTGGTCGGTGGTGTCAGCCAAATTGAATTGACCCCTGAGGCCGATCAGCGCAAAGATCAGCGCCGCAAACAGAGCGAAAGACGTGCGGTACGCCGAACTTCCTCCATCCTCCCGGATAGAAGAAAAAACACCGGACGTAGGCAAACAGACCCAAACAACGAATAGAGCGCCTTACATTTCAATTAATAGTTTTTACTTCCGGATAAAGCTTATTTAATGGTATTGACAGCCCGTTATCACCAACGATTCTGGCATGACATCTACGCAGCAAA
This sequence comes from Pseudomonadales bacterium, assembly GCA_024234615.1. Lineage (NCBI taxonomy): Bacteria > Pseudomonadati > Pseudomonadota > Gammaproteobacteria > Pseudomonadales > Pseudomonadales bacterium. The sequence goes on from JACKNY010000003.1 coordinate 273,674, forward strand.
CGCGGCTCTTTTACACCACAGGAATGGGCGATCATCTCAACTTCATGCATCATGTTGAGCGCATAGTGCTTTACCCGCTCCGACTTATCCATTGGATCAAGCCCCCGCTGTAGTCGCTTATCATGGGTGGTAATCCCGGTGGGGCAAGTATTTTTATTACACTGCATCGCCTGAATACAACCCAGTGCGAACATAAAACCACGGGCAGAGGTGACAAAATCTGCACCAATACTCAGCGCCCAGGCAACCCCAGAAGGAGTAATTAATTTGCCCGCAGCAACTACCTTCACCCGCTCACGTAAATGGTATTCCTGAAGCTTATCCACTAACATGGGCAGGCTTTCCTTCAAAGGCAGCCCCATATAATCAATCAAACTTTGTGGCGCGGCACCAGAACCACCATCAGCACTATCTAGCGCGATAAAATCAGGTGCGCAGGCAACGCCTCTTTTGGCGATAACGGTAAAGAGCTCATCCAGCTCCTGTGCCGAACTGAGAACGGCCTTTATACCAACCGGTTTTCCGCTGATTTGCCGAATATGGTTGATCAGGTCAATAAGACTATCCGGATCATCAACCTCAGGGTGTCGGTTCGGACTGATGGAGTCTTGTGCTATCGTAATCCCGCGAATTTCAGCAACCTCTTTCGTCACTTTCGCCGCTGGTAAAATTCCGCCTTTGCCGGGTTTCGCCCCTTGACTCATTTTAATTTCAAACATTTTAATGCGATCATTCAGCGCCAGCTCGCGTAGTTTATCCTCATTAAGTTTTCCGTCCGGCGTTCGCACGCCATACTTAGCGGTACCCACTTGGAATACGAGATCAGCCCCTCCCTCTAAGTGATAAGGTGAGAGACCTCCTTCACCAGTATTCATCCAACACCGCGCCATGCGTGCGCCCTTGGACAAGGCCAGTACCGCCGGTTTGGAAATAGCACCAAAAGACATGCCAGAGATATTATAAAAGGAAGTGGCACGATAGGGCATACGGCAGCCTTCGCCAATGATGACGGCCTGTGGTGTCGCTGCTTCCTCCTCCAACGTCGGGTAACTAGAATTAGTAAAAAGTACTGTCCCAGGAATATTGAGATTGCGCGTGGAGCCAAATGCGACCGTGGTATCGAGGTTTTTCGCTGCCCGGTATGCCCATGAGCGCTCCGCTCTGTTAAAGGGCATTTCTTCGCGATCCAAAGCAAAAAAGTACTGCCGGAAAAATCCTCCTAAGTGCTCAAACATATAACGGAATCGGCCGACCACCGGATAATTATGCCGAATCGCATGCTTAGTTTGGCTGCGATCAATGATGTACATAAATAATATGCACAACAGACCCAGGAGTATTAACGCTAGAAAAATTCCGGCAAAAATACCCATCGCATTGGCAATCACATTCAGTCCTTCCGTCATACCCGTACCCCTACTCTAATCAATATTTCGCCGTACAATCAAAACTCTAAGCAAAGACGTTATAGTCAAAAGGTATTTTAATGCCGGTCAATTAAAGCATATTTCAAGGCTAATTCGCAGAAGGGTCTGGGATTTGATCGAAGAAATAAAAAAGGCGCTTACACCCTAGAGCGTAAGCGCCTTATGTAAATGATAAAACCTATCGTCCAGTAGCCCGCAGGTTTTGCACCGTGAACTTACTGACGGGGTTCAGCTCAGGATCGACCTGACCTTTGAACTGACCGGTAGTGCAGTGGTTCGCCTGCACATCGATCATCGCAAAAGAGTCATCAATCGACACCCCGGTGCCCTTGTTCTTGGCTAAATGATGATCCGGGTGCGCCTGCCCAAGAAACCAAGTCTTCCACAGCTTACCGGCACGGTCATAAATGTTGGCGCGCGGAATCGTGTAGGTCTGGGCATCCATAAAGAATACCCGCTTGCTGATCGGGTGATTGGAATCCACCGGGGCAGCTTCGACCTCATACACCTTACGCAGCTGCCAGGTGATGTTGGGATAACAACCCCCTTTGCCGGCAAAGGCCACCACTTGATACCCCTCATCGTCCTGGTGTGTGTCGGGGTCGAGGGTGAGGTCATTGTGGTTGTAGAAGGGCATCATGATGTTACGGGTGCCTTTGTAGGTCCAGGCCATGTCGGAGACACGGTTGTTATAGCCCTCAAAGTCTTCAATCATCAGGTCAGAGCCCAGGAAGGAGTCCGTCACCTGACCAGTGGCCAGACGGCGTACGCGGCGCTGGAAGCCCAGATACAACCAGGAATTATCGCGCTTCTGATCATCTTCGGCGCGCTGAATCAACAGCTGGGTGTTCTTCACGTCAAAGGGTTCAAGTACCTGCACATAGATAGCACGGAATAACTCTGACGGGTTCGGGGTTATGTCCGGGATCGGGGGTTGGTTAACCCGGTGTTTGAAGTTGAGGAAGTGGAAGTTGAACTTGATGGTACGTTCAACGTTGCCGCTGTCCATGTTGCGGTACTTCCAGTAGAACGGGTAGATGGCGGCGTTATCACCCCAGTTATAACCGTACTTGTAGTTCCAGGCCAGCTTTTCACCAGCGCGCGGGTCGTTCATATCCGGCTCTTCCGGAAAGGGACGGCCAGCCACGAAGTTGTTGATCTGGCCCACTTCAGCACCCAGGGACACTTTGTTGAGGTTATCACGGGTGGCCTGTACATAGTTGGGGTGCAGGTCAAAGGAGGTGGTGGCGCCGACTTGCATGTCCATCCAGCCGTTCTGAATCTGTTTAAACAGTTCCGGATCAATAATGGATTCGAACTGGCCCACATTACCACTATTAATGGTCATGCCAGTACTCAGCCCGTTAAAGCTGGGCACACCGCTCTTATAGGGGTAAAAGGAGTTTTCAACATCTTCGGCGGTCGCCGCGTGCGTCATTCCAGCGGCCAAGCTACCACTGAGCGCCAGGCCGATCATCAGTTTTTTTATCGTCATAACAGTTCTACCTTTTTATCAGTTAAGGTCGTAAATCGATGCCCTCGCCTTAGAAGCGATAACGCACCGTCAGCTGTATTTCGTCTTCTTTCTCGGCCATACCGATCGGACCGGAGCGGAAACGTCCCAACGGCTCAAAGCCAGAAAGACCCGCCGAACCGGAAGTAAACCCAACACCATGCTCAGGTACTGGGCCTGAAGTAAAGGGTGGGAAGGGGTTACACAGACGGCAGTCATCGAACTGCTCATCTTCACCGCCGGTTTTGTAGTTGGCGCCCAGAATCAACTGCCAGTTATCACTGATCAGCCAGTCGATGGAAGGGGCTACCACGGTAGCGCCCGCTCTAAAATCATGCGCCATGATGATTTGCGGACTGAGGCGGTCATTCATCCACCAGCCTTTGACTAAGAAAGTCGCGATATGATTGACTTCCCAGTCTGGCATGCCCACGGTACCTAGAGTAGCGCTAGCCGTTTCATGATCGAGAATGTGCTGACCAAAGATTTGCGCGGAGAACAGGAAGGCGCGGGTCTTGTTGAGCGGACGGATAAAGATGTTCTTATCCGCACCAATCACAAAACGCACCACGTCTGATTCGGAGAACAGACGACGCTCTAAGGTGTTGGCAAACTCTTCACCTTCGGTGTAAGCCACTTCAACCCGGAACACCGTATCGATCGCTTGTGAGTAGTAGTCAATCGAACCACCGAGCAGGTTCACGCGTGGGAATACCATATCAAAGGCAATCAGGTAATCGCGTACCGCTGCTGCTCCGCCCGCAAAAGGGTCAACCACTGGAATGTGGCCCGCCCGTAGCGAAGGTAACTGAGAGCGGTAGGTCAAGGCATTCAAGGACCAACCGAAGTCACCAATCACCCCTTCCACCTTAAAGCCAACCTGGGTATTGCTTAGGCTCCAGGAGGGCAGGTCGACATCACGAATACCAATGGTGTGTGGGCCAAAGTTGGTGGCCAAGCTACCATTAGCAAAATTAGCTACGGTGCCGCCATTTTCCCATAGATTATTCATGCCGCGAAAGAAACAACCGGCATCGAGAATCACGTAGGCTGAGCCACACTGACCCAGGTTGTTAGGACGGAACTTATCGAAGTTCCAGATCAGCTGGATATTGAAGTCATCAAAGGGACCGGTAGCGCCGAAGCGAAAGTCCGACTTCATCATCCACATCGGGATACGAATATCTTCCAGTTCGTCGTAGATATTATGACGAGAATAGTCCACCGGGTTGAGTACGTCCAAGACGCGGAATAAATCCGTACGGCCCCAGATCACCTGCTGCTTACCGACCCGGAAGTTAACCTCATTACCACCACTCATGGGTAGGCTGAAGTCAATATAGAGCTCTCGCAGCCAGTCACCACGATCACTAAAGATCTCCGGCGCTGCCAGTTCTTCCTTATCAAAGTCCAGGTAGTCGTCAAGACAACCCCGGCTGTCTTTATCGCAGGGGCGTACCGGTACGCCGAAGGAAACACCATCGCCATGATCGCGCAAATGATCACCCAAGGAGATCATACCTTCATTGGGGTTGTTGGTATAAACATCAACGAAGGTGTTATTAGGAAGCATGCCGCCACCAAGGACATTGTTGACTGCCCAGTACCCCACATTGGCTCCTCCAGCGGGCCCGATACCCAAGCCGTTAACCGGCACTACCGGCGCAGGACCGGCTACGGAGTTCACCGTTGCCGCCCCACCCGCACGATTACCGAAGTCATCTTCATTCAGATCGTATACCGCATCATAGCTCAGGCGTAACACCCCATTGATGCTGACATTACGGAACGGTCCGACATCCCCAATAAACTTCAGCCCCTCCAGTTGTGCCCCAAAACGCGATTTAGATATCCCCACGTCCTTACGGTGGTAAGTGGCATTCTCGGCAAAACCGCTCCACTCCACATCCTCCGCCAGTACACCGCCACTTTGGATCCCCGCAGCGAACGTGACCGCCGCCGTGATTAGGCCCAGTTTCCCGGACAGTTGCTTACCTTTCATAGTCTTCTCCTTCATTAAGGATCATTATTATCAGGAGCCTAAGGCTCCTTTCATTAGTCGTTACCTGTGGGCACTACCCCGCTCAAGGTAATCTCCTCTCCTACTTGCTTACTGTGCTCCTGCGTGACTGCTCCTTGCTTCCCCTGCTTTTGATGTGTCGCACCCGCCTGTGGGCGAACGGCCTTGGTGGCGGACGCTGGTGGCGCACCCGCCTGTATAATCCCGTCCTCATCTTCATACACCTGACCAATGAAGGCGGGTTTAAACACCAGTACCCAGGCGGGCACCAACAATAGCGCCGCCAGCGCATTGAGCACCACCATCACACTGAGCAGTAGTGCCGCATCGGCCTGAAAACGCAAATCCGATAAAATGACCCACATCACAATCCCCGCAATCAGGGTGATGGCGGTAAAACTAATCGCCAGTCCGGTGGTGCTGATCGCTCGCTCTACCGCCTGGCGCAGGTTGTTGAGCTTGACCATCTCTTCACGGATGCGATCCATCATGTAGATCGAGTAGTCAATCCCAACCCCCACCCCCACCGCAATGATGGGCACGGTATTGATGTTAATCCCCACCTCCTGCAAGCCCATGTAGGCATAGGTCATGGTGGTGGCAAACAGCATTGCCAGGAACATTAAAAAACCTGCCTGCAACGAGGAGTAAAAAAGGGTCACAAACAGGAAAATCAGTAAGAACACCAAGGGCAACACCAGCTTGTTGGTATCAAAGGCCGCTTCATTCATCGCCGCCGTGACGCCAATGGTGCCACCGGCCAAGCGGATGGTCAGACCGTCCACCTTGCCCTCGTTCTCGGTAATCCATTGCTTGGCCATATAAATGGCTCGACGGATGGTCTCACCCTGGTGATCCTTGTAGAAGAACACCAGGTTGGCAACCCGCTCATCGGTGTCGGTGAATTCCTTTAAGGCACCGGGGATCGGACTGGAGGCCATGTAGGTAAACATCAGCCCACCGGTGTAGGCCGGATCGGCCGGAATCTGATAGTAACGCGGGTCATCGTTATGTAACAGGCGGTTGACCTGCTTGATCAGGTCCGGCAGGCCTTTCGCACCCCCGACTTCCGGGTCCTTCATCATGTGCCGCTCCAGATCCGCCAGCGCCGCCAGCACTTCCGGACGCTTTAAACCACCGTTCTCGGCGTGTTCGGCAACAATATACAGCTCTTCGGAGCCGGGAAAGCGGTCATTGATCAGCTTGGAGGAGATGTTGTAATCATGGTTCTGATACAGAATCGGTGAGCCGGGCTCGGCTTCCCCGATGGTCACCTGGGATGAGAGGTAGAAACCACCGATTAACAACAGCGCCGCCACACTGAGAATAGCGGGCGGTGCGGATTTATTGGCCATCAGATGAGCACAGCCATCACCGATGGCGCGCAGCACATTGGTTTTGAGTTCGATATCCTTGGGCTTGGGTAGAATCGACAGTAGCAGCGGCACCGCAATTAAGACGGTGATGACAATCGACAGCGCCCACAGGGACGCGTAGTGTGCCAGTTTAGTGTTGAGCGGAATCGAACCAATGGCAATCAGCAATAAACCAATGGCATCGGACACCACACCCAGGGTGCCGGGACGGAACAGACTCTCAAAGGTGAGCTGGGCCGCGCGAGGGCCATCATCACACTCGGCCAGCTCGCTGTAATAGCGCTCCACCAGCTGAATCCCGTGCGACATGGCCCGCGCCGAAATCAGAAAGGGAATCACCAGGCCTAAGGGATCAAGGTTATAGCCGAACAGACTGATAATACCCACACCCCAGATCGAAGAAACAATCACGCCGCCGAGGGGAATCAGCACGCCATAGGGTTTACGGAAGTGGAATACCAGCAGGGCAATCATGATTAACGCGGTAAACAGGAAGATCTCAATGATCTGTTCTTTGTAGGTATAGACCCAACCCACCAGTACCGGTTGGCCGGTAGCATAAATGTTCACCCCGGCGCGGGCTTCGGTGTCGCGCACGGCCTGGAGTTGGGCAAAGGTCTGCTCGTAGTCCAACTGGCCTTCGTTCAGTTGTGCCTTGATCAAGGCCACCTTCATGTCCGGCGAAACCAGTGGACCATAAATCCGTGGGTTGGCCACTACGTCCTGACGTAACAGGTTCAACTGTTCGTCTGACATCGCTTCACCCAAGGGGTTATAGTAGGGTTCGGAGTTGATGTTGCCGAGTTCGGTCAACCAGATCTTACGCGAGTTACGGTGGGTTAAACTCGATACCAGGTTGTGGTTCACCCCCGGCAGGTTATCCACCGCCAGGGTGAGACGATGAATCATGGCCAGCGCTTCATTACTGAAAATATCGCCGTCTTCTATCTCTATCCCAACCACGATGACGTTAGCGCCACCAAAAGTGTCCTTAATCTCATTGTGCAGTTCTATATAGGGGTGACTTTGCGGCAACAGGTCGGCAAAGTCCGAATACATCTTTAAACCGGGAATTTGAAACGCAAAAAATACCGTGATCAGGGCAATGATCGACAGCAGGCTGCGCGGATGCCGGAACACCAGGTTATCTATATTATGCAGCCAGTGGGTCACTTGATTCATAGCGGGCTCTCTCCTGCGCCTAAAGCGCTGCGTCGGTAACGGACAGGGTCATTAACGTCCCCCAGCCACCGGCGACTAACAGCTGTTGATGGGAGAGCACTTGGCCAGCACTCAGGTAAATGGGAATGTTGGGCGTCTCCAACTGAACCCAGACACCATCGCGGTAGCTTAATACCACCGCATGATCCCCGGCGGCGTAAAGACGATCGCCCTGACCGAAGAAACGATAGATCGGCGACTCCACCCCGGAGGCTTGCTCCGCCCAGGTCTCACCGCCGTCCTCGGTGTGCATGATGACACCGTTTAAACCACCAACCCAGCCATTTTGTGGGTCACTGAAATGCACCGTCAGCGGGTACAGCTCCTGACCGATCGTGCCGATCATGTCCCAGCTCTGACCACCATCGCTGGTTTTAAAGAACAAACCAAACTCCGCCGCCGCAATACCAACCTGATCATCGAAAAATTGAATATGGGTCACCAGCGCATCTTCATCAAAACTGCTTTCAGCCCAGCTTTGGCCCTGATCGCTGCTGTGTAATAACGTGCTGTAACTACCGCTAACCCACCAGCTGCCATCGGTGCCGCAGGTCAGACCGATCATGTCCTCTTGGGTCGGCAAGGCATGGGCAACCCAGGAACGGCCCTGATCACTACTCGACCACACCTGACGGTCAAAACTCAGCGCCAACAGACGCTGATCCGGACACAGCGACAACCCAATAAAGTTCGGCGACCCCGCCACCTCCTGACGTGTCCAACTAACCCCTTCATCACGACTGCTCAGCACTACCCCAGCAGAACCCACCAGCGTTAGCACCCCTTCGCTCATCACCATCTGCTGGTATTGATCCGTGCGCAGCCGCGACTTCGACAGCTCATCCTCAACTCCCCTTAAATCCAACGAGGCTTCACAGCCGGTCAATAGGGCGCTCGCACAAAATAGACTGATGTAAGTTTGAGTTTTCTTTAAATTGTTTATTATATTTGTAATTATCACTTTCCTCCCCTATAGCAAATGCCTGTTAAAGGGCGATACGGGAGGTAGAATGCAATAATTACGCCTAAACCCAAAAAAAAACCTAACAAAAATATATCTCATTGTTTTATAAAATTTTATTCTTATTTTAGAGAATCCTTAAACACTGCTTTAGAAGACTTCAACGAAGCAGAACACCCAATTTTTCAGGATGAATTTGATCATATAGAGAATTATTTTTATGCTTTTTATAATTTCATCAATTTCTAAAATCGCTGGGACACCCAAAAGGCCATTGCTATAATAATCCCGATTCACTAGTATCTTTGTGTATACCAAACACCTATGAGCTAATATCGGCAAAATGGTGCTTGCTCTTTTGCTACTAACCCTTCGGCTAATCACTGTCTATACAGAGCGATAACACGGAACAGACGGGTGTCACGCAAACTCATCAACGGAGATATGTAATGGTTAGCGCCACTCCAAAAGCTACCGGAGCCACCAAAAAATCTAATAAAATTCAGCTATCTCCTTCTGTTGAAACTGAAGATACGATTTTTGCTGATCGTAGTGACCTCATCAATCATCTTAGATTTTCACCCAACGAAGGGCGCATTCTATTTGATACCGATCCGGTAGTTTTAATCCGCCCCGCAAGCCTGTCCTTACTGCACTGGGAGCTAAACAAGAAACTGGGGCACCGGGAAGCAGGTAGTATTCTTGCTCAGCTAGGCTATGAGTCGGGCGTACGTGAAGCCTTTCTGGCTCGTAGATTATTCCCCAACGCCAGTCTTGAAGAGGTATTCCTAATTGGCCCCAAACTAAGAGCGGCACGGGGTTTGGTGTCGATTAAAATGCTACATCAGGAAATCGAACTTACCAAAGAACATTTTTATAACGAAGCGATTTTCTCGGGTGATTTTGAAGTAGATACCCGTATTGTCGAAGGCGGCATGGCCAATAGCCCCGTCTGCTGGAACGAAGTTGCTTATGCCAGCGGCTACGCTAGCACACTCATCGGTCGACCGGTCATCTACAAAGAAGTTGAATGCAGTGCCACCGGCGCCCATAAGTGCCGTATGGTCGGGAAACTGCTGGAAATGTGGTACGAGGATGAAATTCAAAGTGAACTTCAACATCTACCCCAACAAATTTTTGTTGGCCATCTCCCCACTCAACGCAAAAACCACCCGCACGCAAAACACTGCCTACTCCCAAAGAAAGAACCTGCTACCAATATGTTGGGTGGCTTAATTGGTGAATCTCCGGGTTTAGCCAACGTCTGCGAGATGCTGCAAAAAGTTGCTCGCACTATCGCCCCTGTTCTCTTGTTGGGCGAAACCGGGGTCGGTAAGGAGATGGTGGCCAGCACCTTGCACCAAATCAGTACGCGCTCCGAACAACCATTTATCGCCGTAAACTGCGCTGCCATTCCCGATGAACTGATTGAAGCTGAGTTATTTGGCGTCTCTAAAGGCGCCTTTACTGGCGCGACACAATCACGGCCGGGACGATTTGAGCGTGCTCACGGCGGTACATTATTTCTCGACGAAGTCGGAAACCTAACCAAATCAGCACAAACAAAGTTACTACGCGCGCTACAGGAAAAAGAAATCGAGCGGGTCGGTGATACTTTTATGCGTAGAGTCGATGTTCGTATTATTGCGGCAACTAATGTGGATCTCCAGGAAGCGGTAAAATCAGGCAAATTCAGAGAAGATTTGCTATTCCGGTTGAACGTTTTTCCCATAGATATTCCACCTCTACGTAAGCGCCGGGAAGATATCCCGTTGCTCATGGCCCATTTTCTAGAACGCTATACAAAACGCTATAACAAACAAATACCGGGATTTTCTGATTTCGCCACCGAGGCGCTTTATCGTTACGAATTCCCAGGTAATATTCGCGAGCTTGAAAACCTGGTGGAACGCACTGTTATCCTCGCTGATGATCATCAGCCAATCGACCTTTGTCATCTCTTCGGCATGGAAGGTTTAATTTCTTCCGCTCTGCTTTCCAATCATGAGGGACATGCGTTAGGCAATGAACAGCCTAGTGAAACTCAGGCCTTGTGCTCAGATATTTTGGATATGATGCTTGCGCAACAAAGCTCATTTAAAAGCATAGAACATCGGCTCTTAAGTAATGCATTGAATCAAGCTAACGAGAATATGTCCAAAGCAGCCAGTAGCGTTGGCTTATCTCGCCCGCAAATGGCGTATCGGCTCAAAAAATATGAAAGCGACTCTGAAGCACTTTAGCCGCTTTCGATCATAGCGTAGGCTGAGTGATTGTGGATTGACTCGAAATTTTCACACTCCACCCGATAGCGGAACACACGATCATCACGAACCAATCGTGCGGCAACATCTCTTACCATATCCTCTACAAATTTCGGATTATCGTAAGCTTTTTCAGTGATGTATTGCTCGTCGGCGCGCTTCAGTAACGCATAGAGTTCGCAAGAGGCCTCCTGCTCAACCAGACTGATTATATCTTCTATCCAAAAGGATTCCCCTGCCTCCACTTCAACAGTAACGTGGGAACGTTGATTGTGCGCGCCGTAGCGTGAGATAGTTTTTGAGCAGGGACAAAGGCTGGTTACAGGCACAACCACTTTAAAGCTCACCACTGGTGCACCATCCAACTGCCGTCCGATCAGGGTCACCTCATAATCTAGCAGGCTGCTAGCACCGGTGACTGGCGCTACTTTATTTACAAAATAAGGGAACACCAGTTTAATATAGCCTTGTTCCGCTTCCAGCTTTGCTACCATATCTGCCATTAACGCGGTAAAGCTTGCAAACGACAACTCCTCGTTAACGGCCGCCAGGAGTTCGACAAAACGCGACATGTGCGTGCCCTTTTGATCAGCGGACAGGTTGACATACAGACTACAGCGCGCAATGCTACTTTGAATTTCACCACTTGCGGCTTGAATTTTTACCGGATAGCAGATATCTCGAATACCGACGCGTTGAATGGGAATTTCACGCGTATCCCGGCTCGCCTGGACATCAGGCACAGGAACAGATGATTCCATATTAATCACTTTCTTGCTGCTCAAACACGGGATTCGCGGACATCCTTTTGATAGGGGCGAGGAAAGCTAAGCACCATCTCTCGGCAACCGGATATCCGGATCCTTACCACAGTCAGAGGTCCACCGCTTAAATAGATTATGCTCTATACCCACCTGATCCAAAGCCTTACCAATACTCTGATGTACAATATCCATAATGGTTTTTGGGCCATGGTAAAAAGAGGGCATCGGTGGCAATATCGTGGCACCGATATCTGCTACCCGCGACATAAGATCTAAATGACCCTTATGCAACGGCGTTTCTCGTACCATTAACACCAGCGGTCTTTTCTCTTTTAAAGTCACATCAGAAGCACGCACCACCAAATTATCATTAAATGAATTTGCCACCGCAGAAAGTGTTTTAATAGTGCATGGTGCGACGATCATTCCACGTGTTCGGAAGGAGCCGCTGGCAACAGAAGCGCCGATATTCTTATTGCTGTAAACCTCATCCGCCATTGCCTTTACTTCCTCGGCGCTATAATCAGTTTCGATTTTAATATTACGCACCGCAGACTCAGAGAGGATAAGGTGCGTGGACACCTCTAACTCCCGTAAGACTCGCATAAGCTCTACACCATAGATAACGCCTGTGGCGCCGGTTATCGCAACGACTAGTGGCAATCCCATGCTGACACCTCTCTTTTTGTTTTCTGGGTTATTCATTAATAAGCAATGCAAGACTTAAGCCAAAGACTCGTCTACACAGCTAAACGCCAACACACCCCAAAAATAACCTTAACTTGCTGAATTATTTATTGTTTTAATTCAATGCTTCACTGCAGTATAACCCCGGCCAGCGGCAATAATAATGATCTGAGTTAACCATTTCGATTAAATACAGCATTGGCGGGAAGAAATTGTGCGATATGGTAAATATGCGGAACCTCGATTTTTCCTCACTGAACAGCGAAGCCCCGCCTATTACATTAAGCAGCTACATCCTTTTTCACGTGGAAACGCTTTGCCTTCATATCGAAGCGTGGCAAGCTATCGCGCTCCGCCACCTTAAGCCTTGGCCGAAACCCCAGCATGGCATAAAGCTTTTCATTAATGTTGCTAAGGATACCTTCGTCTGTTCCCTCGACCAGTTCAAATTCGATATCCATTTCATCCATATGCTTAACCGTATACACCGTAATACGGAACTCATCCACCTCATTGAATTGGCGAATAATATTTTCCACCGCACCCGGAAAGACATTTACGCCACGCACCGTCACCATATCGTCCGCACGGCCAATAACACCACCGTCGAATCGCATTGAGGTACGGCCACAGGCGCACTTCTCCAGATTAGCACGTACTATATCACCCGTACGATAACGCACTACCGGGAAGGCGATACGGCCAAGGTTGGTGATAATCAGTTCGCCCTTTTCGCCGGGGGCAACTGGCTCAAGCGTTTCCGGATCTAACACTTCAGCAATATATTCGCTTTCAATTAAGTGCGTGCCACCAGGTTGCGCTTCGCATTCAAAGGAATGCGCACCCACTTCTGAAGCGCCAGCATGATCGAAACATTTAGCATGCCAAGAATCTTCAATACGTTTTTTTGTCGCTGGAATATTCGCACCAGGCTCACCCGCATGAATGGTTGATTTCATCGGAATCTGAGATAAATCAAAGCCCGTTTCGCGTGCTACCTCAGCCAGCCTCATAGCGTAGGTTGGCGTGCAGGCTAAGGAAGTCGCACCCATTTCACGCATGAGTTCTAAGCGTTGTACTGAATCGCGCCCACCACCGGGAATCATAATGGCGTTAAGCTTGCGAGCACCTTCAACCGCTGCCCAGAATCCCACAAAAGGGCCGAAGGCAAAGGCTAAAAATATGCGGTCATCAGAAGTGACACCAGCACCCGCTAGCACATAGGCCCAACACTTACCCCACCAGTCCCAGCTTTCATGGGTATCCATCACCTTTAACGGCTTTCCTGTAGTGCCGGAGGTTTGATGAAAGCGGACGTACTTATCCAAAGGATAAGTCAGGTTGGTACCGAAAGGTGCGTTATCGCTTTGATCCTTTACTAGTTCGCTCTTAGTGGTAATTGGCAGCTTAGCGATATCGGCCAAGGTTTTTATATCCTCTGGCTTAACTCCGGCGGCTTCCCATTTGTTAGTGTAAAATTTATTTGTCCCCCACATTTCTTTCATCATAGCCTGCAACTTTTCTAATTGCAGTTGTGCCAACTGATCCCGTGGTAAGGTTTCAATTTTCTCGTCAAAATACGGCATTTTCTGTTCCCGTTTACTGATAGATTAAATCTTATGCTTGATGGAAGCTCCTAAGCCTATCTCTAGGCTTCGCGCATTTCTCCAAACACAGCCTGTTCTGTCTTTACCATTGACTCGCGCTCATCGCCAGACCACTGTACGGCAAGCGGTAATGGCGCAGCACCCGGCCAAGATTGATCTCGAGCGCCAATCACATCCATCTCCCATAAACCGATATCCATCGGTACCGACTCCAAATTGGTTTTCACTGAGCGGCACACACCCTTGATGAGAAACACCAGATTATCCGGCCCGATAATCTGTATGGCTGCCAACCCATCTCGACTCAAATTGCCCAGCGTTTTGCTGTGATGATCCACTGTAAACCTCACTCGCTTATCATCAAGCGCAACGACCCAGGCGAAAGCATCTGTAGGGTATTTGTCGTTGCCAACAGTAATAACAATTCCAAGGGCTCCGGCACGGGCGTAGGAAAGTAGCTGTTTGGGTAATTCTGGTGTAATCGTGTGTGGTGATGTAGTTGTGATACTGCTCATATAACTCTCCTTCGATAAATTAATTGAACCGCCCTAAATGGGCTTTTAATCCGGCGTCACTGCGCCGCACAAACCTATCAGCTCATATACAGTTGAACCCTTACTGGATCCCCGTCTTCTAGCTGCAATGCCCGCCTAACAGGCACCGCAGCTACTACCTCAAATTTTTGTACAGGGTAGTCGCTCACATTTGGGAAAATAACGACGCCCTCTACCCTCTGCTGTTTTTGCCCATGCAGAACAACTCGAAAACATTTAGCACTACAAAATCCCTCCGGAGGTTCGATATGGATTCCCGCCTCCTCCTGCAAACGCTGCGCTACACGTGCCCATTGCGGCCCGATCATTTCCAAATTGAAGGTGCCCGGAAAAGGCTTGATCCCTAGTTTGCTGACAAACTGCTGCAGAACCCAATCCATCTGCATAAAACTGCCGCCTTCACCTAACCCAGAACAAACACTCCCTTCAAGCTCAACCATCTCCATCTGAGTTGACGGGCTGGTTACAATGCCCTTCGAATTATGTGTAGTTGCCATACCCAAAGCCTCTCACACCAGCTCAGCTAGGACAGCTCTAGCTTTAGTCGCTGCCGCCACCGGAATACTGATGGCATCAAACTGTTCACCTGGTCCACGAGTAGCGTCAAAACCTATTTTTGAACCTGTACCAGACTCCACTGCCGACGGATCAATGACATAACCCGCCATCTTATCCAATAAGACTGTGTCACGATCAGGCTGAAAGCGCGTCGCTAATGCCCAGGACACTTCACGCGGATTACGAATATCAACTCCGTCATCAACCACCGTGACAATTTTTAACCGTAAATCCAAACTCAAGACTAGCTGGATCAAACGCCTCACATCAGTAGGCTGACAGTCCTTTACCGCTATCACTGCGGTAAATCCGCAGGTACCGGTAATCAGCTCCAAATCCACTACTCCGTGAATCTGGTTTTGCAACTGTCCTAATAACTCCGTGCCCGAAGCAAGGGATAACAGGTTATCCACGTCCACGGTCCAGGGGCATAAAGCCGCAAAAATAAAATCTTTACGATGTGTAACTGCCGTCACTTCTACCACCGGACTAATGTTGGAAAAATAGTAACCGGTATTCTCACCAAAGGGTCCTTCCTGCTCACGCACTCCGGGCAAGATATGCCCCTCAATAATAATTTCCGCACGCGCCAAGACATCAATATCCACTGTCTCCGCCGGCGTTAACTCCAGCGGTAAACCTCTTAAGCCACCCGCAACTTCTAATTTATCCGGTCCGGTAGCGCCAACTTTTACCACCGCTGCTAACAGCGTCGCTGGATCGACACCCAGTGCGACCGCAATTTCCAAGGGCCGATCTTCCTCTTCAGCCTGCTGGAAAAACAATGACAACGGCGGATTTGCCAGAAATATGCCAAACCGATTACCGCCTTGGAACATCATGCGATGGATACCCATTGCTCTGCGTCCCGTTGCGGGATCTTTCGCCAACACCAAGCCACAGGTGATAAAGGGAGCCACATCCTTTTCGTGGTAAGTCAGCATAGGCAACAGTGCAGCAACATCAACTGGGTTGCGATGAATCACCTCTTTAACCGGGGCTACACCTTCAAACATCACTGGTGAGAGCGCATGCTTTTTACAGTTCAAATAGGTTTGATTGAGCTTTTCTTCCGTCGTGCCTATCGCCTTTGCAGTGCGCGCCCTGCTCGAAAGCAAATTACCCATCACGCTAACACCGGGGTGTCCTTTCACGTTTTCAAACAGCACAATGCGACCATCTGACTGCGTCTCATGTAGTAACGCCGCCATTTCAAATTTGGGGTCAAACTCGGGGCTAACCCGGAGTATGTCTCCCGCCACTGACGCTAGAAATTCACGTAAATCTTGATAGGCCATTTTGTTGTCCGAGAGGCGGGCGCGAGCGCCCGCCTATATTGGTCGACTTAGGGCTTACTGGTAGTTCGGGAAACGTTCAATTTCCCCCAGTATGTTGATTGAATATTTCTTATCACTGAGCTGGCCGCGACCAAAACGCACCTGCAGGCTGTCAGCATATTGATCCACAGACTTGGACACTTCGGCTGTCACGCGCTTGTAAGTGTATTTATGGAACCCGTCATTGAGGGTACGGATGGTTAATTCCAGACCTTCGCCTTCAGGTAGTTCTGACAAATCATTAACAAAAACTTCCCACTTATTCATTTTGCTTATCCTCTCTTAATACTTATTTGACTGGGTCAAAGCCGTAGGCTTCCCAATTTCCAGTAACCTTGTCTTGGATTTCCTGTGTATACACATTCTTGAACGAAACCACTGTCGGTACGTCGTTCACCTTATCCCAGTCCACCGGCCAGGTGCAGTCAAAGGAAACCTTAGAACCAATGGAGTACTTACGCTCATGCGGACTGGCGTGGGGGTAAAGTGCTGTTCCGGTGGTATTTTTATAGATATGGATATCGCGCTCCGGGTTACAGCGGGTGCAGAAGGCGTGGTACACCTCATCCCAGTTATAGATATCGATGCTGTCATCCACCACCATCACCATATGGAACCAGGGCCCCAATTTACTGCCGAAAGCCAACTGCGCGATCTGCTGTGCAACACCGGCATAAGTGACCTTGACGCCCACAATCATCATGTGGTGCGTGGAACGCGGATGCATGTAAACGCCCGTGATCGGAATACCCTGGCTACGCAATAGTTTGTCTAACTCCAGCCCTAACGAAAAGGAACGTAACAGCTGTCCTTCATCCATGGGGACACCCATGTTGGAAATAGTCAGCGTCGCTTTATTGCGGTAAGTGATACAGTTGACGCGGAAAGTCACACGCGGCATACGCGGCGAGGTCCGATAGCCGGTGTATTCACCGAAGGGGCCTTCTTCCACCATCACGTCAGGGATGATTTCACCTTCCAGAATGATTTCGGCGTTGGCCGGAACCAACAGGTCATTGGTTTCACACTTAACCAGTTCAACCGGCGCTCCTGCCAACATGCCCGTCAGTTCTGCTTCGGGAATCGGTGAAGGCGCACAAGCAGCCATCGCCGCCAGAGGTGACAAACCGATCGCTGTTGCAAAAGGCATGGTTTCTCCGCGTGGCGTATAATATTCGCTTAGCGTTTTACCCAAGTCTGAGAAGGGGAAAACCGCACCACACATGGTTCGGGAATCGTACATCATCTGCCGATACATACCCCAGTTATAGTCACCGCGAATCGGATGCTTGGTAATAACTGCGTGCCAAGTACCGATGTAACGTCCACCGTCACCTTCATGCACCAACGGCACCGGCAACTTACACAGATCCACATCAGCACCCATCAGAATATTTTCTTTACAGGGTGCTGCCGAACGATCAATTTCGACAGGCGGAATCGGCTCACCGTTGGTCCGTTTCAAGTACTCTTTACCAATTTCCGGTAATGTGGAATCCGGATCCATACCTAGGGAAATGGCTACCCGTCGATAGGTGGACAGGGCGGCACCGAAGTACCTAAAGCCGGGATAATCTTTGATATTTTCCATCAAAGGTGCTGGTGCAGCTAACTCACAGACACGACGCACGATTGCGCCGGCTTCATTATCCCAATCCACCTCTTGTTCGATGCGAACACAGTCACCTGTTTCCATTAATCGCTCGATATACTCTCGGTTGCTTTTCGGCGCATTGATTTCGCTTGCGCCCTCGCCTTTAAGAATTGCACTCATCTGGTCTCTCCTGCTTCACTTAATTAAATTCAATTAGCTGATCTTGCTCAGCAACTTATCCCACTTACCCTGGGCTTTAAGAATCATTTCCGCCACTTCACGCACTGCACCATAACCACCGCGTGCACTGGTGATATAAGCCGCATGCTCCAGCACATCGGGCACGGCATCCGCTACGGCAACCGGTAACCCAACACGCTTCATCATGCTCAAATCCACTAGGTCATCACCGACATAACAGACTTCTGCATCGGTGATTTTCATGTCTTCGAGAATTTCTGCGTAGGCTTCAGTCTTTTTCTTAACACCTTCATAGAAGCGCTTAATTTTTAACTCTTCCGCACGGTGCCTTACCGCGCCGGAATGTTTGGAGGTAATAATCGCCACCTCAACACCCAGCATCTGTAACGCCACCACACCCATGCCATCTTTAATGTCGAAGTTGCGTGACTGCACACCGTTATCATCAATCACAATGCGGCCATCGCTCATCACGCCATCCACATCAAGAATGACCAGTTTTATGTCTTCTGCTTTTCCCATCCTCTTCTCCTATCTATTCAGTACCTTTCAAATTGCGCCCTGATTGCAGCAGGCCAGGGCGCAACTCAAAAGAAATAACTTAGTCGATGCCGTACTCGCTCCAACGCGATTTCACTTTTGCCAGGGTTTCCTCATCGAGAGAAATTGGCACTGGCTTCTCATCCCACTCATAAGGAATCGTGGCATCGAGAATAATGCGTGAAGTAATGAGTTTGCTTTCGTTTGGAGCCAGCGCCGGATCCAATGGTGTAGAGCGGCCACGTTTGATCATTTCAGTGCCACGCTGTGGGTCGTAGCGACAGGCCAAGGCCCAGAACACGCGCTGAATATCATCGGCTTCAATATCTTCATCCACCACAATCACGCCCTTAATGCCGTAACTACCGGTAGTGGTAGCGATCACCGCATTACCGACCTGGCTGGAATGCCCCGGGTACATGGTTTTTACCGACACCACCGCCCAAAAACGACCGGCGGATTCAGGCATGACATTGACCGATTGGATACCAGGGATGCCCATCTTCGCCAAATCCGTCCAGAGCATCGCGGTTCGGGTAAAGGACAGCAACATATGCACGTCGGTGACCGGACGGCCCACGGAAGTGGCCCACAGAATCGGCTTATTGCGATGCAGAATCTGTTTCACTTCCAGACAGGGCTTTTTGATTTCCTTGTACAGCTCGTCGGTGTAGTAGCCGGTGTACTCACCGAATGGACCTTCCGGTTGGAAATTATCAGGATCAATCTCACCTTCGAGCACAATTTCAGCGGCCGCTGGAATCGGTAACCCAGTCATCGGTGCCAGCATATATTCAGATGGCGCACCACGAACGGAACCAATGATGTCGTATTGGCTTTGCGCACCTTCATGCTGTAGCGCACCCGCCATCATCATTAATGGATCGCAACCGATTACCGCAGCAGCGGGCATTTTTTTACCCATTTTTTTGTATTTTTCAAGAATACGCATGCCGCGCTTACCCGGCAGAATTTGTACACCGCAGCGCTTACCATCGAGCATTTGCATACGGTAAGTTCCCAGGTTCACCTTGCCTGTTTCGGGATCTCTGATCACCAAAAAGGTTGCTGTGCCAATGTACCGTCCACCGTCTTGCGGGAAGAACTGAGGTACTGGAAAGATGTTCATATCAACATCATCACCAGTCACTATATTCTCTAGAACCGGCCCATCCGTGACTTCTTTTGACGGAATGAGTTCATCAATGGTTTTTTCCATCCACTCCTTGGCTGAATCACAGAGCGAGTTGCTGGGGTTCATGATCATTGACATGGCCAAGCGGCTTGGTGTCGCGAAGGCCCCAGTAAAAACCGGCGAGTCATAACCTTTGATATTTTCAAATAATAGCGCTGGCCCTTTTCTTTCTTCGGTCAATTTGGAGATATGTGAAAGCTCCAAATTCCAATCTACTTCTGCCGTTATGCGCTTGAGTTCACCGGCCTCTTCACATCGGTTGATAAAATCTCGTAAATCCATAGGGTTATTCCTCTTCTGATTTTAAATTTTGACGATCAACTGTAACGCCGAGTTTATCTGTGGTAGGACTAAGCAGCCTGGTCAGCTGACCCAGCTACCGTTTCAACCACCTTATAGCCCGCTTTTTTAAGCGCCTGCGCCACCGTGTCGGGATCCACACCTAAAAATCTGACGATGATCTTTTTCTCGTTACTGACTTTGTAGTCCGGTGGTTCAGCTTTACCTATGGGGTAAATCGCCTGCACATCAGCACCGGTAGCCGCTACAGTTTCTGATATTGCCGCGATCACACCAGGTTCGAGCGGAATAGGCGCCAAGGTTACGCCACTACGATTTTCCCAGGCACCGAGAAAATTAGCTGCCATGGCAAAAATTTCATTGGCCGAAATAATGCCCACTACCGCACCATTTTCCATTACTGGAAATTGGGCAACACCCAGCTGTTTGCCTTTTTCCAGGCAGTGCTCCATGGTGTCGCTTACGTCGATAGTGGCGGGATTGCGCACCATGATGTCCTTCACTTTTAGGCGTTCAGTGAAAAATGCAAACTCATCGGGGCTTTGCGTATTACTCACGAAATGCGCGGCGCGCAAACAATCTGCCCGAGTAATCAAGCCTCGAAGTTTTTTATGGTCCAGTACCGGCAATACATGTAGGTTATTTTCTGCAAGTAAGCGTTTCGCCTCTGACACCAGCGTGTCGCTCACGACCGTGATGGGGTTAGGTTTCATCCAATTTCTTACAATCATTTCTCTCTCTCCAGACGATTGGGGTAATAGCACATGAACTGTTGTAACGAGGTCACTTGACTTTCTTACCCGCCATCATGCTGCTTAAAATATGATCCATTGCTGAGGATCCCTTCGCAGTCGAAACCACTTCCGCTGCTTTATTACTCCAGACTGTTTCAGGACGCGCCTGTAAAATGAAAATATTGCCACCCTCCGGCATGTCCTTGTCGACCGCCCACTCGATATCCATGGGACAGCCATAGTGCTGCTCAATGAGCTTACCCATTTTCGCCAGTTCAACCAATTCCTTGTCAGTCACTGATTGCACCTTACGGCGCTCTTCCGGTACTTCGGTCTTTATCGAAACCTGTGTCTTCGGATCAACGGTATAGCAAATCTCTTTGTCTGATATGGTGCGATTAAGTACTTCCAGGGAAACTTTATTGATGCGAAATTGATCCGGCGTTACCTCGCCAGAAACTACCGACTCACCGAAACCAAAGTTGGAATCAACAACGATAGAAGAACGATCACCGTTGCTTGGGTTCAGGGTAAACATCACGCCAGCAGCAAAGGAGTTAGCCATCTTCTGGATTCCGACGCTGATACCAACCTGGCGATGATCGAAACCCATATCAATGCGGTACGCGATGGCGCGACCGGTAAACAGGCTGGAAATACAGCGTCTGACGTGAGCTAACACCTCATCGATACCACGCACCCAAAGGAAGGTATCCTGCTGACCGGCAAAACTGGCGCCGGGCAAATCCTCTGCAGTGGCGCTGGAACGTACCGCGACGGCTACGGCTGGCATACAGGAGCGCACTGATAGCTTACGGTAAAACTCAGCAATCTGATCTTCGAACTCTGTATCAATCGGCATTTGTTCAATCTTGTTACGGATTTTGAGGCTGAGTTTTTCCAAGGTTGCAATATCTTGTGGATCGACGCCTTTGAGCATCACATCAATTTCATCCAAGATATTGTTCTGCGCCATAAAGTGCTCATACCCTGCTACCGTAATGGCAAAACCTGGCGGTACTCGAATTCCCGCGTTGATCAGCTCACCAAGGGACGAACACTTGCCGCCAACCTGCTCAACCATTTCTCTTCTACAGTCATCAAACCAACTGACCCAAGGCTTATCGACACTCATGCTTTCCTCCTACTGCGCTACACTTCGCTACGTCGGCAATATTGCTTTGCCGACGCCAAGTATTTTTAGATAATATTGATCTCGCCAGTCGAACCATTGACGCGAATCATCTGACCGCTTTTAACAATCTTGGTGGCAAGCCCGGTTCCAACTACTGCCGGCATACCGTATTCACGACAAACAATCGCTGCATGACTCATGACGCCGCCAACATCGGTCACACAACCTTTAATTTTGCTAAATACTGGCGCCCAGGATGGTGAGGTGGTCGGAGACACGAGAATTTCTCCCTCTTTTAGCCCCGCAATTTCATCAACCGTGCGGCAAACTCTGGCGATACCTTCAACAGTACCGGGGCTGCCGGCAAAACCGTTAAAGCAGGTCACACTGTCGAGATCATCGGTATCCTGAATTTCTGACCAGGATTGCAGCGACTCGCTGGTAACGCCCCAAAGCACCACAGTAAAGGGCTCTTGAATAACTTCGGGGACGGTGCCGACTGCTGCTTCCGGACGCCATTCCCGGAACTTATCCATCACCCCTTTACGCCACTCGATCTCCTTTGGCCAAGTTACAGCACCACGCGGCTTCACCCCAGTAGCCCAAGCGGTAACCATATCCCACAACGCATCTTTAATTTCGCCACGCTTGAGATACCAGATATCTTCCACATCATGAATCAGTCCGTGATCCTTCATGATCACCCCCACTTCACGCACCTTGTTCCAAAACACCGAATGGAACCAGTGCTCAACATAGAACATGTGATTTTCGACGTAAGGGAATACTGTTTTTGCCGTCTGCAAAAGCTGATCGAAGGCCGCTCGATCCTGATCGGTTGCTATCAATGCCCGATATTCAGCGGTAATTTGATCGCGCTCCTCTTGAATCGCCTTAGTCGGTCGATCCAGACACTCGCCCTTTTCCGCCTTGTCGGCGTACATGGTGATTGATGAAAGCGGAATATTAAGATCATCATTCCAAGATTTGTCATGGTGATACCATCCCGTACCGGTGGAAACGTTAAACCAGGGATAACGCGCTTCTTCAAAGGCAATCAGCCATTCTCTACCCGGTGCGGTTTCTTGCAGGGCTTTTTCGACAACACTAAATTCAGTGCTGGTTCGCAGTGTCGCTTGCACACCCAACTCCACTGCTCGCCGCGCTAGCTTTTTAAGTTCTTCGTCCGGCTGATACATGATGACGTCGATACCCGAAATCATCTGAGTAACTCGCTGCGCCGGAATATCTGGAAACAGTCGCTGGCAAAAATCCAAAAAGGTGACATAAGCAGCATAACCAAGGTTGAGAAATTCAAAATGGTACTGCCAGCATCGAATGCCCAGGTCGATCAGCTGATCGTAAGACTTCAGCAAATGGTAACCTTTGGATTCTCCCAGACCATCTTTTACTACCAGGATATCTTCCAATTCCGGCAACGGGGTGATCTCAAGTTTTTCCAACTTATCAATAGTTTCCCGCATTTTGCCTTCCCATTTGGCTTCCAACTCATCCCAGTTTTCATAGTAATAACCAGCACGTTCCATGAAATGAGCAATGCGTTCTTCAACTACGGCAGGATCTTTGACCGCAACTGGAGAGATATAGGGATAGCCATTAATGATACGGTGATCCACACCAAAAACTGGCGGCACCGAAAAAATGCGGGTGTTGAATTGTGACAGCGCCAAATACCACGCCTCGTCCCAGATCATATCGAAGGGATAGACCGGCTCCGGATAATGCAGTCCATCATAGAACCAAAAGGATTCTTCCTCATATTTCTGGCGCTCAGGATCGTCGGTCACAAACTGGTATTGGTACGGATACATGCGTTCCCACCCCTCGGTACCAGGAATGGTTTCAATCTCGTGCGGCTTCGCGTATTGACCTTTGGAGCATGTCATTTGGATCCTCCTAACGACTTATATTAATTTGGTGATTGCGGCGAACTGGCCAGACCAAATTTGTTTATATTTGCAATTTTCAGCTGATCAATTGATTCGCCAATGGTTAGCGAAATAAAAGATCACAATCTGGCTTGCTTATTTGTCGAGCGGTTTTTATTTGAAAGCTTTTCCGCTCAATAGAAGGGCCCTAAATAATTTATCCAAGTTGAAGCTGTATCCTTTTTGATGAGGGCCACCTCATTTAAATGCAGCACTACCCCGGTTTATGTGCCACACTGTTCTTCTTACAACCTTCCTTCATCAAGTACTTCCGATAATGTTTATTGCAAAGAGCAGGCTTGCAAAGAGCAGGCCAATTTTTTAAATTCATCAAATCCAGGGACTGACAACGAGTGGAAAGCCACTTCTAACTAGCTGTAAACAAAGGCTAAAATTAATAAATTTGCCGAAATCATCCAATAAACATAAGGCTTAATTTATTCCAGATAGGGTGACCTGCGAAACTTCAATAATTACAAAAATTATCATTTTGCACATTGGTTATTGATCAGTTAAAGTAATGTGCAAATTTGATAAAAACTTTCAGGCTGATATTTTTTCCGAGAAAAAACCAATGCCTAACTCAAGTAAGTCACCACCCTTTACCACCGATATCCAGAAATTCAGGCTCCGTTCTCCTGGACATGGTCCTCACGATGGCGATGATCGCGGCGGTTTTGACGACCTCACCAGCGCACTGCGCTTCTCCCCTAAAGAGGGTCGTATTTGGCTTGATAGTGACAGAGTCGCACTCATTCATATGTCCAGCCTCGGCTTTTTACGTGAACAAGCGATCAAAAAGCTTGGCTTAGAGGAAGCACGGGCAGTGCTCACTCGGATGGGTTATTCTGCAGGAATTAAGGATGCCGTCATCGCCCGTAAGCTGCGCACCCGCGATTCAATATTGGATGCCTTTCTTGTCGGGCCACAATTACATTCACTACACGGGTTATTACTTGCTGAACCTGTGCGGGCAGAAGGCGACACTGAAACCGGGCAATTCTACGGTGAATTTATTTGGCATCACTGCTTCGACGCCGTCAACCATCTGGAAGCCTTCGGCAAAACCGATTTTCCGGTATGCTGGATGCAGCTCGGTTACGCTATCGGCTATACCAGTGCCTTTATGGGGCGCCCGGTTATTTATAAAGAGGTCGAGTGTCTTGCCAAGGGAGACCCACATTGTCGGATTGTCGGAAAACCGCTTGATGAATGGGATGCTGAAGAAATCAAAGATGAGAAAAGCGCACTACAGCCACAAATGGTGATGAGTCGATCCTCATCAAATCAAACACAGAGCAAACTGATGGCGGGCTCTGCCAAGACGGACAAAGACAAATCTTCTCCTTTGGATAATCTGCTTGGTACCTCACCCGGTTTTATCACCACCTGCCACCTAATCCAAAAAGTAGCTGACACTTCGGCAACCGTACTACTGCTTGGCGCTACGGGTGTAGGGAAAGGTAAATTTGCCCGCGCTTTACATGAAATCAGCAATCGTGCTGATCAACCCTTTATCGCCCTTAACTGCGCGGCAATTCCTGAAAACCTGATCGAATCGGAATTGTTCGGCGTTGAAAAAGGCGCTTTTACTGGCGCCACCGAATCACGCCCCGGTCGTTTTGAGCGCGCCCATAACGGCACACTATTTTTGGACGAAGTTGGCACACTTTCTCTGTCAGCACAAATCAAGCTATTACGCGCACTGCAGGAAAGGGAAATTGAACGGGTGGGCGATACCTCAACCCGTAAAGTTGATGTCAGAATTATTGCGGCTACCAATATGGATCTCCACGCAGCGGTGCAAGAGGGTGTTTTCCGTGAAGATCTTTTGTTCCGTCTCAATGTATTCCCTATCCATATTCCCCCATTAAAAGATCGTCGCGAAGATATCCCGATCTTGATGGATCACTTCCTGAAACTCTTTTCCACACGCCACGCTAAGCATATCACCGGATTTTCAAATCTGGCGGTTGATGCCCTTTACCTGCATGACTATCCTGGCAATATTCGTGAGCTGGAAAACCTGATTGAACGTGCCGTGATTCTGGCGCAGGACAACCAGCCCATCGATCTGAGCCATTTATTTTTATCGGAAGAAGCGATTGATTCGATGCTGCTCAAACTGGATCCCACCGGCGCGATCAAGAGCAAACAGGATACCGTGCAGGAAAAATCATTACTGAACGAAGTGCTCTCTCAGCAAATTCCCATTGATGATATTGAATACGGGCTGATCACCGAAGCCATTAAGCGTGCCAATGGCAACCTTTCCGAGGCCGCACGTATGCTCGGGGTCAAACGCGCCTACGTTTCCTATCGGATTAAAAATCGTCACCAAGACCACTCCTGTTGCTAGAGCCTGTTCTTGTTTTTGGGGAACTTCTTAAGTTAACGACTTAGTTCTACCCGCAGTACTATTGCAATGATTAAGACACTCAACCCTATTGTCTCAAAACCCTAAAGACTGACAATATAGCGCGCCGCATCCAACATACGGTTCGCAAAGCCCCATTCGTTATCGTACCAACTCATGACCTTGACATGACGCCCCGTCACGCGAGTTTGAGTCGCATCAAAAATACTGGAATGTGGATTGTGATTAAAATCGATAGAGACCAGCGGGCGTTCATTGAAACTGAGCACAGATTGCATTTGTGTTTCCGCTGCCTGTTTGAGCGCTTGATTTACCTCCTCGACACTGGTGTCACGCTGCATCATAAACTGACAATCTATCAAAGAGACATTAGCGGTAGGTACGCGCACAGCCATACCATCTAATTTACCGGCTAATTCCGGTAGTACTAAACCGACCGCTGCAGCGGCGCCAGTTTTGGTTGGAATCATTGATTGCGCCGCGGCTCTGGATCGATAGTAGTCACCACTGGCTTTATCTAATAAAGCCTGTGCATTGGTGTAGGCGTGGATGGTCGTCATATAGCCATGTTCGATGCCGATCGTATCCTGCAACACTTTCGCAACCGGCGCTAAACAGTTGGTAGTGCAAGAGGCATTGGAAATGATTTGGTGCTGTGTTGTTAAAGTCTGATGGTTGACGCCATAGACAATAGTTGCACAAGCTTCTTTTACGGGGTGACTGACCAGCACTTTCGGTGCTCCTGCACTCAGGTGCTGACGCACTAGATCTGCTTGTTTAAATTTACCCGTACACTCCAATACCAAATCCACCTGAAGATCAGACCAAGGAATTTTAGCGGGTTCTTTTTCGGCAATAAGCTTACTGACCTGGCCGTTAACACTCAGTTCACCCTGTTGTTGACTAATCTTCGCGTTAAAGTAGCCGTGCGTGGAATCAAATTCAGTTAAATGCGCCAGCAGGTCAAAATCTGAAAGGTCGTTTATCGCCACTATCTGAAACTCTCGGGCGAGATTATTTTCATGAATAGCACGCAAAACGCAGCGTCCAATACGCCCGTAACCGTTAATACCTATGCGAATCATCTCCATACTCCTTGCTAGAGTAGCCATATTATTTGCGTTAATTAGACCGTTGCACCGAGGGATTGTTAGCTTGACCGCGAAATTCATTTACCCAACACAGAGTTGCACCTGCCACCGCAGCAGGCATCACGATCAAATTAACCAGCGGAATGAGAGAAGCCATCAGCACCGAACTACCGAAGCCAATGGGCGTTAATCTTTGCTCTTTCAGCAACAATTTCATACGGTCAAAGCTGATGCGATTATTATCCATCGGATAATCCACATATTGAATGGCCAGCATCCAGGTGCCAAAAAGAAGCCAAAGCAAGGGTGCCACAGTATTAATCACCGGAATAAATCCGAGTAACAACAGCGCAAGTGCGCGCGGTAAATAGTAGGAAATCTTAACCAGTTCACGCCACAGGCTAGCGATAATTTCCAGCGTTAAAGGTCGGGGCGAGACAGTCAAAGGCTCACCCGTTAAATATTTCTCAACCGCTTCCGCTAAAAATCCGTTAAAGGGTGCGGCAATTAAATTCGCTAACAGACTAAAGCCGAACACCACTAACAGGGTAACGAGCGCAGCAAAGATCGTCCATAACAACCAATCGATAAAACTCAGCCAGGAAGGCAGCCAGTTCAACAGATAAACCACCCAGGCGTTAAACTGATGGTAGGCGTAATAAATAATCGCCGAAAACAGCAAGATATTAATCACCAGCGGGATAACGACATAATGCCAGATACCCGGTTTGCATAATAAACCGGCACCTTGGTAAAGATATCCCAAACCCTTGAAAAAATTACCCCGCATCGACGCTCTCCGCTCTCACATGAAGAGAAAAAGGATACCCGGTTCCGACTTACAATGAAATTAACAATCTCTGTCAACCTTCTTCACCGGTTTGCGTTTAGAAAGAGTAAGACGCAAATTTCTTCACTACACAGAGGACAACCACATGGAAAATATCACTAAGAAAATACTGTTTGTACCAGCCCTAGTCTTGATGATACCGACGCTAGCCAGCACCGGAAATGCGAGCGAACGGGTTGAAGATCATTTCGATAGACAGGGTGACCGCATCGAGCGTCACCTGGACAGAAAGGGTGATCACATTGATAATCGCTTGGATCGCAAAGGCGATCGCGTTGAAGAGCGTTTTCATCGTAAAGCAGAGCGTGCAGAGGCGAAGGGTAAAGACAAGCTGGCGGATCGGTTAGAGCGGCGGGGTGATCGAGCGGAAGCTCACTTGGATCGCAAAGGAGACCGAATTAACCGTAAGCTAGATCGCCAGGGTGACCGCATTGATGGTCACATGGATCGCAAAGGTGAACGTGTGCAGCGTCACATTGACCGGCGCAAAAATAAAAGTTAAGCCATCGTAACAGCGGCACAGAGCCATGCCCATAAGAGGAATTAAGGCTGGACAGACGACAGGCAATGGATCAATTTTTAGAATCGGTGGAGCGCCGTGCCTATAGTATCGCCAAAATGGCGGTGGGACACAGGGAAGAGGCGCTCGACATCGTTCAGGATGCGATGCTCAAATTGGTACAGCTGTATGCCGACAAACCCGAGCAGGAGTGGCGCTGCCTATTTTTCAAAATTTTGCAAAGTCGCATTCGTGACTGGTATCGTCGTAACAAAGTGCGTAACCGTTGGCGCGTCTGGCTAGATAAACTGGGCTTCGGTGAGGAAGAGGATGAAGACCCCTTAGCAAGGTTTGCCGATCAAACCACTTTGGAGCCGAGCCACGACCTGGGTAATGAACGCAGCAGGCAGGCCTTGAATAACACCCTGGAGAAGTTACCCCTGCGACAGCAACAGGCTTTTTTATTACGTGCCTGGGAGGGACTCAGTGAAGAGGAGACGGCGATTGTGATGAGTTGTTCGAAGGGCAGCGTGAAAACACATTATTCACGCGCACGTGAAGCATTAAAGTATGCATTGGAGGGTTATGCGCCATGACAGAGAAAGATCCAAATGACCCATTGGTGAAACAGCTAAAACAGTCGCTGGACCAGCAAGCGAGCGAATTGGATACGGCGACCTTATCAGCGTTGCGTCAAGCCCGCGTCCACGCACTGAACGCGTTAGAAAGTAAACAACGATGGTTTAAGCCCAATACCATTTGGGTTGGCGGTTTGGCGACTGCGACAACGCTGTTGATAGCGCTGTTACTGGTATGGCCCGGCGAGAATGATATATCACCGGAAATGGTGCAAGGCGTCGCTGATATCGACCTACTGTTCGATGATGACAGTATCGAGCTTTATGAAGATCTGGATTTTTATCTCTGGTTGGAGCAGCAGGAATCGAGCGTCAATGAGGTATAACCTCTGGCCTTGCATCTTGCTACTGTTTGGCGGTATTGCGCTGGCAAAGTCTGACACAGACTTCGCGGATTTTATCGAGTTTATGGGTGGCTGGGAGACCTCAGATGGCGACTGGATACCCCCAGATGAGATTGAGAAAATGAAGATTCCCAAAGAGGATATGAGCAAAACTAAAAATCCAGACGAGGCGGATTTCGATGAATAAACTGATAGGTTTATTAGCGCTTCTGCTGCTGAGCAGTAGTTGGCTGCATGCCAATACCGGTGTCACTTGGGAGCAATTATCTAAACAGGAACAGCGGTTACTGCAAAGGTTCTCTGAAAATTGGGCGCAATTACCGACAGAAAAACAGGAGCGCCTGCAAAAAGGCGCAAAACGCCTGGCTGCAATGCCAGCCGCCAAGCGTAAAGCCGCCTATAAGCGCTTCAAACACTGGCAGTCGCTACCGGAGGAAAAACGGGAACAGCTTCGCAAACGCTATCAAGAGTTCAAGAAACTGACACCACAGCAGCAGCGCCGCGTAATCAAAGCGCGTGAACGCTTTAAACAACTCGATCAACAACAGCGCGAACAGTTACAAAGAAAGTGGCGCACCATGACGCCACAGCAAAAACGAAAAGTGTTGTCCAGGGATTAATTTAGAGCGCGTTAACTGCCTATAGCAGAGCGTCGATGGTACAGGCACTGCATGTGATGGTGGCTTTTGAAATGCTTTGTTTGCAGCCGTCGCAATAAAAACAAGGTATTACTTTTTAGCTGCTCACAGCCCGCTATTACTCTTTATCTGAAGATATTCAGCACCAATATCACCAGTCACCTTATTTATTTTATTAAAAAAGTCATTATCGTAGTAATATGTAGCTTCCATTTAAATAGGATAGTAAGAAATGAGTAAAGGTACAGTGAAGTGGTTCAATGCAGACAAGGGTTACGGGTTCATCACTCCAGCGGATGGAGGTAAAGATCTTTTTGTACACCATTCAGAAATTAAAAGTGGCGGCGGCTATGCGACCCTAAATGACGGTCAAGAAGTTGAGTTTGAAATTGGCCAAGGTCAGAAAGGGCCATGTGCAAATAATGTGGTTCCGGTATAGTCGTATTTAAGGTTGGCGCGAGTGAGCGCCTCCAGATAACAAACAAAGAAACCGAAACTAATAAGGAAGGCGTGCCTTCCAGGGCAAGATAGCACGGTTTCTTTGGGCGTTACGGCGCCATCTCTGAATTAATGCCTGTTCTGGAAAAATTGATAGCTTGATTTAGCGGGTGTTGACGCTCACACCTATTTCCCATCTTTTGGCCTTAGTATCAGCTTTTTCCTACATGGCAAAGGGTTGTACTCTTTGTGGCTGGATTTTATAGATCATTCGAACCTCACCGTCCTCACGGAACGGGTAAGGACGTTGTCCCAGATAGAGTTCCGCTAGATCATCAATATGCGCGTCAGCGCCATCCTGGGTGATCTCCACAACTACGCCACGCACTTCCAGCCAGCGGTAGGGATTACTCGGATCGCCCGCAAAAACAGTAACCATGGGGTTGGCCTGCATATTTTTGTCTTTGATCCTGCCAAGCGCTGAATTGATTAAAATATGTTCGCCATCGTAGCTACACCAGACCGGATTGACCTGTATCGAGCCATCCTTCATATGAGTCGCTAATTGCACGTATATAGGACCTTCAAGTAAATCCAGGTGTGACTTAGGTATTGGAATGCTCATTGTTTCTCCTCGCGTCTCTTTGATTGCTTGGAAGGGCAGTTTCCCAAAAGTTAAGGCGCTGCTGATCGAAGCTAATTTTCTGCTTCCTCCCTCAACGCCTAATTCGCACTATGATTTAAAATACGACTCTAAATCATCGGCACTGCCAATTAGCTTGCCACCGATAAATACCTGGGGTGTTGTCGCATTTCCAGATACCGCGCGCAGACTGCGGGTGGTTATGCCGTTACCTAATTTTACCTCTTCATAGTCCATGCCATGCGCTTGTAACAATTGCTTGGCGCGAGTGCAGTGACCGCAACCCTCCTTAGTGAAAAGCGTAATAAACTCTGGTTTCTCGGCATTACAATTTATGTAGTTAAGCATAGTGTCGGCATCGGAAACCTCGAAGGGGTCACCAGGTTTTTCCGGCTCAATGAACATTTTTTCAACGACACCATCTTTGACCAGCATGGAATAGCGCCAGGAACGTTTGCCGAAACCAAGATCGTTTTTATCAACCAGCATACCCATACCGTCGGTAAATTCTCCGTTACCATCGGGTATAATTTTAACGTTTTCCGCATGTTGATCCTTTTGCCAGGCTTCCATCACGAAACCATCATTTACCGATATACAAACAATGTCATCGACACCATTTGCATAAAAGGTTTTCGCCAGTTCGTTATATCTGGGTAAATGTGTCGATGAGCAGGTAGGCGTGAATGCACCAGGTAATGAGAATACAACAACGGTTTTACCCGCAAACAACTCATCGCTGGTGATATTCACCCAGTCGTTGTTGGCACGGGTGCGAAAGGTGACTTTAGGTACACTTTGACCTTCTTTGTTAGTAAGCATCTAATAATCTCCGAGAGTTAAAAACTTTGAAAGTTTACTATGACAGGTCTTATTGACTAGTTAAAATTAATGATTTTTATGCATGTGATAGATAAATACAATCGCATAAGTACGGCCTTCAGGCTCTCTGCTGTTTGTGTTTACTTAACCAGCGCCAAAGCAAGCCGTCAGGGCCTTCCTTGCCGGTTTTAATGTAGCGCAGTGTGTTGTGATTCGAGACGCTCCACTCCATAAAGGCCTTGGCTTGTTTTTGACCGCAGAAGAGAATTTGATCATCCAGCTGCAACGGAGTAACGGGGTCGGGAAGCATAATTCGCTCAACGCCACGTTTTATAAGTAACGGAATAGTCGCCAGCGACTCATCGCGGTCGCGCGGGTCGCGGCATAAATAGGAAAGTTTCACTTCCTCATTTTGCGCTAATAAAGCATAGGCGGCTGGACTTCCGTCCTGGTTAACATGAAAAGTCCAGGCGCTCATCAACTGCCCATTCAGGGTATTGGTAATTCGTAAAAACAATGCACGAGCCCAGTCTTCGTCATATTCGCGTACCAATTCAAAAAAATCGACCAGGAGCGGTGTGCGTATGAGCATGAAAATTTCATTGGCGATAATATGTCCTGATTCCATGATCATATTGACTTCTGCCGCCCTAAAAATTGGTTTGTTGGCGCCACTATTTTGTCGTACCACAGTAATCAGATCAGGTTTAATATCACGGGCGGTAATAATGATGGATAAATTATTGGCATCATCGGGCGTACCAGCAATGATGCCTATAGCGTTTTCTATCCCCGCCTCGCGTAACGTATCCGCCTCGGTGCCAAGACCCAGGATGGTTCCCTCCGGAGCGTTACGTTGCTCCAGATTCACATCAATAAAAGTTATCTCGATCTTATGTTTTTTAAACTCTTCCTCAAGCGCTTGACCAAAGCGACCATATCCACAAATTACCCAACGTCCCAAAGTGTTTTGATCGGGTACCGCCAATGCACGATGGTGTGGGTTAACAATGAGGTCATGAATCAAGTGTTTATAAGGCGCTTGTAGCGTAAGTAACAGGTGATCAGCAAAAATGGTGAAGGGGTCGATAATATGATCGGTACCGAAGGAGCCCAGATTCGCCGTAGTTTCTTTCGATTGGGTTCGACTAATCACCAGGCGCTGAGGGCTAAAGAGTTTACTATCGATAGCGATTTGCAGATTGGCATGATCGTCATTGGTCAGCGCCAGCACACCAACACAGAGTGGATTTTGTATACCAGCCAAATTCAACACATTAGGGTCGGAAGCGTCAGCACAAAGTGCTGGCACGGAGAGTGCTATTTTGTCAGCTTCCAGCTCATCAATCAGGCGTTGATTGATGTCAATGACAACCGTCCTGATTCCTAACGAATCCAGTTGGTGTATCAATCGGTTACCAGTGATGCCATAACCACAGACTAAATAAAAGGGCTCATAGATTCGAGCAACTCGACGGGCAAAGTTGGTACGTTTAATCAGACGCTGATAGTTACTATCCTGAAACAGTGTAAAGATGGTGCCGATACCATAAAGCCAGGAGATAACACAGGCATAGATCGTAGCAATGGTCCAAGCCCTTTGTCCCGCAGTGAAAGGAAAAGGAATTTCACCAAAACCAATAGTTGAACCCATGAAACTAACGAAATAAAAAGCATGAAAAAAGTCCATGCGCCAGGGATTGCCTTGATCGTCCTGCCCTGGAATTAACGTAAAGCCGAGAACGGATATCGCATACACCACAATTATCGTGATGATAGGCGTTCGCAGCCGCCGCAGGAGAAGATAATAAACGTGCTGCATGGACTTAACCAGCCTAATGACGAACCATAATAGTTTCCAGAATCAACAGAATCACGGAGGTAATATTGGCAAGAAGAGCACCCGCTGAAAGCGAGACAATGCTGGCCATCATGTGAGAACTGAGCCCTATATCCATGTTCGTGGCTACCGCCCAGACAATAGCGCCAGCAACCAGTTGTAAATCTGCGACGAAGCTAGTTGCCAGCAGTACGGCACCGACATGCGTACGATCACCAAATTTCATAATGGTAGCAATGATGCTGACGACAATCGCCGCATAAAGCTCATAAACATTGTGATGATCAGGGTTGTCAATGTCGCCCAAAAAGAAACCAAAGTTGAGGGTTAGGGCTAACACAATAAAGAAGGCAAATACGACTTTTTCGCTATTCATCCGGGGCTCCACCTTATATTTTTATTGTTGCGCCAGCCATTATGAAGAAAACCAGCCACTATTCAATGGTTGTTCTGGCAATACACCACAATTCTATGTGTTCGACCCCCGCTTGCAATAATTCACTGCTGATTTCACGCATACTGCTACCGGTGGTCATAACGTCATCAACAATGGCTACCGAGCGGAATTTAAAGGTTTTATCAATACGAAAAGCGTGACACAAATTACGTCGTCTGGTCTTAGCATCCAGACCAAGTTGAGGGGGCGTATCTTTAATTCGATGACAAACGCCATGTGGTAGTGGGATATTCAGTTTTTTGGCGCAAATTGCCGCAATTTCGTAGGCCTGATTAAATCCACGCTGGCGCAAGCGCCGCTTATGCAGTGGCATTGGGATAATCGCTTCGGGTAATGCCTCTAAACGACTCTGAGCGCAAACAAACTCCGCCATCAATTGTCCGAGTAATTTCCCAATCGCCAACTGTTGATTGAATTTTAATTGGCTTATCAGCTGATCGATCGGATAACCATAGCGAAATAGACAATAACTATGCTGAAAAGGTGGTGGTGACTGTTGACAGTGCCCGCAGATAGCCTCTCTTATCTGTGCGTCAGTGACAGGAAGACTGCAATAGAGACAACCCTTGCCAAGCCAGGGTAATTGTTCCTGGCAGGCTTGGCAGAGCGATTTGTTTGCATTGATAATTTTTTCACCACAAAGGGTGCAATAATTTGGCAAAAGATGGAACAGATTAGTTGATAATGGGTGTTTCATGGCGCCGCTCCTTGGCGTTTGGGCGAAACTCGAATGGTATCGCAGTAGCGCATTATATCCCGGTCTCAGACAAAAATAACTCAACGAGAGCCTCGAATTAATCAGCCGACGGTAACCCGTTTATGCTTCTACCTGATGAAGCCAGAACATCCGGACTAGGTTGATCGGAGCTGGGGGATCATCAATAACCTGCCTAGGAATCAGTACTTTCAAGCTTTTGGAGTTCAAGAGCTGGCCACGGGGCGGCGCAACATGGCAGTAATCTTGTGACGGTAGCGTTTAATAATGGTGTCTATGAAAATGTCCGGCGTAATCAGCAACGTTTTTACACTGACCGTTTACATGGTTCATTGTTGCATAATCCTGATTTTATTAAGCTGTCGGAATCCTTCGATGTTACAGGTTATCGTGCCGATTCGCCGAGCGCACTACGAACCATGTTAGCGCACGCACTAGATCAAGACGCCCCTGCGTTGATTGAGATGCCGATAACAACTGGCTCCGAAGGATCACCCTGAAAGTACATTATGCCAGGGGCGCCTTATGGCGCTTGATCTGTCACCGGAGCGCATAACACGAAATCAGGATAGGTTAAATAATAAACAGTAGTCAACCCAACCAAAAATCTTGGTTGACAGAATAATGCCTACTGCTAGTATTGTCCTTCTTTGCCAAACCACGCTGCAATTTACAGGACAATGCAATGAATTTACCCACCCAAACTGCACCCCGTCATGATTGGACAACCGCAGAAATTGGCGCGCTTTTCACCCTGCCCTTTAATGATTTAATGTTTCAGGCACAATGGGTACATCGCCAGCATTTCAACCCCAATCAAGTTCAAGTAAGCACGTTGTTATCGATTAAAACTGGCGCTTGTCCGGAAGACTGTAAATACTGCCCACAAAGCGGCCATTACAATACTGGTCTGGACAAGGAAAAGCTGCTTGAGGTTGAAAAAGTTGTCACGGAAGCGCGTGCCGCCAAGGAAAAGGGCGCTAGCCGTTTTTGTATGGGGGCCGCATGGCGATCACCCACTCAAAAGGATATGCCCTACGTCACGGAAATGATCAAACAGGTGAAATCTTTGGGTATGGAAACCTGCATGACTCTGGGGATGCTCAGTGGTGATCAGGCACAGGAGCTTTCCGCTGCCGGACTGGATTACTACAACCATAACCTAGATACCTCGCCGGAATTCTACGGCGATATCGTCTCCACTAGAAGCTACAAAGATCGATTGGATACACTGGAGAATGTCCGCAGTGCTGGGATGAAAGTCTGTTGTGGCGGCATTATGGGCATGGGTGAAGAACTCAAGGATCGTGTCGGTTTGTTACAGCAGCTGGCGAATATGCCACAGCACCCAGAAAGCGTGCCCATCAACCTGTTGGTGAAAGTTGAAGGCACACCATTGGATCAGGTCGATGATTTGGAGCCCTTTGATTTTGTTCGCACCATTGCGGTTGCCCGCATACTGATGCCTGCTTCGCACGTTCGCTTGTCAGCGGGCCGTGAAAATATGAATGAGCAAATGCAGGCGCTATGCTTTTTGGCAGGGGCTAATTCCATTTTTTATGGCGATAAATTGCTTACCACCGCAAATCCAGAAGCGGATAAGGACAGAACTTTATTTAACAAACTGGGCATTGAACCCGAACAGTTGCAACAGTCCCATGAAGAGGGTGCTGAAAATACTGCGATATTAAGTGCATTGCGAGCCTCGCAGGAGGCTGCACTGTTTTATGATGCAACGCGCTAGCCTTTGCCACCTAAACTATGAAAGGTTTTGCCACGCTCGCGGCTGATTTGGCCCGCAGAAAACAAGAGCACCTCTACCGCACGCGCTTAGTCACGCAAAGCCCGCAAGGGGCGGAAATTATTATTGCCGGGAAAAAGTTCCTGAATTTTTGCAGTAATGATTATTTGGGTTTGGCAAACCATCCTGATGTTATCAGCGCTTTTCAACGAGGCGCTCAAGATTACGGTGTCGGCAGTGGGGCATCACACTTGGTTAACGGGCATAGCCACTATCATTATCAGCTTGAAGAAGCATTAGCTGAATTTACAGGACGCCCGCGAGCATTACTATTTTCAACCGGCTATATGGCAAACCTGGGAGCGGTTACTTCGCTGTTAGGTAAGGGCGATGGCGTTTTCGAGGATCGTTTAAATCATGCTTCTTTATTAGATGCGGGCATACTCAGCCGAGCCAATTTCCAGCGTTATCGTCACGGCGATATGGAAGAGCTTTCCAGCAGACTTGAGAAGTTTGCAGCCAACCGCAAACTGATTATTAGCGATGGTGTATTCAGCATGGACGGCGACCTGGCTCCGTTGCCGCAGTTACTCGCGACAGCAAAAAAACAAAATGCTTGGTTAATGATAGATGATGCCCATGGTTTGGGTTGTGTGGGGAAAAAAGGCAGAGGTGTCTGTGAACACTTTGGCGTTAACCAAGAAGATGTTCAGGTGTTAGTCGGTACGCTCGGTAAGAGTTTTGGTACGGCAGGGGCTTTTGTCGCCGGTAGTGAGGTCTTAATAGAAACCCTGATACAGCAGGCGCGCACTTACATCTACACCACCGCGCTACCGCCAGCAGTTGCGGCGGCGACCCTGGTTAGTCTGAAATTGGTGGAGCAGGATAGCTGGAGACGCGAGCACTTGGTGCAGTTAATTACTATGTTTCGTCGTGGGGCGCAGGCCAGAGGCCTGAGCTTAATGACGTCGCAATCGCCTATTCAGCCAGTATTGGTGGGGTCTTCCGCAGAAGCACTGGCGATGAGTGAAGCGCTTAAGGTGCAGGGTGTGTTAGTAACAGCGATAAGACCGCCAACGGTCCCTGCAGGCACGGCGCGGTTGCGGGTAACCTTGAGCGCAGCACACAGCAGCGACCAGGTTGAGCAACTGCTCGATGCGCTAGGTAAGGCGAAGCTGAATCGTGAGTAATCCGGTAACTAAGCGTAATATCGTCATTCGCCGCCTGGGTAACCAGAAACGTCCGGCATTGGTATTGGTGCATGGCTGGGGGTTTGATTCAGATGTCTGGCAGCCGTTGCTGGAACCGCTGCAACAATCCTTTTATCTCTATCTGATCGATCTGCCGGGGTATGGCAGAGCTAAGACAGCGGAAAGCAAGACATGGGATTTGAATTCGCTGATGGCAGAATTTGCTTTGGAAGTCAGTGAACCAGCAATCTGGTGTGGTTGGTCGCTAGGCGGAATGTTGGCGGCTCACTATGCTAAATTCCAACCTGAAGGGGTCAAAGCTGTGTTGACTATTGCGAGCAATCCCGTTTTTGTGGCTAATCAAGATTGGCCAAATGCCATGCCGCATCAGGTATTTACAGATTTCGTCAGCGCACTGTCTGCACATCCACAAACAACGTTAAATCGTTTTGCGGGGCTGGTAACGCAAGGTGCAGCTTCATCTCGGGCAGATTTGCGTTTATTGAAACCACTACTACAAAATGCACCCACGCCAGAGCACTTAATGGCAAGCCTAGTGTTGCTGAGTGAGTTGGATTTGCGCAGGGTGATAGCGGAAATTAAAGCACCACAATGTCATATTTTTGGTGAGAAAGATGCTCTGGTTCCGCTTGCAGCGGCCCATCTGAGTCAAGGTTTGAACCCTCAAGCTGCAATTAAGATTATAACGGGGGCATCGCATATCCCCTGGATATCTGATGCGAGTCATTTATTAGCAATAATCAACGCGTTCTCAGTCTCTGGTGGCCTCAGTGAATAGTTTTGATACGGCCACTAAACTGGATATCGCACATTCCTTTAGTCAAGCCGCGACCAGTTACGATGCAGTAGCGGGACTGCAACGCCGCATCGGGTATAGGTTGCTCGAGTTAGCACCTGAGGGAAACCACCGTACAGTGTTGGACCTTGGTTGCGGTACGGGTTATTTTGCGCCTCATTTACAGGATATGTTTCAGGCGGAGCAAATTCTTGGGCTGGATATGGCGCAGGGCATGATTGATTATGCCAAGCGGCAAAGTGATTTGCCGAATATGCGTTGGTGTTGTGCGGATGCGGAATCTTTGCCATTGCGCGATGGCAGTCTGTGCATGATTTTCTCAAACCTCGCATTACAATGGTGTAGCGACCTATCAAGAATAATGGCGGAAGCCATGCGAGTATTGCGACCAGGCGGTTGTTTTGCCTTTTCAACCTTGGGGCCGCAAACACTGTGCGAGCTTAAAACCGCCTGGCGTCAGGTTGATGACTATGTTCATGTGAATCACTTTTTAGGCTTGCAGGAAATTCAATCCGCAATCCATGCCGCGGGCTTTATCGGTACCGCACAGGAAGAGCAAATAGTCACTCAATATCAGCAATTAAGGGGTTTGACAGGTGAACTGAAATCCTTGGGTGCACATAATCTCAATCGTGGCAGACGTGTCGGATTAACCGGCAGAAGCAGCATCCAAAAATTACTGCAAGCCTATGAAGTCTATCGTGACGATCAAGATATGCTGCCAGCAACCTACCAAGTCTACTATTTTGTTCTTAATAAAAGCGCCAAATAACGAGGAGAAAAGCCGATGGGCCTGTTTAGTAAAAAGAAAAAGATTACTCGGACTTATTTTATCACTGGCACTGATACCGGTGTTGGAAAAACCCTGGTTTGCTCAGCACTATTAGAGGCGGTGAATAAAGCAAATCTGACCAGCGTTGCACTGAAACCTGTCGCTGCTGGCTGCGAAATGACCGACCAAGGCCCGGTCAATGATGATGCACTGGAGCTACAGAGCCATATGTCGGTGCAGTTGAGTTACGAAGATATTAATCCCATTGCCCTGGAACCCGCCATTGCCCCGCACATTGCGGCGGCAGAAATCGACCTCAATATCGACATTGATGAGTTGGCACAACATTGCCAAGCCATGACCAATGATGCGGATGTGATGCTAATCGAGGGTGCCGGTGGTTGGCGGGTACCACTGAATGAAGAGCAATATATGTCCGATTTGGTTAAGGCGTTAAATGTGCCGGTTATCATTGTGGTGGCGATGCGCCTGGGTTGTATTAATCATGGTCTGCTC
The DNA here is from genome assembly GCA_024234615.1 of Pseudomonadales bacterium. Taxonomy (NCBI): domain Bacteria; kingdom Pseudomonadati; phylum Pseudomonadota; class Gammaproteobacteria; order Pseudomonadales; species Pseudomonadales bacterium. Next base: position 313,999 of record JACKNY010000003.1, read on the forward strand.
ACTGCAGAGGCTATCCGCGCTGATGGACTACAGGTCGCCGGCTGGGTTGCAAACTGTACAACAGCCGACAATATGCCTGGTTTAGGTGATAGTTTATTGGCACTAAGAGATCGGATGGAAGCGCCTTTCTTAGGTTATTTACCCTATTTTGAAGATCCTGATCCGCTCCAAATCGCCCCCTATTTGGAGATTAGTTATCTCTGAAAGTCAGTAATATATTTTGATTTATAATTGCCATTCCTAAAATCTGTCCTAGACTTAAATTTGCGCCAAGACAAATTTTCGTAAAAAGCGGGTTGTTATGAACCTTATGTCACCGATTCAGATAGGCCTTTCAGGTATTAGCCGCGGCCTTGAAAATATGCAAGAAATTGCCAGTGACATTGCACAAACAGGAACCGTGCAGCCAGAAAATTTGGATACTACTATCGATTTAACGCAATCTATGGTGGATTTAAAGGCGCAAGAGTTAGCCACGCTAGCAGCAACTAAGGTTATAGCAACCGCAGACGAAGTCTTAGGAACCTTAATTGATGTGCGAGTTTAACTGGTAAGTACAACGAATTTTTCCTCCCTCCTCGAAACTTACGATCGGCCTGACCGATCGTTTTTTTTGCTCGTTGAAATAATCTGAAGGATAAATAAAAACGGAGTCACTAGGACTCCGTTTTTATTCCTGGTATCCAGAAATTAAAAGCTAAATTTCACGCCGATAATGGCAGTGCGAGGTTTGTTCGGGCGAGCCCCGCCAGGGCTGCGTGCGACAATATCTTGATCATCTAACAGGTTATCTATTTTTAAGTAAAGATTTGTCACATTATTTAATGGATATTGCGTGACCAGATCGAAAACCAGCAGTTCGTCTGTCTTTAACAGGTTATCGTCCACCCCCGCACGGTCGCAGCTGTTGTTGTGGCACATTTCATCGGTATAGCTAGCATTCAAATAAGTGCTCCAGCCGGAATTAAATTCCAGCCCCAGTTGGGCATTTAGTACGTTTTCCGGCACATAGCGCAAGACATCGCCGTCTTGGAGAGAACCATTGTCGTCTGCATCAGTAATTTCAGCGTCAGTGTAGGTATAACTGACCATCAGCGGTACACTGAAGCTTGTACTGGTATAAAGTGTGGTATTCAGCATTAGCTCAAGGCCTTTGATTTCTGATTTGCCAAGGCTTTGTGACCCGCTCGTTTGCGCGCCGCAGGGAAACGCCGCAGTGCAGTTGAGTACCGTGCTTTCGTAATCGCTGTAGAAGGCGATGGCTGAAGCACTCAGCCTTTCACCTTGATAACGCGTACCCGCTTCATAGTTGGTGCTTTTTTCCGGGTCAACATTCTCGTTAGAGTCGGCGGACGCAGGAGCAAAGCCAGAGTGAGCTCCTGCCAATAACTGCCATTGGTCGTTCAGGTCGTAAGTGGCGCCAAAACTCCAGAGTGTTTCTTCAACATCGTTACTTGCCGTAATGCTGCTAGCGCTACGTTGTACATCCGCGTAGCGCTTTTGTTGCGTTTCAATATTTTCATGGCGTAACCCCAGTGTTAACGCCAGTGCGTCACTAACATGCCAAACATCCATAAGGTGCAGCGCAACAGCCTCGGCCGACTCGACCCGGTTATTGCTCGAACTAGGGCTATTAATGCCGCTAAATACCAGTTTGCCATTGGTTTGATTAAACACTTCTGTCGGTTGAAAGCGATCTACATCGTCTTCATGGTAACGAACACCGGCTTCTAGCTGATGCTGCGAAATGGTCCAGTTAGCAACAAATTGTAGACCTTTACTGAGATATTCCCGGTTGTTGTGTTTGATGTCTACGCTGGCATCAGTCATTCCCTCTAAAATCGACTGTGCAGCCAAGTCACCACTATTTGCTGAACCAATGAGACTGTCGAAGCTGCCACCATCCACTTTGTCGACTTTAAACCAATCGCGCTTAAAGCGATTATAGTAGGCGGTGGTGGTAAGGCTAAGGTTATCGTTAAATTTCACCATATAGCGTAGATTAGCCCCGGAATGGCGGGTTTTCATTTCATCTAATTCGGTGAGGGCGTAGCGACGATTTTCGTCGGCATTGAAATCGGCATCCGTTAGGCCGACATAAGTTTCGTCAGAAGTTTCTTCCGAATACTGGTATTTAAAATCCAATTGCTGGTATACAGCGGCATCGTTATCGCTGTTAATGCGGGCTTTGATGACATAATCCTCAATCTCGAAACCGCTGTCTTTGCTGCTGTTATCAATATCTTTAAACCCATCACTTTCCTGTTGGTGCGTTTCTACCAGCCAGCCCCAATTTTCGCCGCTGCTACCATAATGCGCGCTAACTCGGTTACTTCCGTACTCCCCCGCTTCCAGATTGATTTCACCGACAGAGCCATTGGGTATCCGTGTGGAGATGAGGTTGACGATACCGCCTACCGTTGAAGGGCCCTGGTGTAAAATGTTGGCGCCTTTAAGTACTTCGACGCTGCTCATACGGCCAGCAGTAGGAAAGTAATAAGCCGATGGAGCCGAATAGGGAGCGGGGGCAATTAAAACGCCATCTTCGAGTAGAGTGATTTTGTCAGATCGTTCTGATCCCGTGCCACGAATACCTATATTGGGGCGTAGCCCAAAACCATCCTCTTCCTGTAGATAAACTCCTGGAACCTGGCGAACCATACGGTTGATATCGGTATATTCAAATTTTTGTAATTCAGTCTCGCTAACCACATAGGCAGACCCAGGCAGCTCCTGTGCATCAGCCGGACTACCGATGATGGTGACTTCTTCGAGTCGAATGTCATCGGCACTCGATACATTGGCTAATAACACGGCACAGGTGAGGGTGGTTAGCTTGATCATTTCTCATTACTCCAAATACATAGGCTAAAAAACGCGCAGTTGAAACACTTTGCTACTAGGGTTAGAAGATGTGGGAATATTAAAACAAATGAGAATAATTATCAAAAGCATTATCATTTAAGCAAGATAAATCTTGTGACTCAGATCAATAAAACCTAAGAATGATGATGGAACGTGCGGTATTTCTTCCAACCGGTGTCTTTTGGGAAAAGACTAAACCCAGAATTTAAATGCTTTGCGGTAATTCTAGGCGGAGCAATCTGCCGCAACCGGAGCGAATCTCAAACCAATTGGTTATCGACAACTCCATCTGAGCGATAGCACAAGGGGGCAAATTATTTAGAGGTGAGCGGGTGAGCTCGCCAAGCAACAGGGTTAGCGCGGGGTTATGGCCAACTATCGCTAGGTTATCGATGCGGTCGTCGAGCGCCTCAATAAAACCTAATAGAACAGTATCGTCGAAAGTGTAGAGCAAGGGGTCAACGACAATCTTTTGTTCGGGCAAGTGAATTGCTTTGCAAATCAGTTTGGCGGTGCTCAGCGCGCGTTTGGCCGGGCTAGCAAAGATCTGCTCAAAGGGTATCGGGTGATCACGTAAAACCCTACCCATAGCCCGGGCAGTGAATTCACCCTTGGCATTCAATGGACGCTCAAAATCGCTGAGACCAATATGCTGATCTGCATGCGCATGTCGAATAAGCGTCAGTTGTTTCATTCTGTATGCCCGAGTTGCGATTAAAACCGTCGAACATTGTTACACACCTCGCAACCGCGCGCTCGATGAATTCGGACTGGTTGTTGCTCAGCAGCCATTAGACTGCCGCTATATTAATTGAGGCGCAGTGACTACTGCGCCATTGCAAAGTTGCCCATTAAAAGCGATGCCGTCTTTTTTGCATGTGCTGCTTTAGATCCTTTCGTTGCTCGGGTGTTAGTTTCGCAAAAATATCGGCTTTTAATTGCGCACTGGTCAGCATCATTTTCTTCATTAATTGCGCTTGGCTATCCGCTGCGGCGCCAATTGCTTCAGGGTTGAAGTCATCCTGAAGTGTTAGCTCGTGCATAGCGGTTTTTTGATTTTTCATTTCAGTCATCAGGTCGCGGAAACCGGGGGTAGCGTTGTCGATGATAGACTTGATTTCTTCATGCTGCTTATCGGATAGCTCAAGACGATTAAGCATATGCTTGAAGTGACCGATTGGTCCGCCGTCATGGCGCTTACCTTTAAACCAGCCTCTTTCATGACCACAGTCCGGTTTGCCATCCATATTACCCTGGGCGAAGATAGGACTGCTGAAGCATAAAATTGTGGCAAGTAGTGACATGCTGCATAAATGTCGAGTGTGTTTCATGGCTATATATCTCCGTAGTTAAATTATCACTGAAATGTCTAATACGACAGTTGAGAGATTACAGGATGCTCTGCAAAGTTGGGTCAAGGCAGTGTAAAGTTGTGTAAATAGTCTGTTACTCACAAACCAGAGAGGCTTAAATCACAGAATGATTAAACGTTGAACAAGACTATGGCACGAATTTTATTAGCGGATGATGATGTTGAGCTGTGCGAGCTGCTCAGTGAATACCTTGTTTCAGAAGGCTTTGTCGTCGAAGCGGTACACGATGGCGAAGCGGCTGTTGCCTGTATTTTGCAGGAATCATTTCAATTGGTGATTCTCGACGTGATGATGCCTAAAATGAACGGATTTGAAGCACTGCGGGAAGTAAGGCAGCAACAGCAAACGCCAATTTTGATGCTGACCGCACGCGGTGACGATATAGATCGTATCGTTGGCCTGGAAATGGGGGCGGATGATTATTTGTCGAAACCCTGTAACCCACGAGAGCTGGTCGCACGGATTCGAGCAATCCTACGCCGCGCTACGCCTGCCATTGCAGATCAGGGCATGGACTCAGTGCTTAAAGTGGCGGATATTGAATTGTTCCCCGCTTCACGCAAAGCACTGTGTCAGAACCGCGACCTTGGTTTGACCAGCACTGAGTTTAACCTGTTGAAGGAAATGCTGGAGCACAGGGGGGAGGTCATCAGCAAAAAGCAATTAACCGAGGCGGTGTTAGAACGAAAGCTGACTCAGTATGATCGCAGCATCGACATGCATGTCAGCAACATCCGTAGAAAACTTGGGCCCTACTCAGATGGAGAGCCGCGCATTCAATCGGTACGAGGTGTTGGCTATATCTTCGTGTTGCCGCTTAAACCGCTTGATTCAAATGAAACTTGAACACCAACTATGCCGTATAAATTAAAACTCAATACAATTTTCTGGAAAATTTTTCTTTCTATCTGGGCGGCGATGATTTTGATTATGGTCGCCACTACCTTTACCGTCAGCCTGCTTTTAGATCGCGATCATGTCAATGTAAGACGCGAGCTGAGTGATAAACATCAAGCGGCAGTGGCAGTAACCCTGTTTGAAACTCAGGGAACTGAGGGGTTTCGAGGCTGGTTGATGCAGCACCACAATCGGCACATCAACTCAACCTTCCTGATTAATGCTCATCGACAGGATGTTTTAGGGCGAGTATTGCCACAACAAATTGAGTCTGAATTGAAAGTTCAAGAGGAGCGTTTCGAGCTTGTAATGGGGCGCCATCGTGCGGTCGTACAGCCAGTTTCCGGGAATAATGGTGCGCAATTTTGGTTTGTTCGGATAGCCCGTAACTATAAGCCCGGCTTTGGGCCGGGCGTTTGGCGCTTTGGTCCCCCTCCTTTTAGCGGCGTTCTACTAGCCGTATCGCTGGCCGTCACTGGACTGATTAGCTTGTGGATGGCGAGAAACATCACTTCTCCCATCCGTCAGCTTCAAACCGCAACACAGCAGATAGCAAAAGGGGACCTTAGCGCGCGGGTTGAGCCAAAGGTCACGGCAAGACGTGATGAGCTAGGTGATCTTGGTCGTGAATTTGACCGTATGGCGGAACATATTGAGGAGCTGGTTTCGGCGCAAAAGAGGATGCTAAGAGATGTTTCTCATGAACTGCGCTCACCACTGGCGAGATTACTGGTGGCGCTTGAGCTGGCAAGAAAATCCGACGGAGATCGAGGCAAGCTAGACCATGATCGCATTGAAAAAGAAGCGAATCGGCTGGATGAGCTTATTGGTCAGGTTCTTTCGCTGGTGCGCTTGACCACGAATGGTGCTAACGTTAACAAAGAGCGTGTTGATATTCAGGGACTGCTACAGCAAGTGGTAGAAGACGCTAATTATGAGGCAGAGCCCCAAAACAAGGGCGTGGTTCTTACTGCCAGCGTCCCATTTACCATGATTGCCAATGCTGAGTTAATCCATAGCGCGTTAGAAAATATTGTCCGCAATGCCATGCGCTATTCGCCGGAAAAATCCAACGTTGAAGTAACATCAGAGGCTCAAGGAAAGGACTTGAAAATAAGTGTACGTGATTTCGGCGCAGGCGTATCCAAGTCGGCATTACTGCAAATATTTGAGCCCTTCTACCGTGAAGCCGAAGCGCGTGACCGCGCCAGTGGCGGGTATGGGTTAGGCCTAGCCATTGCACAGAGAGCGATTAAATTGCACGGTGGTGAAATTTTCGCGCATAACGCACCAGAGGGAGGGTTAATTATGGAAATGATACTTCCGGGGGAAAATAGTACTTTACAATCTTAATAGGAATCATTATCATTCGTTTTATTGTTTACAGCTAAGCGGCTAAAGGAATTGATAATGTACGTTTGTCTATGCAAGGGTATTACTGATCGCGACATAATGGATGAGATGGATCAAGGTGCTCGAAATTTACGGGATATTAGCAAAAGTCTGGGCGTCGGCTCCCAGTGTGGCCGCTGCTGTCAGTCCGCGAAGGAAGTTATTCAAGAGTATAAAGCTGAATCCAGAGTAATGTCCTTGGCCTACTCCGCCGCATAATTTTTTCCTTTATCTATCCAATTCCAATAAGCTCGATATTTGCCTACTCTCATTAAGGCATTCCATAAATACTGTCTTTTTCGCGACAGCTGCATCAGCTCAGTGCTTGCAGGATACTTCGTTGCACTCACAAAAACCTGATTTTTTAGATACGCGCTTAATTCCTGAATTCAAAATATTTAAACGACAGGTTACACTGTCAGCAACACTGCTATTGTCACTTGACTGAAAGGAGCCTCCTATGAAGGGAGATAAGAAAGTTATTCAATTTTTAAATAAAGCGCTTAAAAACGAATTAACCGCAATCAATCAGTATTTTTTGCATGCCCGCATGTACAAAGATTGGGGCCTGGAAAAACTTAATGAGAAGGAATATCACGAGTCTATCGACGAAATGAAGCATGCCGATCAGTTGATATCGAGAATTCTCTTTCTTGAAGGGCTGCCTAATCTACAGGATTTAGGCAAGCTGTATATCGGACAAAATACCCATGAAATGTTGAAGTGCGATTTAAAATTGGAAATGGAAGCGGTACCCCTGTTACGCGAAGCCGTCGCTTATTGCGAATCGAATACCGATTATGTTTCGCGTGATTTATTTCAGGATATTTTGGAAAGCGAAGAAGAGCACATCGATTGGTTAGAGACTCAATTGGGGCTCATTGAAAAAGTGGGCTTGGAAAACTACCAACAATCGATGATTTAACGGACTGTGCTACTACAAAAACGAGCGGTCTAGAACTGCTGCTGGCTACTTGAAAATCCAGCATAGCTGGGGTAACGTTCGCCATTTTTTACCATGAAGAGGTGTTCTCCGATGTTGAAACCATTTGTTGCCATTTTAATGGGGTCAGATTCTGATCTACCAGTGATGCAGGCAGCTATCGATGTTTTAAAGAAACTCGAACTCTGTTTCGAGGTGAAGATCACTTCAGCGCATCGTACGCCCGAAGCAACTCAAGCCTATGTGAAAGACGCAGACACGCGCGGCTGTGTGGCTTTTATCGCGGCAGCAGGTATGGCGGCACATTTAGCCGGTGCGGTTGCGGCAAACACCCTTAAACCCGTGATTGGTGTTCCTATCGAATCCGGTGGGCTAGGAGGGATGGATGCGTTGTTGTCGACAGTACAAATGCCTGGTGGCATTCCTGTTGCCAGCGTAGCTATTGGTAAAGCGGGCGCGAAAAATGCAGCCTATTTGGCGGCGCAAATCTGGGCGACCGCTGATCAGAATTTGGCGCAGCGTTTGAAAGATGAGCGTCAGGCAAATGCCTTAGAAGTACAAGCGAAAGATGCAGCCCTACAGCAGCAGCTCAAGAGCTAGCTCAAAAATTTCTCTGTAATAAATCCATGTGGGAGGGCTAAAACATCGCCCCCTCTCCAATTCGGGTCGATACCCATGCGAAGCTGGCCGATTCAATTTGCTGCTGAAATAATGCACGCTGGCGGCGTCATTGCCTATCCGACCGAAGCGGTCTGGGGCTTAGGCTGCGACCCCTTTAATGAACGAGCGGTGCGGCAACTTCTCCAGATGAAAAACCGGCCCATAACTAAGGGCCTTATCCTCATTAGCGGCGATATTGCAGATTTTCAAATTTGCCTCGCACAACTTAGTCCGGCCCAACGCGAGATGCTGCAACAGCAGTGGCCTGGATTTAAAACCTGGGTATTGCCAGATACCGGTTTCGCGCCGCCGTGGATTAAAGGCGATAATAACGGAGTTGCAATGCGGGTAAGCACTCACCCGCTGGTTCGAGAATTATGCCGCACATTTGGTGGCCCCATCGTGTCGACCTCCGCTAATATTACCGGACGTGCGTCGGCGCGTTATCGCTGGCAGGTCGAGCGATATTTTCATGGTCAATTGGATTATGTGCTGGCTGGACCTCTGGGTGGAGCTAAGCAAGTCTCCTCCATCAAAGACATCATCAGCGGAAAAGCCTTGCGCGGCACTTAAATAACACTCTCTGAAGACTCTCGCTTATAATAATTTGCATACATCTGGTTTCAACGAAAGGACTGACCCTTGTCACAACCCAGCATCGAAGCAGTGAAAGAATATTTACTCAGCTTACAGGATAAAATCTGTACATCGCTCGAACAGGAAGATGGTGAGGCTATTTTTGAAGAGGAAAACTGGCAGCGTGAACAGGGCGGTGGTGGCCGCACTCGAGTGATAGAAAAAGGTGCCGTCATTGAAAAGGGTGGCGTGAATTTTTCCCATGTCTTCGGTGGCCAATTGCCGCAGTCGGCGACGGCATCCAGGCCAGAGCTAGCGGGCTGTAGCTTCCAAGCATTAGGGGTTTCGCTGGTTATTCATCCGCACAATCCCTATGCACCGACATCCCACGCTAACTTTCGTTTTTTTATCGCGGAAAAAGAGGGCCAGGAGCCAGTTTGGTGGTTTGGTGGTGGTTTCGACCTCACCCCCTATTATGGATTCGAGGAGGATTGCCAACACTGGCATGAAACCGCAAAAAAGGCATGTTCGCCTTTTGGAGAACAGGTCTACCAGAACTACGCTAAATGGTGTGACGAATATTTTTACTTAAAGCATCGCCAGGAGCCCCGTGGAGTTGGTGGTTTGTTTTTTGATGATCTTAACGAGTGGGGGTTCGAGCGCTGCTTTGACTTTGTACGCAATGTGGGGGATAGCTACATAGAAGCGTATCGACCTATCCTGGCTAAGCGTAAAAATAACGCCTTTGGTGAACGTGAGCGCAAATTCCAATGTTATCGTCGTGGGCGCTATGTGGAGTTTAATTTGGTCTGGGATCGCGGCACCTTGTTTGGTCTGCAGAGCGGCGGACGCACTGAATCCATTCTAATGTCGCTACCTCCGGTCGTACACTGGGACTACAACTGGCAGCCAGAACCCGATAGCCCGGAAGCCGAATTATACACAAAATATTTACAGCCCAATCGCTGGATTCTTTAGGTGAAAGTATGACCGATCAATACGCTGTAATGGGTAACCCCATCGCGCAAAGCAAATCGCCAGAAATTCATCGCATCTTCGCCCAGCAAACCGGGCAAGATCTGGATTACACTAAATTGCTGGTCCCCATCGATCAGTTTAAAACTGAGGTCAAAAAATTTTTTACTGCGGGAGGCAAAGGCCTCAACATCACCGTACCTTTCAAGCTTCAGGCTTGGCAACTGTCGCAAGTGCGCAGCGAAAGGGCCAAGCAGGCCGGTTCTGCTAATACGCTCTTGCTCGGCAGAGAAGGACGTCTATATGCGGATAACACCGATGGCGTTGGCTTAGTGCGCGATATTTTAAATAACCAGCAGGGAAGCTTCGCCGGTAAACGGGTGTTGATCTTGGGAGCTGGCGGCGCAGTGCGGGGGGTTTTAGGTACTTTGTTAACAGAAAAGCCCAAGCAACTAGTAATTGCTAATCGCACCCTAAGCAAAGCCGAACAGCTGGCTCAACTCTTTTCTAAACAAGGCCGTATTCTGGCAACGGGGTATGAACAGCTGGCTGGCAAGCAGTTTGACTGGGTCATTAACGGCACCGCCGCCAGTTTGCAAGGTGAGTTGCCGCCACTACCGGATGGGCTTATAAGCGCTGACGCCTGGTGTTACGACATGATGTACGGCGCCCAGGATACGGTTTTTATACAATGGGCCAAGCAACAGGCCGCGGCTAAGGCCATGGATGGCTTGGGTATGTTGGTAGAACAAGCTGCCGAAGCTTTTTTTATCTGGCGACAGGTGCGTCCAAAAACCCAACCAGTAATTGAACAGATAAGAGGACAGCTAGCATGAAAGTGATGATTGATTTATGTGTAATCCCGCTCGGCGTAGGCGTTTCGGTTTCCGAGTATGTCGCCGCTTGCCAAAAGATCCTGCAAGAGTCCGGCCTCTCCTATCAGATGCACGCCTACGGTACTAACGTCGAGGGAGATTGGGATGATGTTTTCGCCACCGTCAAAAAATGCCATGAAAAAGTGCATGCCATGGGTGCCCCGCGCATCTCCACCAGCCTAAAAGTCGGCACTCGTATCGACCGTGAGCAGAGTATGCAGGATAAGATTGAGAGTGTTGAGACTAAGCTAAACTCCCAGAGTAGTTAGTAATGTAGACTGAAGGGGCTCGTTCCTTCCTATGAATATAGTTGTACAGCAGGCTTCTTTTGCTGTATCAAATTTGAATCGGTTTATCAGGCTGCGGTTTTAGTCTGAGCTATGACAAATACTTCTTCAACACCTCACCCCCATTGAACTCCGCCCCTAGCGTTTTCACAAAACTATACACCCCCATTAATTTTCTATTCATAAACATGAATTCTTTAGGCGGTAAAGCGAAGTATTTTGATAGCGACGCCTGCGACGCTTTTTTCGCCACCCTTCTGGGCAGTTTGCTCTCGGCCCAACGGTATTCACCCTTTGGGTTAAGGGCAAAGTCTGGAACATTGTGGTAGTTGGCAGCGAGCGGTTCGATAATTTCCATCGCGACATCCGCAAAGTTTTGTAACACGTCCTCCGGATAATCGGCGCGCATAAATTCCAGGGCAATGGCATTTTCGAGGAAGGCATCGCGCCGGTTATGGTGTGCGGCGCTGATCATATTACGAAACGGGTTGAGAAAATTAGGCGGGAATTTTTTCATGGCGCCAAAATCGAGCAGAACCAGTTGGTCGGGTTGTTTGCCGTCACCCAGACGCACACGGTAGTTGCCAAAGTTAGGGTCTGTTTGTATTTCTCCCCAAGCAAAAAGTTCGCTGAGAAAAAGATCTAGAGACGCCTTGGCTAGATGGTTGCGACGACGCAGGGAGAGTTTCTTAACCTTTGCAGCGGTGACAACAAGCCCTGGTTCATAGCTGGTGGTTAGGATTTTTTTGCTAGAAAACTCACGAAAAACCTGCGGCACAATGTAGCGTAAATCGCCTGTCAGCATTTGCGCGGCAAACTCTGTATTATGTGCTTCCTGCAGATAATCCACTTCCTGGTGTAACATCGCTCTGGCTTCACGGAACCATTGCTCGAAGGCGCGTTTAGAGGTGATCATTTGACTGAGGGTTAAGAGTTGAATGATCGCGTTGAAATCGGAATCGATGGATTTGGCAACGCCGGGATATTGCACTTTAATGCAAAGCTCCTGACCGTCTTCTATGCGGCGGGCGCGATGTACTTGGCCGAGTGAGGCCGCCGCTAGGGGCGTTTCATCGATCTCTAATTTCGCCAGTTTATGCGCTCCAAGTTCTTGAAGTAGTTGTGTTTCAATAGCAGACCACTCTAGCTCAGCGGTATTCTCCTCCAGCGTATGCAGCGCATCGGTGATTTCTTTCGGCAAAAAATATTCACCGTAAAGAGCCATCATTTGGCCAATTTTTACTACGCTACCTTTGAGCTTGCCCATTTCCGAGGCCATGTATTGTGCTTGCTCAGACATTAACTTTTTATTATTACGTTCTTTTTCTTCTGGGCTTGCCCAAAAATTGGTAGCGCTGTGCGTGAGTATTTTGGAGCCGCTGATAAAACCGGCCTTGGCCATCTCCATGCGACGTTCGAAAAAGCCAGTTTTTATACGTTTGATGCGCTTGTCTGGGGGTGACGTCATGTAAAACCAGGTTGGGGATCAGTGAAAATAATAGATTGGCATTGTACCATCTAACAACTGAATGTTTATTGGTGAGACACTATGTGGCAGCAAAAACTATTAATATTAAAACCACGATCCCGAGGTTTCCATTTGGTGACTGACGAGATCGTTGCGCAGTTGCCGGAGTTAAAATCACTCAATGTGGGAATCGCGCACCTGTTTATTCAGCATACTTCGGCATCTTTAAGCATTAACGAAAATGCCGATCCTGACGTGAGGGCGGATATGGAATCGCATATTAACCGCATGGTACCGGAGAATGCGCCCTATTATCGCCATACGTTGGAAGGTTCTGATGATATGCCTGCTCATATTAAAACTGCTTTATTTGGCGTAACGGTCAGCCTGCCGATCAACAATGGCAAGCTAGCACTGGGAACCTGGCAGGGAATTTACCTGGGAGAGCACCGCGATCATGCCGGCAGTCGACGATTGCTAGTAACATTGCAGGGCGAATGAACGTTATTGGATGTAGTTTTCAAGCAGATAGGTATTTTTCAACCCCACATAACTATTTGAACTATAAGTAAAAAAACTGATTTCCTTTTCACTTAAAGCACGCACTTTCTTTGCCGGGCTGCCGACATACAGAAATCCACTTTCCAACACCTTACCTGGTGTGACCATGCTGCCGGCGCCAATTACCACGTTGTCAGGCACCACTGCCGCATCCATAACAGTCGCGCCCATACCAATGAGTATCCTGTCACCCAGAGTGCAGCCATGCAGCATGGCCTGATGGCCCACAGTAATATCGTTACCCAAAATAAGCGGGTAGCCGTCAGCGGTAAACTTCCCGGCGTGAGTAACGTGCAATACTGAACCATCCTGAATGTTGCAGCGCTCACCGATACGGATACGATGGACATCACCACGGATGATGGTGCCGGGCCAGACCGAGCAGTCATTACCCAGGTGGACATCACCCAACACCAGCGCCAGCGGATCGACATAAACGTCCTTGCCTAAGGTTGGATTGATCCCTTGAAATGCTCTTACCGTCATGAATATTCCTATCAAGTCTTGAAAAATAAAAGTTTGGCGCAACAATCTTAGGGTTCAGTCATCTTAAAAGTCCCTCTAATCTTGTTTGAGCACAAGGGAGGGCCTGCCTATCAATAAAGAGAAAATAATGACCAACGTCCTTTTGTTAAATCATGACCTCCCGCCCTTCCAACAAATTACTCCTGATCAGGTGCAGCCCGCCATCGCCCAGATTATTGCTGAAAATAGGCAACAAATAAATGAATTGTTAGATACGTTGGGCTCCCCGAGCTGGAATAACTTGGTGATGCCGCTGGATGAGTTGAATGACCGACTGAACCAAGCATGGTCACCCGTGCAGCACATGAATTCGGTGGTCAACAGCAGTCAACTGCGCGATGCGTATAATGCTTGCTTGCCCTTGCTGTCAGAATACAGCACGGAATTAGGGCAAAGCCCAGAGCTGTATCAGGCATTTAAAGCACTCGCAAACAGCGAAGAATATGCAAAACTTTCGCAGGCCCAGCGCAAACACATTGATAACACTTTGCGAGATTTTCATCTGGCCGGCGTGGATTTACCAAAGGCAAAAAAACAACGCTATGCGGAAATTAAAAAACGTCTTTCCGAATTAAGCAGTAAGTTCTCCGAAAATGTATTGGATGCAACTCAGGCTTGGAGCAAGCTGATAGAGGATGCAGCAGAGCTGGCCGGGGTGCCAGAATCTGCGTTAGCGGCGATGCAGCAGGCAGCCAAAGCGAAAGGAAAAAGTGGATATCTGATTACATTGGAGTTTCCATCCTATTTTCCCCTCATTACCTACGGTGAAAATGCCGCCTTGCGAGAAGAGGTCTATCGTGCCTATGTCACGCGCGCCTCTGATGTTGGCCCGAACGCAGGCACTTGGGATAATTCGGCGTTAATTGATGAAACACTGGCGCTGCGCCACGAGCTTGCCGAGCTGCTCGGTTTTGAAAACTACGTGGCCTATTCTTTAGCGACAAAAATGGCTGAGTCTCCTCAGCAGGTAATGACGTTTTTAACAGATTTGGCGCAACGAGTAACGCCGCTGGCAAAAAAGGAATATGCCGCTTTGCAGGAATACGCCAATACAGCGTTTGGGGTGGCACAATTAAATCCCTGGGATGTAGGCTTTTATTCAGAAAAACTCAGACAACACCACTTTGCCATCTCCCAAGAGGCGTTGCGCCCTTATTTTCCGGCAGATCATGTCATTAGTGGCATGTTTGTGATCGTCAACAAGCTTTTTGCTATCGATATTGAACAAGTCAAAGGGGTGGATTGCTGGCATCCTGATGTGCGCTTCTACCATATTTACAAAGACGGGCAGCTGATCGGCAAGTTCTATCTAGACATTTATGCCCGAGAAAACAAACGCGGAGGAGCTTGGATGGATGACTGCCGCGTCAGACGGCGGTTAGCAGATGGTAGACTACAGCTACCCGTGGCCTACCTCACCTGTAATTTCAATGGCCCGGTGGGTAACGACCCGGCACTATTAACCCACAATGAAGTGACCACGCTATTCCATGAATTCGGTCACGGCCTGCATCACCTACTAACCCAAATCGAGGTAGCGGGTGTTTCCGGCATCAATGGTGTGCCTTGGGACGCGGTGGAATTGCCCAGCCAATTTATGGAAAACTGGTGCTGGCAGCCACAGGGGATAGCGCTTATCTCCCAGCATTACCAAAGTGGTGAACCCTTGCCGGACAGCCTCTTGCAAAAAATGCTGGCAGCAAAGAATTTTCAGACTGCTATGCAAACCGTGCGGCAGTTAGAATTTTCGCTTTTCGATTTCAAGCTTCACTTGGAATATCAATCAGGGTCACCACGACCAGTACAAGAGCTGTTGGATGAGGTCCGCGAACAGGTGGCAGTGACTCCGACAATTAAAGAAAATCGCTTTCAGCACGGTTTTAGTCACATCTTCGCTGGCGGATACTCAGCAGGTTACTACAGCTATAAGTGGGCAGAAGTGCTTTCTGCTGATGCCTTTTCTCGATTTGAAGATGAAGGGATTTTCAATCCACAAACGGGCAAGAGCTTCTTAACCAGTATTCTTGAGCAGGGAGGCTCGGACGAGCCTATGCGTCTATTTGTTAATTTCCGTGGCAGAGAACCTGAAGTGGATGCTTTGTTAAAACAGGATGGCTTAAGCGTCGACAAAGTGACCGCTACTGAATAAGCTAGCAACAAGGCCAAGGCCGTACAGAATGGTCGAAGCGGGTATCATATCTTTGTTTACTCCCGGTACGTACTTAGATTGTCAATCTCAGCGCTACTCCGTTTTCGTTGCGCTCGTATCCACAGCACTGCAATAAAACGTAGCAGGGTATCAGATCCGCACCAGCTCAGGCGCGAGGGCAGTGGGCCTTTTTGATACAGCTCACTCACATTTCGCGGCATAGCCTCCAAACCCTGTCGCATTAACAACAGTATAAGCATTTGATGTTGCAGCCCGCGCAAGGTGTAACGCCATTTGCGACGCATGTAGGTTCGACAATCGGTTAGCGACCAGGGGGATAAAGAGCGAAAAGCGAACTCGGCCTCTTTGTGGAAAATACAACGGACGTCCTCATCTTTCGTCAACTGTTTACGCCAGACATTACTCGCCACTAACCAGGAGACAAAAAAGTCTTCACCAATCAGACCGACTGGCATCCTGACTGGTCGCTCCCTAATCTGCTGAATAAAGCTACTACGCAAAGCATAACAATTACCAGCGAGCATGCCGCTGATCGGCATCCGTTGGCGCCAGGCGTCCTTGTTTCTACCTGTTGCTGGCATGGCCCCGGCGGCTTCAGCACTGGGAACCTGTTCCAGCGCCGCCGCCAAAAGCTCTAATGCATCGACAGCAAGAGTCACATCACCATCCATAAAGAAGCAGATATCTAATCCCGCCAACCGGTTGTTTGACAACACCTCATGCACAAAGAGATTCCAGGCACTGGCTTTATCGGCGACCTTAGATTCCAACAGCCAGAGATTATTGATGTTGGCCGCACTCTGATGAACCCTCTCTATCGTCGTATCAGTACAACCGTTGGCGAGCACGTAGATCGAAATACCCTGATTACCGATTGCCGTAATGATACTCTCCAGTGCCCGCTGAATTGTCTTAGCTTCGTTATGAGCAAATACCGCAATGGCCCAGGGAGGGTCAGTCGGTCCAGACGAAAGCTGAGACAATTTAAAGTCACCGGTCGTTAAGTTGCCTTCACTCATCTTGGGTCTCGATTGAAAATAAACATTCCACCTGGCAGCAATAAGGTTCAATAACTTTTAGTGTATTGCCGTTTTCCCTAATATCCCAGCTATATTGCCACCTTTGTGCTCCGGGC
This sequence comes from Pseudomonadales bacterium, assembly GCA_024234615.1. Classification (NCBI taxonomy): domain Bacteria; kingdom Pseudomonadati; phylum Pseudomonadota; class Gammaproteobacteria; order Pseudomonadales; species Pseudomonadales bacterium. Next base: position 330,701 of record JACKNY010000003.1, read on the forward strand.
TATCGTTAGGAACCTCTACTGATAGACAGATTGCCTCACTATGCAAATTAAGATCATAGAATAAACGCAGGTCAATCAATGCTTGCCTCATACAAAAAGGCTGTCTATCCTCATTATAACCACCGCTGATGATCGAAAATCCTAAAGTCGAAAATAACATTATGACCGAAACCCATGCTTGAGGATTCGCCTTCAAATCCAGCTCAGAACAAGCAGTCTTCTCCGCCTCTGCTGAGTATTGGTTTACCTGTTTACAATGGTGCAAAATGGATTGAGGGTGCCATTGAATCTGCCCTTGAGCAGAGCCTTAGGGAGTTCGAACTAATTATTTCCGATAATGCCTCCACCGATCAGACCGAGGCGATATGCCGCAGATTAGCTGAGCGTGATGGCCGCATCCGATACCATCGCAACACTACCAACATCGGGCTCTATAAAAATTTCGACTTGGTTTTTGAGATGGCGACGGGGAAATACTTCAAATGGGCAGCAGACAGTGATTTCTGTTTAGAAGGCTTTTTCGAGAAATGTGTGGCCGTGCTGGAAGCCAGAGAAGACGTAGTCCTTGCCTACCCCAGGGCCTATTTACTCCTTTGCGACCCGGATGGAAAGGAAGTTGCCGTGGAGTATTATGATAATTTCAATCTCGAAGATGAGCGGCCTTCCACCCGGTTCAGCCAGTATTTGGAGCATGAACGGATTAACAACATCATGCATGGCGTTATCAGAGCATCCGCATTGCGAAGAACCAGCCTTATCAGGCCGATGCCGGGCTCCGACATCAGCATGGTTGCGGAACTATCGCTTTTAGGGAAATTCGTGGAAATTCCAGAACGGTTATTTGTGCGACGCTTCGATGCCGAAACATCCAGTATATTGATGAACGCCTCTACCGCTGCTGAGCGGGACGCTCCCCGGGGACCCTCCTTAAGGCAACGCGTCAGCTTGCATGCCTATCGATTCATCACAACCTGTAAGGCTCCGATCAGCCTGTCGGAGAAGCTGCGCGTCTGGCTTTATCTGTTGCGGCGCGTTGCCGCATTACGCCATCAGGTTATTCGCCGACTAGCTCGAATAGTGATCCCGGGCCGATGAACACCCTTCGATCTAGAGCAACGAATCGACTCGATCAGGGTAGGCATGTCAGGACCTGCGCCAATAATTGCGGGAGTTTTCAATTGTCCGAAAAACCACAGAGACTGGCTGGTGTTTTTACGAAGAGCCATCCCATCTTTTGTCTATCGGGGAACAGCCCTTTTAATGGGGGTTCATGATGGTAAATTCCGATACGTATTACCGCGAGGCTTCGGTCTTGATCACTGGCGCCAGCGGCTTCATCGGCACTCATTTATGTCGACGCCTGAGCCAGTTGGGCGCACAGGTCACGGGTATTTATTTAAACAACAGGCCCAGTGGAAATTATGCCGAGTGGGTATGTCTTGACTTGACTGACCTAGCAGCGGTTCGAAACTTAATGGACAAAATCCGACCTGATTTCATCTTTCATCTGGCAAGTCATGTCGATGGGCGACGCGAACTTGAAGCGGTGCTACCGACCTTTGAGAACAACCTTAAAAGCACCATTTGCGTGCTGACCGCTGCCCAACAGAGTGGCTGCTGTAAACGACTGGTCATCTCGAATTCACAGGAAGAGCCAGACCGGAGCGATGCCAATCCCGTGCCATCATCACCCTATGCTGCAGCCAAGTTCGCGGCCAGTGCTTATGCCCGGATGTTTCACGCGCTCTACGGTCTGCCAGTCGTGATTGCCCGCGTATTTATGGTGTATGGTCCTGAACAGAAAGATCGCCGTAAACTCGTTCCCTACTGCATCCTTAAAGCTTTGAAGGGGGAAGCACCCGAACTATCGAGCGGACTACGTCGTGTTGATTGGATATATATCAGTGATTTGGTAGATGGGCTCACTCAGCTGGGTTGCCGGGCGGGAATAGAAGGAGAAACCATTGATCTCGGCTCCGGTCACTCCCATACTATCAAAGCAGTCGTGGAGGAAATTCTGCAACAGATTGACCCTACCATCCAGGCACGATTTGGCGTAATCGCTGACCGCCTTATGGAACAGGAGCGCCGCGCTAACCAAAGCGAAACAAAGCGCAAGCTGGACTGGCAGGCACAAGTTGCACTGGAAGAAGGCCTGGCCCGAACTATTGAGTGGTACCGAGAGCATTGAATTGGTTAGACAACCCAGGAACATAATCGCAGATCAACGCTTATGAAAAGCAGATACGTTTTCAGTCGCTGTCAACGCAATCAGGTTAAATCTCTGGATGGGCAAGCCTCAAATGACCAGTAATCCATACCGTTTAGCCATTAGCGAGGAGGATCTCGCAAAACAGCTTTATGATCTGATTGCGGAGCTTTTCCCAATCTGCCGCAGCATCACTGGCGACGGCGTGCGTGAAACGCTGTCGCGTCTGAGCACGGTTGCGTCAATACAATTTCGCGAAGTCTCCAGCGACACCGAAGTCTTTGATTGGGTAGTCCCTAACGAATGGAATATCCGTGATGCCTACGTCAAAAATGCCACGGGAGCACGTGTTATCGATTTTCAACGCTCCAGCCTTCACGTCGTGAGTTACAGTATTCCCGTCAAAACCAGGTTATCGCTTGAAGAACTCCGTCCCCATCTTTACACCTTACCGGATCAACCCGATTTAATTCCTTATCGAACCTCCTACTACGAGGAAAACTGGGGTTTCTGCTTAAGCCAAAACCAGCTGGATGCTCTACCCGAAGGCGAGTACGAAGTTTGTATCGACACCACCCTGAAACCAGGATCGCTAAGCTACGGTGAAATCTATATTCCTGGCGAATCGGACAACGAAGTCCTCGTTTCCTGCCATATCTGTCATCCTTCGCTTGCCAACGATAATCTTTCCGGCCTGGTAATCGCCGCATATCTGGCCAAGCATCTCAAATCACTGCGCCTTCGCTTCTCGTATCGGTTTTTATTTATTCCCGCCACGATTGGTTCGCTCACCTGGCTTGCCTGCAACGAGCCAATCATACCGAGAATTAAGCACGGTCTGGTTCTGGCGGGCCTCGGTGACCCGGGACCGCTAAGCTACAAATCAAGCCGCGGCGGCGACGCGGCTATTGATCGGGCCGCAATCCATATTTTGAAACAACAGACAGAACATGAATTGTTCGAATTTTCACCTTATGGCTATGACGAGCGCCAGTATTGTTCGCCTGGGTTTAATTTGCCGGTTGGCAGATTATCAAGAACGCCTCATGGCTGTTACCCTCAGTACCATACATCAGCTGATGACCTGAATTTTATCCAGCCTGGGCAGCTCGCTAAATCCTGTACCGCTTGTCTCGACATTTTCGACATCATCGAAAATGACCGGCTTTACCTGAACATGAAACCTAAAGGTGAACCTCGACTATCGAAATACGGCCTCTACTCCAGCATTGGTGGCATAAAAGCATCACCGAATACGCAGATGGCTATACTTTGGGTACTCAATTTATCCGATGGTGAGCATAGCCTGTTGGATATCGCGGAGCGCTCCGGCCTCCGATTCAGGGAGGTCATGCTCGCTGCACAAGCACTCTGTGCCCATGACTTGCTAAAGGAGGTAACGTCATGACCGGGATAAGGATATTACCGCAAGCAAAAATCAACTGAGAATAAACCTTAAGGAATGGAGCCAATGAAAGTAGTGTTTTTCTGCGGAGGATTGGGTACGCGGCTACGCGAGTTTACGGATACCATCCCAAAGCCGATGGTGAATATTGGCGACCAACCTATTCTTTGGCATTTGATGAAATACTATGCCCATTTCGGGCACAACGAATTCATTCTTTGCCTTGGTTACAAGGGAGACCTGATAAAGCAGTACTTCATGAACCTCCCACCTTCTACCTCAAACGACTTAAAACCTTCTGGATTGGCAGACGTATTACATTTTGTTAATGACGATAACACTGAATGGAAGATTACCTTCGCGGACACCGGGGCAAATACGAATATCGGTCAGCGTTTGCTGGCGGTAAAGGACTATCTTGGCGATGATGACACCTTTCTGGCTAACTACAGTGATGGACTATCCGATCTCCCGCTAGGAGACTACCTGGAACATTTTCACACAAAGAACAAGATCGCCAGTTTTGTTTGTGTACGTCCAAAGCACAGCTTTCATACTGTGGCGGTAGGAAGTGACGGCCTAGTGCAGGACATTCGTCAGGCCAGCCAATCAGATTTTTGGATTAATGGTGGTTTCTTTGCCTTTAAACGAGAGATTTTTGATTATCTGCAAGAAGGTGAAGAGCTTGTTGAAGAGCCCTTCCAGCGTCTGATTGCCGAAAAGCAACTGCTGGCCTATACGCACGAGGGGTTTTGGGGGTGCATGGATACCCTCAAAGACAAGAAAGTATTCGACGATATGGATCAGCAGGGAGAAAGGCCTTGGCAGCTTTGGCCGCCGTCATAAGGCCCGCAACCGTGATTTTGGCATCCTCACCAGAGCATTTTCCTAGCATAGAAAGCCTCAGCGTAATCAGCGTTGCTCTCCACACCGCGAACACGCATCAATGCCAGGAAATTTTCTTTTTTAAACCAGCCCCGTGATTGCTGGGTCAGGTATGTGCTATAAATCGCCTCCACTTTCTTTTGGCTTAAAGCTTCGTCAAACGACACAAAGACATTCGGTTGCCCAAGGTCACCGTCCCACTTAAGAATTTCATACTCCAAAATGCCATGGTCTCGCCAAGTGTTCCATGTGAGCTCTGATATTAGCCGATGATCCTGGTGGCGATCTTTGCCATAGTGAGTGAAGATGAGGTCCGGCGCGAAGTCGTGCTTAAGGACTTCAAAAACGTTCTTTATTTGTTCGCCTTGCCAGGGTAGAAACGCATCTTTAAATTCATGTATTTCTACACAGGCGTCAGCTGCTCCGGCTGTAAACATTGCCGCGGCTTGCCTTGCTTCTTCTGCGCGCGGAGTATCGCCACCAGTCAAGACAACCCATCGAATACGCAAGCCCGGATTCTGCTTTATCAACCGCATTATGGTTGCACCTGCCCCAAGCTCAATATCGTCAGGGTGCGCACCAATACAGAGAAGATTTTTTACTTTGTGCATATCAATGAGCGCAATCATCGGCGATTTACTTCCCTTTATCCTGGTGAGCTGAACTGGCGTTATTCGTAGCTTTAAGCGCCTGAAAATAACGCTGGCTGTAATCGTTTTTATTGAAGTTTGGATAGTCGCGATCTCGATCCAAAATGCAGCTCACAGGTAACGGCCAATCTATTTCGAATTGAGGATCGTTGTAACGTAAACCGTCAGCGAGCTCTGGACGAAAAGCCGTTGACATCATATAGGTAATATCGCTATTGGCCTCCAGTGTTTGGAAGCCGTGCGCAAAACCTGGCGGGACATACAAGGCATTGTGTTTTCGGCTATCAAGCTCGACGGCGACAAAGCCGGTAAAAGTGGCAGAGTCCGGTCGTAAATCGACTATCACGTCATAAACACGGCCCCGCTGACAGCGAACCAGTTTCGCTTCTAGCGAAGGAGGCCATTGGAAATGCAAGCCGCGGAGCGTCCCCGCTAGCGCATTATGTGAAACGCTCATTTGTACAGGACTTATGTCAATACCATGCTGCTGAAATTCTTCCTGACACCAGGTTCGGGCAAAAAAACCTCGAGAGTCCTCCAGCGCTTCTATATCGATGATATAGGCCCCTTGAAGATGAGTCGGTATAAACTTCACCGCGCACTCCAATACAAATTCTGATCGAGTTGACCGGTTCGCTGGAGATAGGTCAATTGTTTTAACCGGGTAAAGGCACGAAATTCATACATACTCTGGGGCATTTGAATACGTTCAAACAGCTGCTTCAATTCGATAGCACCCTCTTTTGCGGTCCATCTTGCTTTGAACCCAGGCAGACACGTAGCAATCTTATCAAAGCAGACACGATAACTACGATTGTCTCCGCTGGGCAACCCGGTGGTTACTTCGCAACCGGTAAACACGGAGGCAATAATCTCTGCAATCTCTCGAATTCGGTAATTCTCCGAACTATTCCCCACATTATAGACTTCACCGTTCACTGTGTTCGACGGTGCTTCAAGAGCACAGCGTAGCGCCTCACAGATATCCTCTATGTGAACGATTGGTCGCCACGGACTACCGTCGCTAATCATCGAGATTTTATGTTGAGTCCAGGCAAGGGCGCAGAGATCGTTAAGAACAATATCAAACCGCATTCTGGGCGAAGGGCCATATGCAGTTGCATTGCGCAAAAAAACAACGGTGAAATTCTCATCCGCCATCGCCTTGAGATCCCGTTCGACCAACGTTTTACACTGGGCATAGGCGGTTTGTGGATTGACCGGTGACGTCTCATCGACAAAATCAGTGACTGCCGCACCATAGACACTGCATGAGGAAGCATAAACTAAACGCTTTACGCCAGCCTCGCGCGCGGCCTTGGCGATGCGTAGCGTACCCTGATGGTTAATCTCGAAGGTGACATCCGGACAATGTTCTCCCAGAGGATCATTGGACAGTTCGGCCAAGTGAATGACCGCTTCAAATCCCTCGAAATCAGCCGGCGTGACGGTGCGTAAATCCTTATAAAGGGTACGCGGTAACTCTGGCAGACCGATTGGATCAAGGTACAGCGTACCATCGCGATAGTAGCCCGAATCTAGACCAGTTACCCTATGACCACGCGCAGCCAACCAGGGGGTGAGCCGCATGCCGATATAACCTTCACTACCAGTGACCAGAATATTCATCACAGCACCTTCACTTCAGGGATTGGTACTACAAACTGCCCACCCCAATCTCTAATCGCCGCCATCTGCTGCGTGATTTCCTCAGCCAGATTCCAAGGCAGTATCAGCACATAATCCGGGCGTGTTTGGAAAATTTGATCCGGGTGCAGAATAGGGATATGGGTTCCGGGCGTAAAGCGACCTTGTTTGTGTGGGCTTCTGTCGACGGTGTAATCAAGAAAATCGGTACGAATACCACAGTAATTTAACAAGGTATTGCCTTTCCCCGGCGCACCATAGCCTACTACCTGCTTGCCCGCATGCTTGGCGGCAATTAAGAATTCGAGTAATTTGCGCTTGGTTTCGAATACCCCTTGCTCGAATTCTGCGTAGGTTTCCAGCTTATCGATACCAAATACCAGTTCCTGTTGCCTGAGCCGGTCTACGCCATCCGCTATTGCAAGCGAGGTATTCTCAGTGTGTCGCACAAAAATGCGTAACGAGCCACCGTGCGTAGGAAGTACCTCCACATCAAAGATTGTCAGTCCGTGATGGGCAAATGCCCGTTCAGCAACCAGAAAAGAGAGGTAGGAAAAATGCTCATGGTAAATGGTATCGAACTGCTTTTCTTGCATCAGTCGCAGCAGATGGGGGAATTCCATCGTGATGACACCACAGGGCTTAAGCAGTATTTTCATACCCGCAATAAAATCGTTCAGGTCAGGAACATGCGCGAGGACATTATTGCCGATCAGCAGATCCGGCTTTGGGAGTTGCTCTACCAGTTCGTTTGCCAGCGCCTGTCCAAAGAACCGACTGACCGTTTCTATACCACGCTCAACCGCCACTTTGGCAACATTTGTAGCGGGCTCAATACCCAAGCAGGGGATGTTCTGTTTTACAAAGTGCTGGAGCAAATAACCGTCGTTGCTGGCGACCTCCATCACCAACGAATCAGGTCTCAAACCAAAACGATCCAACATTGAATCACAGTACCGTCTGGCATGCTCGGTCCAGCTGTCGGAGTAAGACGAAAAGTATGGGTAATCGTCGTATATATCTTCTGGAGCGACGCATTCTGGCACCTGCACCAAGAAGCAATGCTCACAGACAAAAGCGTGTAGCGGATAAAAAATTTCTGCTTGATCGAGCTGATGAGGCTCGATATAAGTCTCACACAGGGGCGACATCCCGAGATCTATAAAGCTGTGCCGCAATGGCGCCAAGCATAATTGGCATACAGGATCAGACATCACAGCCCCAGAGGCGTTGCCCCAATTCAACTGATTGTCCGCATCCAGTAAGTTTGAGCTTCAACTTTTTTGATCCTGTTTTTGCATTACCTAAGGGTATACGTAACTTTCTGGCTTTGGAAGAGCGAAATTATGAGGCGTTATTTTGGCTTTTTAGACAGCTATAAGGAAGGCCACTTCAGGGAGTGGATATAATGGTAAATGGTGTGAAGCTATTTTTTGCAATTAGTAAGTTTGGCGCCCCCGGAGAGATTCGAACTCCCGACCAACCGGTTCGAAGCCGGTTACTCTATCCAACTGAGCTACGGAGGCGCATAAGAGAGCGGCTATTCTACCAGCGTATTACCAACAGCTCTATAGGCTGGTAATATCATTTTTATGCTTATTTCTGTCAACGAATTATTTACCTTCCTGTTCGCCCGAGCATTACCTTTTTGAGAATTACAGCACATTTTCCTCGTGCGGTACTCATGCCAGTACGCACTGATACAACCTCTTAATAAGAATTTGGCCTTTCTGTTTTGCCTTGAGCGTAAACCGCAAAGCATGGGTTGGGCTTGATCTCCCTCAATCCCCGAAGCCCTTATCAAGCCTTTCTCGATTATCTGTTTTCCCGCCTGCAATTAATCGTTATAATTGCCCGCTAAAAACATAGTCAGTTTTGATTAACATTAATTGCGCGTTAAAGGGGTAGTTGTAGTGATTGGCCATAACAACAAAATGAAGCACAGAGGTTTATTTCTTTTTCTTTCATTCACCACAGCATTTTTTGCAACTACTTCTGTGCGCGCTGACAGCGACTCAGAAGCCGATATCATCGCACGCATCAAACCTGCTGGTGTCGTCTGTGTCGCCGGTGAACCGTGCGAACAAGATGCACCTGCCGTTGCTGCTGCAGCTCCTGCAAACGCTGCGTCAAGCGCCGCACCAGCAGCAGCCGGACGTTCTGGCGAAGAGGTTTATAATAGTTCCTGCGCATTATGTCACGGAGCGGGCGTCGCTGGGGCACCAATAGTCGGCGACAAAGCCGCTTGGGCGGGACGTATCGCTAAAGGTGTGGATGCTTTGGTGAATAGCGCTATTAATGGTATCAACGCAATGCCTCCCCGCGGCACTTGTATGAGTTGCTCAGATCAGGAATTGCAAGCAAGCGTCCAATACATGGTTGATAGCAGCAAATAATTAGAACTCTAGGCTGACGTTAACTGAGTTTATAAAGAGGTGTGTACAAAAATATATGAGTTGGCATAGTCTGCCAGCGCGTACTTTATTTCGATTAATTCGATCCATAATGCTGATCTAAATGGGCTATGAATATATTAGAACAAAGCATACGGAGTGAGCTGGTACGCATTCTGCTGGTCAATGATCAGCACACAGAGCGTTTATTTTTAGACTATGTGTTGCAGCAAATCGAAGGCTTAAATTACGAATTAACCTGGTGCTGTACGGTAGGAAAAGCACTACGAGTGCTTGCTAACGAAAGCTTCGATATTATTTTTACCGAATACCTCTTCAGTAGCGAAACCGGCAACGAGTTTCTCGGCGAAGCCAAATCCCTTAATCCATCCGCGCAAATAATTGTTGTTAGCGCAGAGATGGACAGCACTCTGGGCACCTCGCTAATCAAAGCGGGCGCAACGGATTATTTGGCAAAGGGAGAAACCAATGTCTTTTCCTTGG